>DATNPT010000562.1:0-11731 GCA_036703075.1 Chroococcales cyanobacterium
TGCTCACTGTAATTTAGGAACTGTGTTTTTTGGGCAGATTAAAAGCGCTCAAGCCGCTGCCAAGTTTCGGCAAGCACTTTGCTTCAATCCTAATCTCAGAATAGCTCGCTGGGGTTTGTGGCGATCGCAGTTACAACAAAATAAAATTGTTAGAGCTGTTTTAGCTGTGGGAGTAGTTACTTATTTAGGATTTTTCCTATGGTTTGTCTTGCTAGCCAATTCTCAGCAAAATCCTAATCTTGCCCGTTTCTTGCTTTCGCTGAATCCGCAAAATGCTAGCGTTCATTTTAACTTGGGGTTGGCTCTAGAACGGGGAGAGCGGCTACAGGAGGCAACTGTTCACTACCAAGAAGCTATTCGCTTAAATCCTAAAAATGCTGCGGCTTACAACAATCTGGGGGGAATTTTCTTGAGGCAAGGTAATATAGAAAAAGCTATCCTCCAGTACCAGAAAGCACTTCAGTATAAGCCCGATATTGCCCTATATCACTTTAACTTGGGCTTAGCTTTAGACAATCAAGGACAAGTCAAGAACGCTATTTTCCATTATCTAGAAGCAATTCGCCTCAATCCAAAATCTACAGATGCTTACAGTAACTTAGGTATTGCTTTACAAAAACAAGGGAACACAGAAGAATTTATCGCTCAAATTAGGGAGGCAGTTCGTCTCAACCCCGATCGTGCAGATGTTCGCCAGAACTTAGCGAGCATTTACTATAACTTAGGAATTGATTTAAACAAGCAAGGCAAGACACAGGAGTCTATTTCTGCGTATCGGGAAGCCATTAGTCTGGCTCCAAACGACACACCACCTTACAATAATTTGGCACTGATTCTCGAATCTCAAGGTAAAAGTGATGAGGCAATTGCGCTCTATAAACAGGCGGTTAGAATTAATCCGAACCTGTGGCTGACTCAAACCAACTTGGGGGATGCTCTCTTACACCAAGACCAATTCGACGAAGCAATTGTACACTACAAAGCTGCTATTCGCAGCAATCCGAATTTTGCTAGAGCTTACTATAACTTGAGCTATGCTCTATCTCATCAAGGTCAACAAGAGGAAGCAAAGGTTGTTTATCAAAAAGCACGGGATTTAGAGCTAAAAACTCAGAGTATTCCTAAGAATCAATAAAATACTTTTCTGTCATTGGGCAGTATCTTCCTTGCTAAGTCCCAATCAAGGAAGAAGTATGGGCAGAAAATCCCGCTGCATTGAGCGCTGCAACTACAGCTTGGTCGTCTTGTACGTGGTACTTAGAATTAAAGCGCACAAATTGCTGATGAGAGGGTGCGAGAACTTTTGCGAGTACGGGTACTTTCGCCTGATTTTTTTGTCCGGCGTGTTCTTGCAAAATGGTTTTCAGGTGGGTGAGTTTCCCTTTATCCGTCACTCGCTCTGGGGTGAGTTCTACGACTACCATGCGAGCGTCTTCGATTAACTCTGCGTCCTCAATAATCAGTTGAATTTGATCGTCGCGCTGATCGGCTTTACCCCAAATAATTAAACGAGCATCAGCTTGGAACAGCGAACCGATGCGCTCGTAACTTTTCGGGAAAACGACACCTTCCGCTTGACCTGTGAGGTCTTCCATCTGGATGATGGCCATGCGATCGCCTTTTTTCGTCACGATCGGCTTGACATCGGTCAACATCACGATCGCGCTAATCAGCGATCGCTTATTTTGTTCTCCTAACTCATTGAGATTAATTGGAGATAACACTTTCGCTACGGGTTGCGCTGACTTGAGAGGGTGGTCAGATACATAGAATCCCAGCAATTCTTTTTCCAATCGTAATTTTTCTTGAGGTGAGAAATCGGCAACAGCTGGAGCTTTGGGGGCAGACTTCCAAGCCTCACTGCTGTTGTTTTGGTTCTCGTTCATGCCTCCTAACATATCGAACAGATTGCCTTGACCAACTTCTCGGTCCTTGGCACGGCTTTGACCCCAGTTGATGACTAGTTCCAAATCTTGGATGAGTTGGTGGCGATTGGGGGCAATGCTATCAAAAGCACCACTGTAAATTAACGCTTCTAAGGCACGGCGGTTAACCGTTCGTAAATCGACGCGATCGCAAAATTGGGCTAGTGACAGAAACGGGCCATCTTTTTCGCGAGCCTTCAAAATACATTCAATTGCCCCATCTCCCAAATTTCGCACGGCCGACAGTCCAAATAAGATTTTGCCAGCCACTGGTGTGAAATCAATTTCTGAGCGATTGATATTAGGTTGCAAGACATCAATTCCCATACTCGAACAAGTTGCAATATACTTCTGCACCTTGTCTTGGGTTCCACTGCTAGCGGTTAGCAGTGCTGCCATATATTCAACAGGATAATTCGCCTTAAGATAAGCCGTTTGATAGGTGACATAACCATAAGCGGTGGAGTGGGATTTGTTGAAGCAATTTGAAGCAACTAACCCATTAGCTAAAATAAAGTTATGGTCGCGCTCTACGCCAATATCATAGACCGATTGAAGCCCTAACGATTTCCGACCGACTATTTTTACCATCGTTAAATTTCCTATATCTACAAATAAGGCTACTCGCCATAAATCGTAACAACGATTTTGCGTTGGCGTGGTTTGATATCACATTCTAAATGAAAGATTTGTTGCCAAGTTCCTAACTCTAGCTTGCCATTTTGTACGGGTACAGTCAGCGAAGGACCAAGCCAGGTAGCTTGTAGGTGAGAATGACCATTGCCATCATGCCACATCTGCTCGTGTCCGTATTCCCGACTGGGTGGAATCAGCCGATTTAAGAGTTCGGGTAAGTCGCGTTGCAGTCCTGGCTCAAATTCAATCGTACCAATGGCTGCCGTACTACCGATATTGAAGATGTGAACCATTCCCGTCTTGATGTCAGACTTCTTGACAATGGCATTGACTTGGTCGGTGATGTTGTGCATGTCTCCATGACAATTGGTGGAAAGGCTAATTTGCTCTTGATGAACCACTTTACTAAATTGAGTATTGTTTCTAGAGATATGTTATTGTGCTGCTTGTCCAAAATTTTATCGGCATTCACTAGCTGAGGTTGAGACAAAGAAGAGGGCATCTCGCGGTCCAATTTGGATGCCGCCCCTTTGCTCGGTGCCCCATTTCGTGATGTATTTTTGACCATCACCCCCAATGCCAACTGCGATCGCAAAGCTGTAGCGTAGTTCTTTATAACAGCCAACCTGTAAACCGGGCATCTTGGCGGCTTTCACATCAAAGTAATCACCCGCTTTATTGATGATGGCGAGTCCTTTACTACCGCGCTCGATGAACAGTGTATTTGGATTATCCGCTCCTTGGGCAATTTCTCCCCCATTCCGGAAATATTGCGGCTGTCCGAGCATTTTCTGATGGAAGTAGACGCCTGCCTCGGTAATCGCATCCTGGGCATCGTCTTTGTAGACAATCGGGAAGCCTTCTTGACGGGCTAGAACGAAAGCGTTGGCCAACTTCGTGTCTTGCTGACTGGCTAACTTATAGCCGATTTGACCCTTGACGATATCATGGTTCTGAGCAAATGTGACGGCTCTAACTCCAGGCAGTGCTTTACCGGAGGCTGCGGGATCGATGAGCGATCGCAAATCGCCCCCGATTTTAAAGGCATTGCTCATCGTACTCACCAACTGGAAGTCTGTAACCGAAAAGATGCCCGTGTACTCGTTACTCTCTTCAATCGTTTGCCCAATCACCTCGCCGTAGACGAATTTATCAGGCGGCACCACCTTGAGAACTTCGCGGAAGAAGTTCGGTTCAATATGCTTTGCCGCATCAAACCGAAAGCCATCGGCACCGAGAGCAAGCAGTTTCTTGAGGTAGTTTTTCGCTTCCTGCCTAACGTGAGGCGATTCTGTTTTGAGATCGGGGAGATTACAGTTAATCCAACCGTGCGTGACGGAAACGCGATTATTGTAGTCGATGCAGCCTTGTGGGTGGAAATCTTGCGGTGAAAAGCGGGGATAATTCAGAGTTTTGGCGTAATTGCCATAGTTTGCCATGTGATTGAACACCACATCGATGATAATTTTCATCTTCCGGCTATGGGCGGCGTTGATGAGTTCCTTGAGTTCTTTTTCCGTACCCAGAGGGCTGTCGATCGCCGTATGATCGATAGGCTGATATCGCGCCCACCATTCGGAGGACGGATTACTCTTCTGGGGAGGTGAGACTTGGATGTAGGTGTAGCCCAGTTTTTGTAATTCGGGAAGTTGAGCGTTGATATCTCGAAAGCGCAGATCGAACGATTGATAGATAACGCCAGTTTTTGCCGTCGCGTTCTTGCTGAGATTCCCTGAAGCTGTAAAAGAGGGGGAAATCTGTTGGTTTGCTTTGGTGGATGGAGCGTGACAGGCAGAAGCAAGGGCAAGTGCAATACACAAGCCAAGGAAGAATGAAAACGAGCGTCGCATGAACAAGCCTTAAAGTGAGTCAGGCGAGTGGCTACAGCCAATCGAATAAAGGATTGAAGTATCTATTCTCGCCCAAGAATCACCGAAGACAGATATGGCTACTGCTTAAATCGAGTTGGAACAGTCTTTAAAGACCAATATCTGACAACAACTGTTGCATCATTTCCCATGTCAACCCTTGCTGTAAATATTGAGGGGAATTGGGGTTGTAGGGACTAGCTACGCGATCGATCTGAACGATTTTGGCATCCTCTGGTAGCACGGGTTCATCTGGATCGAACGGAGTGGAACGCGTCAGAGAACTGGAAAATCCTTTAAAGATGGCAATTTGGTCTTCTTCACCTACCATCTCAGCTGTGACAATCAGAACTTCCTGGGGACGCTTGATGGTGTATTGCTCTAGACGCCGCCCTATGGATTGTGTCATGGCGAATAATCATTCAATCGTAGAGTCTACTGTTTATTGTTCCATGGCCGATCGCCCCTGCTTGCCCAGTCGAATCAGGACGAAATAACTCAAATAAAGGACGTAAATAAATAGTCCCACCATGCCGATAAAGCCTAGGAATTGGGGTCTGGAATTGTGATGAAAATAGTCTTTGAACAGTAAAGGGGCTTCTAACCACACTCGGCAAAACCCATCTCTTACCGCCCCACCCACAAACCCACAACGCAGAAACGGAATAGTTACGATCGCGCCTAGCAAGCAATAGACACTAACGGCCCAACGCCATGAAGTTAGCACAAGTTTCAAGGCGCTCTGAGGGCGATCGTCGATATCTTCGTTCACATCTACCCAAAACCAGAGTGCGATAGGAATCAGAAGGCTGGCACACCAGCCGGAAACAAAACCAATCGGCCAACCAGCCATCAATAGGTAAACCGTAATCGCCAAGAGGCTGGCGACGCGCCAGTAGACGATGAGCAGGCGCACCATCGCATCGGCTTTCTGAACGAAGGCCCAAATCAGCAGAATCAACGGAAAGATCACTGTAAACAAAACTGCTACTCGGTAGTCTGCCCAAACCAGCGATCGAAGAAGTTCCTCTTGCATTACCTATTGCCGAAATAACCTTTATCTATGTTATGTCAGTGGTGGCAGTGTATGACCCAATTCCCTTAGCGATAAGAGTAGGGTGGGCACTGCCAACCCGATGTTTTACTAACAATTTTGTTTACTGTACAGTCCACACCTAAATTTTTCAGGCTTAACTGAACTGTATTAGTCTATTACCCTAAGAGCAGTACCCGCACTGCTTGGGGCTAACTACCGTAGGACAAACAACAAACAGCTGGGATAGGTCTAGTTAGACTCCCAGCTGCTAAGGAAAAATTAATGAAGTCAAGCAGTACGATGTTATCGACTCTCAGAAGAACTCTAGTCGTCGTACACCCGGCACTCATCTGCATCCGGGTTAGCATCGCAATAGACTTCCAAGGAGTTTTTTGGCTTTTCTTTTTGCCGCTGATGCGACGCCTCTGCTTGTAGTTCTTCTACAACATCCCAAGCCGCAGCACAATCACCGGAGCTTGCGCCTTTCACATCACAAACAGATCTAGCTGCTTCGAGTTCTTTCTGAATTTTTTCTTGAATATCGCTCATTGGCTTCCTTTTCCTGATTACTGTACGTGAGTACAGGAAACTTCTTAACTGTGTTTTTGACCGTTTTGGAAATTTCCAATCCGAGTCCAAGGACGCGCAGTCACTCAGCCAGTGAATTGCTACCTAGCTTTTTAGTATCGCCAAATAGCCTTTCGTCACCAAAATTGACCTTTATTTTTTAAGATTTTGCCAATCTTGGTTAATGCTTGGTCGTTCTACACGCCACAAACTCTATTATTCATATTAACTTATGTGAAGCAGTGTTTCTACTACTTAAGTATTCCGTCAGCCTTTGGTTCGACAACAAAAGGGAACATAAGCGCATACTAGTGTTGCTTCTCTTAGCGCTATGATAAGGCTTTAAGTGCTCACCAACTGTCTCAACCCGCACCGGCATCGGCAGTGACTTTGGTAAAATCAATGCCTCATCGGATTAAGTGGTCAAACGCCTTATCAACCCGTCCGTCTTTAGAAGCAGCTGTTACGGAAGTAGTAGATCGCGTTGAGCAGTCATTATCGCAGCCAGCCGATCTCGGCTTGGTATTCATCTCCTCTGCTTACGCTAGCGAATATTCTCGACTCATCCCCCTACTTCAGGAAAAGCTATCCGTACCCGTGCTAATTGGTTGCGGCGGAAGCGGCATTATCGGGATCAACAATCGGGGTGAGATACAGGAGGTTGAGGAAGCGCCAGCCATCAGCCTTTGTTTAGCTCATCTGCCCGATGTCAATGTCCATCCCTTTTATATCCCTGCCGAAGATCTTCCTGATTTGGATAGTCCGCCCGATGCCTGGGTGGATTTAATTGGTGTCTCACCTCAAGAGCAACCCCACTTTATTTTGTTAGCCGACCCCGTTTCTGGCATCAATGACCTAATCCAGGGCTTAGATTTTGCCTATCCCCAGTCGGTGAAGGTCGGAGGATTGGCGAGTGGTGCTATAGGTTATGCGAGCAGTTTATTCTATTTCTCGCAAGAGCAGGAGCGGGATTCAACGTTATTTCGTGAGGGAACTGTAGGCGTCGCCTTGAGCGGCAATATTGTTTTAGAAACGATTGTGGCGCAAGGCTGCCGTCCGATCGGTAAACCCTATCAGGTAACTGCCTGCGAACGAAACATCCTGTTGGGATTAGCCGAGCAAGAAGCTGATGAGATGATAACGGCTGATTCCCAGTCTCGCCCACCGTTGGAAGTTCTACGAGATTTACTGCAAAACCTGAGCGAAGCAGATCGAGAGCTGGCTCAACATTCTCTGTTTATCGGTGTCGCCAGGGATGAGTTTAAGCGACAGCTGGGTCATGGGGATTTTCTCATGCGTAATATTTTGGGAGTCGATCCTAGAGGGGGCGCGATCGCAATTGGCGATCGCATTCGGCCAGGCCAGCGCATTCAGTTCCACCTGCGCGATGCTCGTACTTCAGAGGAAGACTTAGAACTGCTCCTCCAGCGCTATCAGTCAGACGATCGTCACTCCTCCGATGCGGCTGGGGCTTTGCTGTTTTCGTGTCTGGGACGAGGAAAACAGCTCTACGGCAAGCCCGATTTTGACTCCCAACTCTTCCGACGCTACATAGAAAACATACCTCTAGGTGGCTTCTTCTGCAATGGAGAAATTGGTCCAGTCGGTGGCAATACATTTCTCCACGGTTACACGTCAGTGTTTGGAATTTGTAGCTCGAAAACATTATGAACCAGAAATTATGAATGATAAGACAATCAAAATCACTGAGTAGGTGGAGAAAGTCAGCATCAGATGGGGATTGCGTATCTGAAATCCTGAAGTTTTCTTATTCATAATTCAGCATTTTTAATCCAATATTAGCGTTGAGTGGTTATCAATGAGAGCAGGTTTCCCATCACTCGTAGTAGCGCTATAGGCATGGAAGTAGCGACGGACAGATGGAGAGAAATGGGGGAAGTCAAAAAGAGCATCACCAGCTGCAATATTAGCCCAGAAGTAACGCAGCTTGGGAGCTAGTTGTTCAGCATCCGCAACGGGTAAATTTAATGGCTCACCTGTCAGAAGTCTGAGCATGAAAGGATGCGATCGCTCTCCAATCCATTCTCGTGAAATTTGAGGCAGATTTTCCCAACCGGGTACCGACTTGATGCGATGAGATTCAATTTGTAAGGAGCGCTGTCCTTGTTGGTTCGTTCGGAACTGGAATATCCGATAGGGATGAGGGTAGCTCACTAACGAACCTGTTGTGATGTCATAAATGCCGTCTCGCTCGGCAACATCCTGAACATGTAAATGCCCTGTAAAAACTAGATTGACACCAGATGCTTTTAGCATTTTGAGCAAAACTGGAGCATTTTCCATCATGTATCGGCGTCCCAACGGATGGCGGCTTTGACCGGGTAGATGTTCCACCACATTGTGATGTACCATGACTAGCACTAACTTATCCTTGCTTTGAGCTAGTACGCGATCGAGCCATGCTAATTGTTGTTCGTCCAAACGCCCCACGGGTAATTGTTTACCCGATTCATCAAATTGATTGGAATTGAGTCCAATGAGCTGTACTCCTGGCAGCACTTCATGGGTATAGTACAGTTGCGCTGGATTGTCATAACCAAATTGGCGGTAGTAATAGGGAAAATCAGGGAACCCAATGGAGCGATCGTCCGGCAGTAAATTTGGCACATCATGATTTCCCGGTACCACGTAAACTGGAAAAGGGAGTTGACTCAACCGTTGTTGCAACCAGGTATGATTATCGACCTCACCATGTTGGGTTAAGTCTCCTGGTAGCAAGAGGAAATCAATCTCTAGCATCTTCAAGTGTTCCAATGCTAGCTCTAATGCTGGAATACTAACTTCTACCAGGTGAAAGCGGTTGGGGACATTCCAGATAGTATGAGACAATCCAATATGCAGGTCGCTCACTACCGCAAAGCGAAAATTTAAAGCCATAATAGGGGTTTTATTAAAATAAATTACTCAGTATTAAAATTATCTCATTTGTTGGATATTAAAACGCTAATCAGCTCTTTTTCTTAGAAATCTAACTATTTATAAATTCTATAATTTCTTTCTGGTTAGACAATAGGTTAATAAAAAGCCCACCTAATAGTTAGACCTGTTGCAAAAGTCGATTTTCGCCCCCCTAGTTCCCCAATTCTGGAGGGAAGCTGAATTCACAGTCTCTCAATGCAAGGGGGATTTAGGGGGCATTCCAGGATTTATGCAACAGGTCTATTAATCAACTCCCTCTACTGAGATTAAAGATGAATTAGGAAACAATAACCGCGTGAAATAGAATTAGAATTCATGAAGTCTACTAGAGGGAGGAGTAAAAGTTGCCAAAAGTTCGAGTGCGCCAACACGTCAATCCGCTGAGTAATAAATATCAGACACCCGTGTCTGTGCCGGATTGGGAGAAAGTATATAGTCAAGCCGATCGCCCTTTACATTTGGATATTGGCTGCGCCAGAGGCGAGTTTCTGTTGAGAATGGCGACATTAGAACCCGACTGGAATTTTTTGGGTGTAGAAATCAGGGAACCTTTGGTAGAACAGGCAAAGGTTATGGTGTCAGAGCTGGGGTTGAGCAATCTTCACTATTTATTTTGCAATATCAATAAATCTTTAAATCCAATTTTGGCATCGTTCCCAAGAGGTATTTTCCAGCGCGTAACGATTCAATTTCCTGACCCTTGGTTCAAGAAACGACAAGCGAAACGACGTGTGGTGCAGCCGGAATTAGTGGATACTTTGGCAACGTATCTCATTGATGGGGGAATGGTTTTTCTCCAATCAGATGTTGAAGAAGTGGCGGTGGAAATGTGCGCTCGCTTTCAGGCTCACCCTGCTTTCCAGCGACAAGGCACAGATTGGTTGGCAACTAACCCTTTGCCAGTTCCTACAGAGCGGGAACTTCACACGCAGTCTCTGGGCGAACCCGTTTATCGCACTGTGTTTTATCGGCGTGAAGAGAGCGACAGCGCCGTGAACTAAAGTTCCGGCTCAAAGCTTAAGTCTGTTTCAACGGACTGGAACTCCTACCAGTCAGCTTTAGCTGACTTTAACTATTAGCCCGAAATTTATTTCAGGGCGAGGTTGCGGTTAACAGTTACGACTGGTGCAAGTTGGGTTGTTCTAGGACAGATGCGATCGCTAAATCCGGATACACTTAAGCCGCCCTAGAACTAAATCGAGTATGAAAATACTCATTAGTTCTAATTTTAGAAATCAATCTAAACGCGATCGCCTTCCAGGTCATCATCCATCATAGAACCCTCGATCGCTGAGCTTATTGCGATCGCATGATTGATTGTCGAGGAGGAGCGATCGCTTTTATCGTTATCGCAGATTAGTTGCCGACAGGTTGAAACCTGCCGCTATACAAACAAAGTGTGCCTATGCACACTCATGAAATCTTTTAACCCGCGTCGGCGGGTTTTGTTTTTGTAGCCGCGATTTCCAATCGCCATCTATCCGCGTTTTGTACGGAATGGGATGCGATCGCATTGTAATCAATCCTAAAGACTGATGTTAATGTAGGGGCACGAATGTCTTAGCCCCTACCAACACCCCAACGCTGGCAACCATGAAGGCTCATGAAGTTCTGAAGCGATACGAAGCCGGAAGACGAGATTTCAGTGGAGAAAATCTCAGAGGTCAATCCTTTAAAGGCAAAGACCTCTCCGGGGCCAACTTCAGTGAAGCCGACATCCGAGGAGCAAACTTTACCAATACCAAGTTAATAGGTGCTAACTTCAGCGATGCTAACGCTGGACTACAGCGTCGTTGGGCAATGGGTTTAGTTATCACCTCATGGATACTCTCAGTACTATCGGGGATATTTTCATCATTTTTGGGTTATTTTCAACTGGAGGTATTTAGCAATGACATCACTTACGTTATTGCTACCTGGGTTGCTTTAATAGCGATTGTAATTTACGTTATCGCCACTATCCGTAAAGGTCTAGTCGCAGGTCTAGGAACTTTTGCTTTTGCTTTTGCTTTTGCTGTCGCTATTGCTGGAGCTTTCGCTGGAGCTTTCGCTGCCAATATAGCTTTCGCTGCCAATATAGCTTTCGCTGTCGCTGCATCTGTCGCTGTCGCTATTGCTGGAGCTGTCGCTGTCGTTGTCTCTGGAGCTGGAGCTGTCGCTGTCGGTGAAACTTCTGCTGGAGCAGCTGGAGCTGTCGCTGTCGTTGTCGCTGTCGCTGTCGCTTTCGTGCTGCTCAGCGGTTACATTAGCTGGCGTGCTCTGAAAGGGGATGAGCGAGATGCTTGGATTCGGACTTTTGCCATTGCCATTGCCACCACAGCCGGTACCAGATTTCGCAACGCCGACTTAACCGATGCTGACTTCACCTGGGCCAAGCTCAAAAGCACAGACTTCAGAAACGCCACCCTTACCTGCACCAACTTGCACCAAACCAAAGAACTTGACCGAGCTAGGGTTGACAACACAATTTTGATGGATGCCAAAGTTCGGGATTTAGTTGTTACCCATCGAGGTGCTAAACAATCTTATATTGGATGCGATATCAAAGGTGCAAACCTCATCGGTGCTGACCTCAACGACGCTGACTTAACCGAAGCCGATATCAGTGGTGCTAATCTTCAAGGAGCTTGGTTAGAGCGAGCCAACCTGACCAAAACCCAAGCCCTGAACACCAATTTCCAAGAGGCGCACCTGACAGGAGCCTGTTTAGAAGCCTGGAATATTGACAGCACCACTCAACTCGACGGTGCCATCTGTGA
>DATNPT010000587.1:0-5298 GCA_036703075.1 Chroococcales cyanobacterium
GCTGGAGCATTTAACGCCAACAAGCGCAGAAGGAAACGCTCCAGACACACCAAATTATTTTTCTTATCCGACAGAGCCTTCTAGTTTCAGGCTTAGTAGTTTATCAGCTTCAGCCGCAAACTCCATAGGCAGCTCGTTAAAGACATCTTTACAGAAGCCACTGACCATCATAGAAATGGCATCCTCCTCTGAAATCCCTCGCTGAGCAAAGTAAAACAGTTGGTCTTCCCCAATCTTGGAGGTAGAGGCTTCGTGTTCTACTTTGGCCGTGTTGTTTTCTACCTGAATGTAAGGGAAGGTGTTCGCCTCGGCGGTACTGCCAATCAGCATGGAGTCGCACTGCGAGTAGTTCCGCGCCCCTTTAGCCTTAGGACCAATTTTTACTAGACCCCGATAGCTGTTTTTGGAGTTGCCAGCGGAAATCCCTTTAGAAATAATGGTGCTGCGAGTGTTTTTCCCGATATGCACCATCTTGGTTCCGGTGTCGGCTTGCTGATAGTTATTCGTCAGCGCGACTGAGTAAAACTCACCTACCGAATTGTCACCGACTAGCACGCAACTGGGGTACTTCCAAGTAATGGCCGAACCCGTTTCTACTTGCGTCCAAGAAATCTTGGAATTGATGCCCTTGCAGAGTCCTCGCTTGGTGACAAAGTTGTAAATCCCGCCTTTGCCCTTAGCGTCACCGGCATACCAGTTTTGCACGGTGGAGTATTTAATGTCGGCGTTGTCGAGAGCAACGAGTTCGACAACAGCAGCGTGGAGTTGGTTGCTGTCGTACATGGGGGCAGTACAGCCTTCCAGGTAGCTAACGGAACTCCCTTCTTCCGCAACAATCAGGGTGCGCTCAAACTGTCCCACTTCACCCGTGTTAATCCGGAAGTAGGTGGATAGTTCCATCGGGCATTTGACGCCTTTGGGAATGAATACAAAGGAACCATCACTGAAAACAGCCGAGTTGAGGGCGGCATAGTAATTGTCTCCGACAGGGACAACGCTGCCGAGATACTTCTGCACTAACTCTGAGTGTTCTTGCAACGCTTCAGAGATCGAGCAGAAAATCACGCCGTCTTTGGCAAGCTTATCTTTGAAGGTGGTAGCGATTGAGACACTATCAAAAATGGCATCCACCGCAACATTAGACAGCCGCTTCTGCTCGGATAGGGGAATGCCAAGCTTCTCGAAGGTTTCTAGCAGCGCTGGGTCTACTTCGTCTAAGCTATTGAGCTTTTCCTTTTTCTGTTTGGGGGCCGAGTAGTAGATAATCTCTTGGTAGTCAATGGACGGATAGCTAACGTGCGGCCAAGTTGGCTCAGTCATCTTCAGCCATTGCCGGTAGGCTTTGAGACGGAATTCCAGCATGAACTCTGGCTCGTTCTTCTTCGCCGAGATTGTGCGGATAACATCCTCATTCAGACCGCGAGGAATTGTATCGACCTCAATGTCGGTAACAAAGCCATACTTGTAGGGCTGGTTGACTAATTTCTTGACGGTGGCAGTCATTAGATTACGTGTTCTCTTCGTGTTCTATGCAGGATCGCTTAGGATCGGAGGTGGATGGGTAGCAATGGGTACTCCCATTCAACTGGTGCGGTCTAGTTAGAGGATCGGACTAAAACAACATTTTTGTTGCTTAATTCTATTGTAAGATATATTAACAACAAGAATGTTGTCAAAGTCAAGCTGAACTTTTCCCTTCACCTTCCCAGCACTCTTCCCTAAAATCCGATGACGACTACTCATCAACCTTCTACTAAGCAAGACATCTTGCAACTGTTATTGAAACAGGAGCGAGCCACGGCACAGGAGTTAGCCGAAGCCTTGGAGATTAGCGCCCAAGCGATTCGGCGTCATCTGAAGGATTTGGAAACAGAAGGACTGATCGAGTATAAATCAGTGCAAGTGGGAATGGGGCGTCCTCAGCATGTCTATCATCTGAGTCGTAAAGGACGCGATCGCTTTCCCAATCACTACGGTGAGTTTGCCGTTTCCCTATTGGATACGCTGATGCAAACACTGGGATACGAACAAGCGAGTTCGATCCTGCGTAAACAGTGGCAGCGTAAAGCACTAGAATACCGGGACAAGGTTGGCAAGGGTTCTGTGCAAGAGCGGGTGGCTAAACTAGTAGAACTTCGTCGCAGCGAAGGTTACATGGCAGAGTGGCATGCGGTAGAACCCAGGAGTTCGAGCGACGCGTTCGCTCAGCAGTTTATCTTGACAGAACACAACTGTGCTATTTCCAACGTTGCCGAATCGTTTCCAACTGTCTGCGGACATGAATTAGAAATGTTTGCGGCAGTACTGCCGGATTGTACAGTAGAGCGCACCCACTGGATTAATGAAGGAGAGCACCAGTGCGGCTACTTGATTAATCCACGAGTCAAGGAGTGGTAGAGGATTTACTACTCAGGCTTGTGCGATCGCAAACACTGGTGTGAGGGCAACGCCTGTGTCGATTAACCTAAGAATTTAGAGACGAGCAATATATTTAAGTCATGGTCGAATCACCCCAACCGTCCCCCCAATTTCTAACGCCGGAAGAGTCAGCAGATGTAGACAAAGCGTTACTGTCGTCTCCTGAAAAGTTTTTAACTCGATTAACAATTTCATCTCTTCGGCTATTGAAGCAGATTTCCCAAGACACTGGCGTTGCGATCGAGGAATTGACCCACCAGCAGGTAATTGATTGGTTTGAAAAAGATGGGAAGATTCGGCGAGAGCAGGGGATAGAGGCAGCGTTTTTGAAGTGGTAGAGTGGTAGACTTCGTCGTGTGCTTAGAGATTTCAATTAAAACACTTGGTTGCTTTAGCTATTTTGAGAGCTTGAGATAAAAGCGCGATCGCTTTTTCATTTTGTCCTACTTTCGCTAGAGAGCCTGCTATTGTCGCTAAGGTGGAAGCTTTAGGAGAGTTCGCCTCTGTTGCGCTAATAGTTTGCGCGATCGCAATTGCGCGATCGTACTGAGCAATTCTTGCTAACTGCTGAGCAATCGTCGCTAACTGTTGAGATCGAGCGTTAATATTTTCCAGGCTGTGAACAATCTCGAAGGCTTGAGTTAAAGCCTGTGCTGCCTGAGCATTTTGTCCTGCTTCTATGTAATCGTCAGCAATTTCAAGCAGTGCATATACCTGAGTGTCAGCATTCCCTATCGTTTGAGTCAGATGAAGCACTTGGTCATAGGGTTTGATGTTGGCAAATCTAATCGCAAGCTCAGCTAAAGTACGATATTTTTTTTCGGGGTTCTCTATGGTTCGAGCCATCTGAAGCGCTTGAGTAAAGACAGATGTTGCGCGATCGCTTTGCCCAGCTTGAGCATAATTAACAGCTAACTCCGCTAACGTCACAGATTTTTTATCAGTCTCCTCAATCGTGTTAGCTATCTGAAGGGCTTGTGCGAATACCTTAGCGGCTAGTTCTTTTTGTTCCAGCTTGGTATATGAAAGGGCTATGTTAGCCATTCGCGCGGCTTGGCGATCGGTATCTTTTATCAACTTTACTACCTGAACTGCCTGAGATAATACCTCTGCTGCTTGCTGTTTCTGACCAGCTTTTAAGTACAGCTTAAACAGTTTATTTAAGACACCTATTTTTTGTTCCGACGCTTCATTCTCAATTTTTTTTGCAGCGGAGAATGCTTGTTCGTATTCTCCAGTCTTCGCCGCTATCTCGATTAAAGCATTCGCTTGGGAGGTTGTAGCCTCTATCAAGTCGGCAACTTCTCGGGCTTGATGATAGTTTCCTGCTGCTACGTATTCAACAACGATTCGGTTTAAAGCTCTACCTTTGGGGATGTTATTCCAAATCCCTTCCGCAATCTGAATGCCTTGGTCATCATATCCAATTACTGAATAGCCAACGGCTATCCTTTCAACTACAGTATCTTTAGCAAACGTTTCATCTATAGTTTGAGCGACTTGTAGGGCTTGAGACAAGACTTGGGCGGCTTTATACTTTTGCCCTACTTGTCCATACTTGCGGGCGATTCCCTCTAATGCGATCGCTCGATCATCCGGTGAATCAATTTTATCGGCCACTTGCAGCGCTTGATTCAAGCTCGCGATCGCTTTATCCTGTTGGTGGATTTTTGTATACCTGAGCGCTAGGGTACTCAGCACATCAGCTTTGACAGAAGCATTATCGATACCTTGAGCAACGTCTAACGCTTGGTCAATTTGTCCCGCTCTTGCGTATCCGTTAGCGATAGTCGCGAACGTGCGGGTAACACAAGACTTGTCACTCGAACAGGCTGAGCATAATGTGCCAAGAAGTGCAGCCGTCGTCAGTAAAACTCTCAGTCTCATCTTTCAATAGTTTATCCTTTACCTTGCAACCTTCAGTTGACCCTTGGCTGTTGTAACCTGAAGTTGAGGTAGTTACTGGGCAAGTTACTTTGACTCTCAAGCTTTACTTCCTACGTCACGGGCAAACTAGCTGTAGTCGAGCTAATTCCTTTTGCGGTTCTTCCGATCCAGAACTGACACCAGATGGCTTGGAAATGGCACAGGCGTTTGCTGATGCCTATCAATCAACTCCTTGGGAAGCGGTTTTTTGTAGTCCGATGGGACGCACAATCGCGACAGCCAAACCCCTGTGCGAGGCAATAAGCATGCAGCCCGAACTGCGAGATGGGTTAAAAGAGATTGACTATGGGAAGTGGGAAAGTAAGACACCAGATATAGTTAATCAAGAGTACCACGATGACTATATCCGCTGGACAGCCGATCCAGCTTGGTATCCACCGACTGAAGGAGAGCTAGCGGTAGCGATCGCTCATCGGGCGTTGCAGGTAGTTGAGGAAATTAAGCATCGCGTTCCTAGCGGTAATATTTTGGTTGTGTCCCACAAAGCTACAATTCGCATTATTTTGTGTAGTTTGTTAGGAATTGATGTAGGACGTTTCCGCTTTCGCCTATCATGCCCGGTTGGGTCGGTGAGTATTGTTGAATTTAGCTCTCATGGACCATTACTGCATGTTTTAGCGGATCGGGCTCATCTGAATGAGCGCCTGCGTACATTACCAGGTACTTAAGCTGCGATCGGTTACCTACACCTTCGATAGCACGTTAGTATTTACCAAGATTGAGGGAGCGCTACAGGGAAATTGAATCAGTTGGAGCATCAGTTAGAGCATGGGCAGCACATGTGCCAGGCGCACATTGACACCCAGTTCTTCGCTCTCATCGGAGCTAGAGCGATAAGCACAAAGCATACTCAGCCATTCGCCGCAGCCCTGCCAAGGGTAGGAATCTGCTGCACCCCCCCGCACAACTCGCTCACCATTGCTCCTATTCCCA
>DATNPT010000596.1:0-5902 GCA_036703075.1 Chroococcales cyanobacterium
CTCAACAATGATAGAAGATTCGAGAGTGCTGGATTTAGCGACAGTGATGAAAGCCTCTCTTGCCCTTGCCGAAGAAATTGTTCTTGACAAATTGTTGTCAAAGTTCATGAAGGTCATCCTTGAGAATGCTGGTGCACAAAAGGGCTTTCTCATTACGGAAAAGTCAGGCAAGTTGGTCATCGAAGCGGCAGGAGCTATTGATGTTGAACAGGTGATGGTGCTGCAATCTACTCCAGTTAAGAACAATCCCAATATTCCAGCCGCTATTATCAACTATGTTGAAAGAACTCAACAAAATCTAGTTATCAATGAGGCAGCGAGAGAATCAATTTTCGCGACTGACCCTTACATTACCGCAAATCAACCGAAATCGATTCTGTGTTCGCCGATCGTCAAACAAGGTAAGCTGCTGGGTATTCTTTATCTAGAAAATAATCAATGCGCGGGTACATTTACGAGCGATCGCATCGAACTTCTAAACATCCTCACATCCCAAGCTGCCATCTCCTTGGAAAATGCTCGGTTGTATAACAACTTAGAAACAGCCAATTCACAACTCGAAGTAGCCAGACTGCAACTAGAAGACTATTCCCACACCTTGGAAGCCAAAGTCGAAGAACGCACCCAAGAATTACAAGAGAAAAATCGCCAGTTAGAACAGACACTCCTCGAACTCAGAACTGCCCAAAAACAGATCGTCGCCCAAGAGAAACTTGCTTCTCTCGGCGCGTTAACCGCAGGCATTGCCCACGAAATTCGCAATCCTCTCAACTTCGTCACGTCCCTCGCCGCTCTATCTGAGGGATTAATGGCTGAACTGTGCAACGTACTAAACAGTCAAGTTGAACGCCGAGACAGAGCATCTACAGACGCCATTCATGAAATCCTAACTTACCTGAAGCGAAACGTTGATGAAATTCACCAGCAAGGGCAAAGAGCCAATAGTATTATTCACAGTATGTTGCTGCACGTTCGCTCTAATAAAAGCCAGCGCCAAACAACTGATTTCAACGCCGTTGTTACTCAATCTGTCCAGTTAGCGTACCACAGCCAGCGAAATCGAGATAATGAGATTAACCTCACTCTTCAAATTAACTGCGACGATGCGATAGGTCAACTCGAATTATTTCCCTCAGACTTCAGTCGCGCTATTATTAATATTGTCGATAATGCCTGCTACGCCGCTATTGCTAAGCACAAACAAAGCGATGCCTCCTTCACCCCAATAGTGAGCGTCACGACCAAAAATCATGATACAGTTGTTGAAATTCGCATTTGGGATAACGGTACTGGAATAGCACCAGAAATTCGAGAGAAAATCTTCCATCCTTTCTTTACTACCAAGCCAACTGGGCAAGGAACGGGTTTGGGTTTATCTTTGACTCACGACATCATTATTGGACAGCACCAAGGCAAGCTGGAGGTGCAAAGCGAACCCGGAGTCTATACCGAATTTTTCATTACTTTGCCAAAAAATTTGGGAATTAGTCATGGGCAATAAGTAAGCCCAAATTTGAGTGGTTGCACATATTAAGTTGCACGTCTTGGTAATTGGAGAAGAGGTAATTTGTAAATTTATTTTTGTATCAGGTTTTTCATCTCCCTATTACCCATTCTCATTACCAGTCCCTTGCGATAGACAAGTGGCAAGCATGACAGATAAGACCATTTCACTTTATGGCTGTAACAGATAGTTGGGTAATGGGTAATCAGTAATGGATAATGAACCGTTTCTTCCCAGTTACCCATTACCCATTACCAGCCTTTCATGTGTAGCAATGTTTTAGTGAATTGGTATTACCTATTGATTTGGCTTCGACTCTCGCCTACTCTTGGGGAAAGCTGGGCGCAGGTCATGTTTCAAGCGGAGCGAAGCTCGTTCTCTAAAGGAGAGGGTTTTACGCCGCGCTCCTTTGTACCGTTTCAAACAGCGCGATCGCTAACTCGGAAACACGCCTCCATGGAAGTGCAGAGCCTGCTTGCGCGAAGGCTAGAGTTATTATTTTCTGAGCAAAATGCTCGACGAGTGATGGGGAATGTTTAAATGTCAACACTGCTAATTTCAGGGGGTACGATTCTGACCAGCGATGATGATAATCGCGTTATTGAGAATGGCTACGTCCTGGTTGATGGGAACATAATTGTGGAGGTAGGCAGCGGTCAACCACCAGCATCTGACTGCGACCAAGAAATCGATGCTTCAGGCTCGCTGGTTTGCCCCGGTTTTATCAATGCCCATACTCATTTATGCATGATTTACGGGCGCTCCTTGGGCAGCGATCGCTCTTTACTTCATTGGCTCTCAGATGCCCAAATCCCGCTGATGCGAACGCTCCAGACAGAAGACTATGCACTGAGCATGGAGTTGGGGGCGATCGAGAATATCAAGGCGGGTAACACGACAATCTGTGAAGTTTTTTTCAGCCCGCATTATGCAGACGGTGTGGATGAAGTTTCTGTCGCTAGTCTCGATCGCACGGGTATCCGCTCCATTTTTTTCCGTTGTAGCAACGATGAGTCATTTCTTGACGACGCATTTCTTGAAACCAGGCACAACATTGTTAAACGTTCAGAACGCCTGATTCACCATTGGAAAAACCATGCCCGAACTCGCGTGGGGATTGGCCCTTTAGTTCCTTGGGGAGCCAGTGCTGATGCCTTTGAGGATGCCGTCCAGCTATCTCAAGAAAACAATGTCATCATGCACCTTCACACCGCAGAAACCCCTGAATACAACGATTTGGTGCGGCAGCGTACCGGGAAAAGCAACGTTGAGATGCTAGCCGATCTAGGTGTACTGGGCAATCGCACCATGCTCAACCATTGCGTCCATCTTTCAGACCATGATATTGGGTTAATTGCCGAAACGGGCTCCCATGTTATTCATGACCCTACCAGTAACATGCTGCTTGCCTCTGGGGTGGCACCGATCGCCAAATTGCGATCGGCAGGAATTAATATTGGTCTCGCCTGCGACGGGCCAGCCTGCAACAACACGCAAGACATGATTCAAGTGATGAAGGATGCGGCGTTGCTGCAAAAAGTCGTTACCCTTCAACCAGACGCATTGATTGCCAAAGATGTATTTGCGATGGCAACTAGAGGGGGTGCGCGCGCGATCGGGATGGGGTCGTCGTTGGGTTCAATTCAGCCAGGATTCTTCGCTGACCTCATCTTGCTCGACACTGAAGTCCCTCACCTCACCCCGATGCACGATCCGATTGCTGCCCTCGTCTACTCGGCTAGGGGTTCGGATGTTAAGACCGTCATTATTGATGGACGAATCGTAATGCAAGACAGAAGTATTACAACAGTGGATGAGAAAGAAGTTTTAGTAAAGGCGCGGGAACGTGCCGTGCGTGCCCGTCAATGTGCTGGCTTATAAAGCTATGCTATGTGGGTGATAAACAGGCTTGACTCCACTGTATGACAGCTAAAATCCTCGTAGTCGATGACGAGCCCCTCTTAGAATATGTAATTCAACAGCACTTCCGGCAAAAAATTCGCAGTAACGAATTAGTATTTTCGTTTGCTAGCAATGGTAGGCAAGCCCTAGAAAAACTGGAAAGCGACCCTCAGATTGGAGTGGTGTTAACGGATATCAACATGCCAGAAATGGACGGGTTAGACCTGCTGGGTCACCTTAAAGAAAAGGACTCCACTCTCAAAGCGGTCGTTGTGTCGGCCTATGGGGATTTAGCCAACATCAGAACAGCAATGAATCGGGGGGCTTTCGACTTCTTAACCAAGCCAATAGACTTCCACGATCTAGAACTTACGCTGCAACGAAGCTTGGAGTCAGTGCAGCAAACTAGAGCCGACGCAGCTCAACTCCAACAAGCGCAAACTCAATTGATTCAACGCGAGAAATTGGCGAGTATCGGCGAACTCGTTGCTGGAATTGCCCACGAAATTAATAATCCCGTCACCTTTATTTTAGGTAATGTCGAATATGCTCAACACTACTTTCAAGACTTGATTAACGTCTTAAATCTCTATCGAGAATACTGTGCCGAAAATACACCAAGAATCCAAGCAGCAATTGAATCCGTTGAATTGGACTTTGTCTTAGAAGACTTGCCCAAACTCCTCAACTCGATGAGAGAGGGAACGGAACGGCTTGATTCTATCTGCAAATCAATGAGAACTTTCGCTCGTGCTGATACCTCAGCGCTAGAGTTGTTTGACATTCATGAGGGCATCAACAGCTCCCTGGTTATTCTCAAGCATCGGCTGAAAGCTAACGATAGCAGTCCAGAGATTGAAGTGGTCACAGACTACAGAGATTTGCCCTTAGTAGAGTGCTATCCCGGACAGCTCAACCAGGTGTTTATGAATATCTTGGCCAATGCGATCGATGCGTTGGATGACTACAATTTATCGCGAACTGAAGCAGAGATTAAAGCAAAGCCCAATAGAATTTACATTCGCACAGAAGCGATCGCTAATTACAAAATTATCATTCACATTGCTGACAACGGTTCCGGCATGACCGAAGAAGTCAGGCAGAAGCTGTTTAACCCATTTTTTACAACGAAACCTGTAGGCAAAGGTACTGGTTTGGGGTTGTCTATTAGCTATCAGATTGTGGTGTGCAAACACAACGGTCAGTTGAAGTGTAATTCAAAACCAGGTCAAGGCACAGAGTTCGTGATTGAACTTCCGGTACGTCAGCCATCAATCAAAGCAAATACACAGGCGTGAAGTCCAATCATTTCGATCTTCATTCATCTCCCAAGCAGGCAGTTGGCAAGATTGAACGCTAATCTTCTCCCATTCACCCATTCAATAGTCCTCTCGCAAAAATCAAAAAGCTTGCTCCAGATAGGGGGAAAGGAGCAGGTAAATCTGTTCAGACATGGAAAATCCTTCCCACCAGGATGGCAATTGTATTAGCGAAAAAAGGCTGTTAAAGCTTGTGCTGCGCTCGATCTGGATGTAACTTTTGTAGACCTCCCAACCCTAATAGCCAAACTACCACCACAATCCAGTGGATAAACACGATCGCCCACAAAGAGCTAGTGATTGCATACGTCACCGTACACGCTAGTCCCAATAGCCCTGCCAATATCAGAAAAACTGGGTCAAAAAATGTTGGGAACCCATCCCGGAAAAGGGTTTTGGCATTCAATGGATGATAAATGATAAACAGAAATAGACTCAATACAGCCCAAAATCCCCAACTTTGCCAAGTCACCCCTTCTTTGGGATGGGGAATCAGCAGCACTCTGAACACAAATTCCTCAATTAAGGCTGGAGTTATTAACGCTCTCAACATCAACAAGAGCCTATCAATCCAACTGGCAGGCCAAGGATTCAGTTGCAAAAAACCAGCGGTAAGACCGATTGGTAGCGCGAGCGCACCATAAAGCACTAAAATTCCTACTGTAATCAGCCACCCTTGCAGATCGCAAGGCCTTAAGGCACCGAACACGCGAGAGAATAAAATAGACGCGATCGGGGCTTTGGTAACAGGAATTTCTAACTGTCCGAGCAACGCTGTTGGTGCCAGTGGCGCAATATCCGCATCCCATCCCCCCACTTGATTCGTGCGTAGAAACCAGAGCTTAGCACCATGCTGCAAGAACAGGGAACTCAGCTCATCCTGTGCCTGTCGGGGCACCATCGTTCGCCAAGTCGTCAACCCGGCAAATGGACTAGTATCGCTAGTAAAATCTCCACGGAAATTGGTTCCGGCTAAAGCCTTAGAATTCTGCTGCCAGTCCGCTCGCAAAATCCCTAACGGAATCAACCGCTGTTCGATGTCTTCTCCCAAAGATACAAGCTGTTGAAAGCGCTGGGTTTGGGAATCGTCGGGATGGGCTTTGAGCCACTGTTGAATCTCAGGCGTAGAGCTGACTTGTTGCTTAATCTGTTGGATGGTTGCAAACAGCGCCTGACT
>DATNPT010000608.1:0-5776 GCA_036703075.1 Chroococcales cyanobacterium
TGTCAGGACAATCTTGCTGTTGCCGAACGATCGCATTAGCCACATTATTCGTTCGTTAATCGTGCCTCAGTTTAAGCAAGGCAAATTTGAGGCAGGGACACTAGCGGGAACTAAAGCGATCGTAGCAGCACTACAGTCCCACTCATCTGTTTCTACTCTTAGCCTCAAACGGTTTCCAATTTGGTCGAGATGGTTATTTGCGATCGCAGTTTTCGTAGGTGTTCCAGTCCTGGCACTGAAATTAGACGCGCTCTGGCGACCGAAACTGGGAACGATGTCCTACAACGACTACTACAATCGCTACGGTCCGTACTACGGTAGTAACAGTGGTGGTAGTAGCAGTGATGGCGGATGCCAAGGTAGCGGAGGTTGGGGCGACGGAGGAGGTTATGACGGCGGTGGAGCAGGTGGCGACTGGTAAGTTGACGAAACAAGAAACTTACGTCCTGATGCCTGTTCATCACTTATAACTATTGTATGAGTTTTAAAATCAAGTCTGGATAGAATTACGCTATGGAAGGTCTTGCTTATCTTCATCTTGCTTTAGCTAACGAAGCCCCGGAAGACACGGCTTCGACATTGACGTGGAAGGGTCTAAAGCTTTCAAAAGGGTCTACCGTTTATTATCTTTCCTTGATTGCTATTACGCTGGGTGTCTTTGGTATGGCTAATCAGGCATCAGCCGCGATTAAACAAGGCGCTCGCGGTTTTGAAGTAAAATCTCTCCAACAGCGCTTGCAGAAGCTGGGGTACTTTAAGGCTGATGTAACTGGATATTATGGTGGAGTGACCAAGGAAGCCGTCAGAGAATTTCAGAAAGATCGGGGACTCCAACCGGATGGCATTGTGGGGAAAGACACTCAATCTTCCTTAGAGGAGCATCAACAAGAGGTGAGCGAGTCCGCTCAAGGCGTTTGGCGATTAGGCGATCGCGATGCAAAAGTGAGTGAAATTCAGCAACGCTTAGAAGATGCAGGTTTTGCGATTGCTGCTCGTAAAGACGCTGTTTTTGATGGAGCAACCCAAGAAGCTGTTCGGCAATTTCAGCAAGCAAAAGGACTAAAGGTGGATGGCATTGTTGGACCGCGAACGCTAGCTGCTTTGCCAACAGCAAAAACTAACGAAGATTTGTCAGAAACAAAAACCAAACAAGAAGAACCAACGACTAAGCAGAAGGAGCCTAACCCTTGGTATTATGATGAATCTGCGCCTTTAGAACCCTTTATTCGCAAGTCAAATTAGGAAGAACTCCTGTTTCATCAATGCGTTCAATGGGCATTGAGAATTGCTCAAAAGCAATTCTCATTTAAGTGAGGTATACGGTAGGGGCATGGCACTGCTATGCCCCTTCATGGTTTCTGTACTCCATCCAAGTGAGAAGCGCTATAAAGCTTTATCCCATTCCAACTGATGACTTAAACCATATTTAATAAAATCTTCTCTGCTAGCTTTATCACTTTTTCCAAAAACACCTAAGCTGTAAGGACTTTCTTGCATCCGTTGTCTGACTACTTCCTGTTCAAACTGTATTACTTCTTCTCTTGGCTTATCCGTTTTAAAAAAATCTACAACCAAAACCGTTCTTTCATAATCGGTGTAATTATGCGGACAGTGGGGATAGCTGTGATCTAAAATCAAAAATTTGCCTTCATGCCAATAAAGCTTGTCATGGCATATTTTCATCGCCACATCTCCATCCGGCACAATCAACCCTAGATAGCCGCGATTCATGTGGGGGTTATAGTTGACATGCAGTTTGATATCTAGCCCTGGATGAAATGTCCCAAAATACACATTTCGGATGACGTTGTTATTGAGCGAATTGGATTCTTCTATCGCCGTACTTAGCTTCGGAAAATATAGTTCTCTTAATTCCAGTGCTTTTTGGGGTACATCTTGTAACTGATACTGAGGATATTGAATCTGATGTAATTGAATATATTGTTCAATGAAAATTCCTTGGAATAACAAGCCAAATGCACTATATTTTGAATTACCTTTGGTCTTAATTGTTTTATTCTTAGGACCCAGAACGTCAAAGGTAAACTGCAACTCTTCCTGAGATGCTTTCTGTCTAAAGTAGGTGAATTCATCTCGAATGACTCGCCAGCTCTCTTGAAGTTTGTTCAGAAACGGAAACTGCTTGGGGTCTAAATGATACTCGTTAAAGCTTTCCATTGTCTTCTCTCCTAAATAAGATTGGATTCAACTCGCTAAGTGGATAGACATCAATAAATACAAGCAACTTGTAGGGTTGGCATTGCCTATAATTCTCTAGAAAACTACGAGACTTCGGGAGGCAAAACCTACTTACGCTTAATTTCGCCTACTTACTATAGATTTAATTCTATTAAGTTTCATTTGAGGTTAGGCAACCTGATAGAGAATAGGTCTAACTGATTTTGACAAGAAGTCCTGTGTCTGAAACTCTAGTTCTGGATAGACTTATCAAAAACGTGCGCGTGGTTCGTCCCAATGCATCCTCCGTAGAGCGCCTCGATCTGGGAATTAAGGATGGTAAATTCACCCAAATTTCGCCGCAAATCAGCTCTGACCAGGCCAAAGAGGTGTTCGACGCTCAGAACCTGCTTGCTTTTCCAGGGGTGGTTGATGCCCACATGCACATCGGGATTTATCAACCCCTCGACCAAGATGCGATCGCCGAAAGCAAAGCAGCAGCAATGGGGGGAGTGACCACCAGCCTGAACTATATCCGCACGGGTCAGTATTACCTGAATAAAGGGGGTTCTTACAAGGATTTCTTTCCAGAGGTGCTGGCTTTGTCAGAAGGCAATTTTTTTGTGGATTACGGCTATCATGTAGCGCCAATCAGCCCTCAGCACATTGATGAAATGCAGTGGTTGTTTGAGCAGCATGGCGTCGCTTCGTTCAAAATTTTTATGTTTTATGGAGGTTATGGTCTCCACGGTCTTTCCGAGCAACAGAATCTATTCCTGATGATTAATAAGGAAGATCGCTACGATTTTGCTCACTTTGAATTCATCATGCGGAGCTTGTCTCAACTGAGGGAACGCTACCCCACCATGCAGGATGCTCTAAGCCTCAGCCTGCACTGTGAAGTGGCAGATATTCTCAATGCCTACACCAAAATTGTGCAGCAAGACCCTACCCTCACGGGGCTCAATGCTTATAGCGCTGCTCGTCCTCCCCACTCAGAAGGGCTAGCTATTTGTATTGCATCTTATTTGGCTCACGAAACGAACTGTGTGAACATCAATTTGCTGCATCTGAGTTCCCGCAAGGCTGTTGAGGCGGCTCTGATGATGCAAACGACGTTTCCCCACATCAATTTCAAACGAGAAGTCACAGTGGGACATCTCTTGTTGGATGTAGATGCCCCCACGGGTAAATGGGCAAAAGTCAATCCCCCGATTCGACCTAGAGCGGATGTTGAATATTTATGGAATGCAGTCCTAAATCATCAGGTGGATTGGATTGTCAGCGATCATGCTTGCTGTTCGGCGGAGAAAAAAGCCAGCTTAAGAGAGCCGGACAATATTTGGCTGGCTAAGTCTGGCTTTGGTGGTACAGAATATCTGCTGTCAGGGATTGTCAGCGAGGGAAGCAAACGGGGTATGTCTTACAACCACATGGCAAGACTACTGTGTTGGAATCCTGCACAACGGTTTGGTCTGTTTCAAAAGGGCGACATTGCGGTTGGGTATGATGCTGACTTGGTGCTGGTAGATCCGAATGAAACGTTCGTTGTCCGTGCTGCTGAATCAGCGTCGCAACAGGGCTATACGCCTTTTGAGGGGATGGAGTTAACGGGACGGGTCAAGAATACATTCTTACGCGGGAATTTGATTTATGACCGGGGGCAGGTATTGGGTTCACCGCAGGGGCATTATTTAAAGCGATCGCGCACAGCGAAACACTAAAGGCGATCGCTTAGTGGGAATCGAGTTTAACAAACCAGTACTGCTATTGTCAAAAAACAGCGATCGCTCTCCCGTCAGACTACGCTACCTAACTATAAATAGCAGTTAGTTATTGACTGCAAGCTCTTTGACTCTGGAAAGCTACAAGTAGACTTTGGATGAGTATATGCCAAACCATCAAGTCTTTAGTTGGTTGATGCATCGCTTCCTAAAATCATAAGGTAGCGATCGCGCACAATAAGGTTAGGTCTTTTACTTTGATTTGTTAGAGAGCGCGAAACAATGGTTTCTACTTTTTCAGGTGCTCGTTCTGTGGAGCAATCCTCGATAAGGAGCGATATTCGAGCCTTGCAACCTCAGATAGTCGAGTGGCGCAGGCATCTTCATCAACGACCAGAACTGGGCTTTCAAGAACAGCTAACCGCTCAATTCATTGCCCAAAAGTTGCAGGAATGGGGAATTGAACATCAAACAGGCATTGCTAAAACAGGAATTGTTGCCACAATTAGTAGCGATCGCCCTGGCCCTGTTTTAGCCATTCGGGCAGATATGGATGCCTTACCTATTCAAGAAGAAAATGATGTACCTTACTGCTCGCAGCATGATGGCATTATGCATGCTTGCGGTCATGACGGCCATACAGCGATCGCATTGGGTACCGCTTACTATCTCGCCCAACACCGAGAACGTTTTTCTGGCACTGTAAAAATCATCTTCCAGCCTGCTGAGGAAGGGCCAGGAGGGGCAAAGCCAATGGTTGAAGCGGGTGTCCTGAAAAATCCTGACGTAGACGCCATTATCGGATTGCACTTGTGGAACAATCTTCCCCTCGGCACGGTGGGAGTACGTAATGGCGCGTTAATGGCAGCCGTCGAATGCTTTAACTGCAAAATTTTGGGGAAAGGCGGACATGGTGCAATGCCGCACCAAACAGTTGATTCCATCGTTGTCAGCGCTCAAATTGTCAATGCGTTGCAGACGATTGTGGCTCGTAACGTCGATCCAATTGAGTCAGCCGTCGTCACGGTTGGCAAACTTCATGCTGGGACAGCCCTCAATGTAATTGCAGATACAGCCTGCATGAGTGGCACAGTACGGTATTTCAACCCGAAGTTTGAAGGGTACTTCGAGCAACGAATCGAACAAGTAATTGCTGGTATTTGTCAGAGTCAGGGGGCAAGTTACGAGTTCGAGTACTTGCGGCTTTATCCGCCCACAATCAACAATCCTCAGATGGCAGAACTCGTGCGATCGATCGCACTAGATGTCGTAGAAACCTCAGCAGGAATTGTACCGGAGTGTCAGACGATGGGGGGTGAAGATATGTCCTTTTTCCTACAAGCAGTACCGGGATGTTATTTCTTTTTAGGGTCTGCTAATCCTGACAAGGATTTGGCTTATCCCCATCACCATCCCCGATTTAACTTTGATGAAACTGCATTAGAGATGGGTGTTGAAATCTTTGTTCGCTGTGTAGAGAAGTTTTGCACGCGATCGCTGGAGCTTGGGTAACTGGTAGCAAAAGAACTTAAGCGGGACAAGGTTTTGCACAATTCCTGGTTTTGTTCGTTGTCCAGAGAAAATTCGTCACAACCGATCGATCCTTGTGCAGGGGGCCTGGGGAAACTCCCCAATCTTGGTTTTTCCAAACAACGATCGCTTTTTGCTTAAGTCGAATGTTGCAGGTATAGCAGAAGGCAGAGGGCAGAGGGCAAAAGGCAGAAGGTTTATTAGTGTACGTGGTAGTTTGGGCCGTTAAAGAACGTCCTAACCTTTATGGCAACAGCTACATTAGAAAAAACCCGGACTTGGGGGTTTCCCCCAAACCCCCATTGGGGGACAAGCGTCTCCCCCAAACCCCCCGCGCAAGGGTT
>DATNPT010000614.1:0-4618 GCA_036703075.1 Chroococcales cyanobacterium
TTGGACTCAGCCCCCAGACATCCTGTACCCAGTCCTGAGGATGCTCATCCTCGAAAATTAAACGTTCTAGGAGATGCTTTGCTTCTTGTTTAGAGATGGACATAGGGGAAGATAATTAGGACAACGCCATGAAACGATTGCCCACGGGTGAAGCGTGGGCTTGGAGTCTAGAAGATTACCCAAAGGTTGAGGCATTCCAGCCCCACATCGCACCCTTGGCATCCGCAAACTCAATGTAAATTCGGTTGATAGGTACGCCGAGTTTTTCGTTAATCACCTGGCAAAAGTCTTGGCTCATCGCCTTAGTTTGTGCCGGACTCATGGTACCAATACTTTTGATTTCGATGTAACAGACAGGCTCAACTGTACCTGCGAATGTCATAGCTACCCTTGGCTCAAACGCTGTCATCACGTAAGACTCTGGCTTGCCGAGATGCTGGGCTAACTTACTAGAAAGGATTTTGAGTAGCCCTTCAACAGCAGTTGGTTCTGGGGTAGTTACAGAAGTTTGTACTTTAATCAATGGCATATTTTTATGGAGCAGTTAGATTTTCTCAATTGGCTAGTTGTTATGGGTTAGCAGACAGACTATTGATCGATCGCTAACGCCTAACCCCTAAAACTCTACCCGCCATATTGCCAACCCGTTTCTTCCAGTAAGATCTGTTCGCCCTCCCGGTGTATGCCTGAGGCAATGACTTCTCCAACAAAAACAGTGTGATCCCCTTGTTCCACCGAGCCAACTACCCTGCACTCGATATACCCTAAGGAGTCGGAAATAATGGGACAGCCGGTTTCTCCCGTGTAAAATTCCACATCCTCAAACCGATTACCGACGCGGCGCAGGGGCTGAAAAAACTTCTGGGCTAGCTCTTTTTGTTCCTTACCCAAGAAGCTGATGGCGAAGACACCGCTGTTTTTAATCATCTCGTGAGATGTATGGTTTTTGTTGACACAGTTGACCACCTGTGGAGGCTTGAACGACGACTGCATCAACCAACTGGCGGTATAACCGTTAATCGTCTCGCCATCCTTAACACCACAGATGTAGATTCCGTGGGGAATCTTACGCAGCATCGTTTTCTTCGCTTGTTCGTCTAGCAAGGGTCTACTTACCTCTCAATATTTTCCCAGCCTAAGTTTACCAATCTTGACAAAGCCTGTTCTCTGTTCCAGGGATTATCCTTTTACTGCCGTTTGCGTCGAAAAACGTTCCTGACTTGACCCAAGATTCCATCGTGACGCTTGAAGTTGTCCTTGAAATTTTTAAATTCACCCGCGTCTAACCAGACGCCTTGGCACACTGGGCATTTTTCGTACCAGATGCAGTGCTGGTCGATGTCAACCATGCGAATCATCTTCACCTCGCAGCGGGGACAATCAATTTCTCCCGTAATGCGATCGAGTTGACTACCTGTTTTCGGGTCTCCAATATCTAGGCTCTCTGAACCTTCGATGGCTTTGAGCTGTTCTGCCTCAAACGAATCAAACCAAATTCCTTTGCAGTAGAGGCAGCGGTCTACTTCAATCCCTCCACAAGTAACCGGCTCTAGGCTTCCTCCACATTTTGGACAAGTTGTTGGATTCATAAAATTCCGTGAATTGCACCCTATTTCCAAGGTTATCGAATCGGGCGAGAGGGGCGAAAAATGTGCGAGTGTTCGGGGTGGTAAAGACGCGATCGCGTTTGCTCCATGGCGGAGGGTTTTCCTACTCCCTCCAATGCTGGACTAATCAAATAGAGCGTAGTCCGAGTTAGGTTCTCCTGGCGAGTGATTTGGGCCATTTCTGCAAGAGGAACCAGCCAGATTTTTTCATCCGACCAACCGATACGGAAGCAGACGGCTACGGGGGTATCGGCCGGATAGTGTTCTAGCAATTTTGCTTGAGCCTCTTCGACATGACTCGCACTCAGGTAAAGGCACAGGCTAGCTTGATGGGCTGCTAGAGATGCCAATTCCTCAGACTCCGGTACAGCAGAGGCACGGCCGCTAATGCGAGTGAGGATAATCGTCTGTACCAATCCCGGTACCGTGAGTTCAACACCCAGTTTCGCTGCTGCTGCTTGGAAGGCGCTGATTCCTGGGATAACTTCAAAGGGAATGGACGCTTCGGCGAGTGCGTGGATTTGTTCGTGGATGGCACTGTAGAGGCTGAGATCGCCCGAATGGAGGCGAACGACAGATTTTTGCGATCGCACCCGCTCAATCATCAGTGGCACAATCTCTTCCAGAGTTTTATTGCTGGTGCGAATCAGTTCAGCATCAGGACGGACACTCTGCAAAATCTGCTTTGGCACCAGAGAATCAGCAAATACAATAACATCCGCTGCTTGGAGAATTTTCAGTGCCTTAACGGTCAATAAATCTGGGTCTCCTGGTCCAGCACCAATAATATAGACTGCTGGCGCTAGGTGAGCGATGGAGCTTTCAAGCTGGTGAACGTCAACTGACTGGGACATACAAAATAGTAAGTCTACCAAGAGATTTGTAAGTTATCAAAGTTTTCCGGATAACTGGCAGGTTTAGAAGTAATAAAGGAATGGTAGATGCACCCTGGTTCGGCTCTAGAGTTTTCCTCTAGGGCTTTTGTTTTGGTTCAATTAGTGATGCCTCTTTGATAGATGGGTCAGGGTAGAAGCTCAGGTTAATTGGAACGAGTATCCCAGCGTTGGTTTTCTGCTGGGACGACATCTGGCAAGGAACGACCAACAAGATACAACCATGCTAGACCGGCAAGTCCTAATGCGATCGCGCTTAAGCTCACCATTTGAGCCATGCGTAACGGCCCAAACATCAGGCTGTCAGTGCGAAGTCCTTCAATCCAGAATCGACCAGTACTATAGGCAACCATGTAGACTAAAATCAATGTTCCTACCTTCAGGCGGGGTTTTCGTTTCAAATCCCGGAAAAAAAGCGTCATGAGTATCCCAAAGACCATCAAATCCCAGAGAGACTCGTAGAGGAAGGTGGGATGGAAGTATTCATAACTAATGTACCCAGGGGGGCGCTGTTGTGGTGGAATGTAGAGTTTCCAGGGCAGATTGGTAGGACGCCCAAAAGCTTCGGAGTTGAAGAAGTTACCCCAACGCCCGATCGCTTGACCCAAAATTAAGGAAGGAGCGACAAGGTCTGCTAAAAGCCAGAAGGATATTTTCTGAATGCGGGAAAATAGGAGCGCTGCCAGGGTACCGCCGATGATGGCACCGTGAATCGCAATCCCACCCTTCCAAATCGCGATGATTTGGTCGGGGTGCTGAGCGTATTGTTCCCACTCAAACAGAACGTAGTAGAGTCTAGCACAGGGAATTGCGGCGATGACGAGCCAGATTGCTAAATCGCCTAGGAGGTTCGGGTCAACGTTACGACGCTTCGCTAGGTATTGAGAAAGACTGACTCCAATCAACACTGCTGAGGCAATCAAAAGACCGTACCAGCGAATTGCGATCGGTCCCGCCTGGAACAGAATCGGTCCTGGAGAAGCAAATTGAAATGCTAGGGTCAGAAAGGGCATTGCTTGCAGCATCGAGTTCTCAATTAGGGAGGAAGATTGAAGCTGTTGCTTCATGGAAAAGCTTTTGACGCAGCTTCTGTTTAATTTTAGGTTGCAACAGCCCCCCTTACTCCAGATCGCGATTTTCTGTGTTTGAGCGATCGAGTAACACTCGGCATCTATCTTTAGGAATATTAATTGAGTCGGAACAATATAGATAGCTGAATTGTTTAAATCATCCTAAAAAATGATCTAATAGTGTTTAAAAGCACAATTCCTAATTCTCTAGATCAACTAGTATGACAGATAAGGTAGTTGAACTCTATGCTAATCTAACGTGCAAGTGCATTGAGTTTTCTGCTTAGTACAATTAATGGCTGCACTACTAAGTATCTAGGTGACCAGGATATCAAGTTTGAACAATTAAAAATCTAAGGAGCCTTTCTAGCTTTTTGGTAGTAACTAAAATCTTCCATCATTATCATTAAGCGTAGAACAGGCAGGGGTGTATCCTCATTTGGCAATAGTAGTGTGTTCGCGCAGCGTGTGCGTTAGCGCAAATATCTTGCTCACCTGATTCTAGACATAGGCAAGATGCCCGTACTACGGCTGAATTAATACAAATGGGATCTACCCGTAGGCAATGCATACCAACGCTATTTATTGCTGCTGAAGTTATCTTTACACGATTTGGACGGTTAATTGACAAAATAGGGTTTTCAGATCTCACAGAACCGTCTCAAACGCCTAATTTTTAGTTGTGACATTGGCTAAATTTCCCAGTCGTGTCCTTATATCATTACCCACCCTATATGAACACAGCTTGTTGAGGCGGGTGCAAGAAAGCTTTTGAGCTAATTTTACATTCCGAATAACCGTAGAATTCAATGAAGTTGATAATTAGACAATTAATTATCCTGCTTTATAGAACTAGTTTGGGCTTTTGAGAAGGGGTATTCTACTCAGTTCACTCTTAGAAGTTTGCGAGGAAATAAAACTATGGTTGTAGTAGCATACGAAGAAAGAAAAGAAGCATTACTGGGTGTGAAACTCCTAGCTTTAAGTCTAGAAAAACACTGTCCTGGCTTAAAACTAATACTTGCAATACCAGAATCTAGAGCCAGCG
>DATNPT010000289.1:0-9907 GCA_036703075.1 Chroococcales cyanobacterium
GAAATTTTGCCATCGATGCCTCGCGTGCCAAAGCCACCCGGTACAAGGATAGCGTCTATACCAGAGAGGAAGTGTTCTGCACTATGAGCTTCGATCTCTTCAGAGCTAATCCAACGGATATTGACCTCACACTCCATTGCGATCGCGGCATGTCGGAGGGCTTCTACCACTGAGAGATAAGCATCGCTTAACCGAATATATTTGCCAACCAGTGCAATCTCAACTTTCTGCTTTGGACGATACAAGCGATTGACTAGAATCTGCCACTGGCTTAAATCTGGTTCGTGTTGTGGCAGGTGTAACAACTCCAGTACTTGCTGGGCTAGTCCTTCTCGTTCCAAAATGAGCGGGACTTCGTAAATACTGCTTGCATCCGGAGATGTAATAACTGACTCTACAGGCACATCACAGAATTCCGAAAGCTTCTCCTTTAAACCGGGATGTAAGGGGCGATCGCATCGACAAACTAGAATATCGGGCTGAATCCCGATCGATCGCAGTTCCTTCACCGAGTGCTGAGTCGGCTTGGTTTTCATCTCTCCCGCTGCTGGAATCCAGGGAAGCAGCGTCACATGCGTATACAGCACGTTATTTCGCCCAACATCCTTCCGGAACTGACGAATCGCTTCTAAGTACGGTAGAGATTCAATATCGCCCACCGTACCGCCAACTTCCGTAATCACCACATCCGGATTTGTGTTTTTGGCAACCCGGAGGATACGCTCTTTAATTTCATTCGTGATGTGGGGAATCACTTGCACGGTACCCCCTTGATAGTCGCCACGACGCTCCTTATTGATTACGGCCTGATAAATCGAGCCAGTCGTGACGCTGTTGAGGCGAGACATCGACGTATCTGTGAAGCGCTCGTAGTGTCCCAAATCTAAATCCGTCTCAGCCCCATCTGCTGTGACGAACACCTCTCCATGTTGGAAAGGACTCATGGTTCCCGGATCGACGTTAATATAAGGGTCTAGCTTGAGAATCGAGACGGGATAGTCACGAGACTTCAGCAGACGCCCCAAGCTAGCAGCGACAATTCCCTTGCCGATACTAGAGACAACACCGCCGGTAATAAAGATAAACTTAGTCATAAAATTTTTAAGAACTAGAGACTCTTAGAGATTTCCCCCGTCAATTGTGCCACACTCCTCAAGGGTTATTTATTGCAGGTAGCTGGCTCTGCACCATAAATCGGTCAAAGCAAGGATCTGATCGCTGGTGAGTGTGGACTGAGGCAGATAACCCCTATTCATCCCTTGCCTATAGTCCTGGTTGTTGGATATAGTCCTTCTCAAGTTACTCCGCAAAAGTGTTTGCTGGTAAAGATAGAATTTTCGCATAAATACTTAGAAGAAGCGGAGCGCCAACTACCGATTTATATGAACGGGCAAAGCGGTACTCTATCTAAACGGTAACAAATTGTCCCTCGCTTCTCTCTAAGAATGTGATTTCTTTGCAAAAAAGTTTCCCATGGCTAAGTTTTATTCTGAAATTATTCCTGCTTTACAAAGCTTTATTGCAGAGCAAAAGGTTTTTTTCACGGCCACTGCTCCTCAACAAGGTCGAATCAACTTATCGCCTAAAGGTGTAGATACTTTCCGCTGCATTGACAGCCAAACAGTTGCCTATCTCGATCTAACGGGCAGCGGTAATGAAACCTCTGCCCATTTGAATGAAAATAGCCGAATGACGATTATGTTTTGTAGCTTTTCTGAAAAGCCTTTAATTTTAAGGCTCTACGGTCATGGTCAAGTCATTCGACCTAGAGATAGCCAATGGCAAACCTTCTACTCCTTGTTTAATCCTTTGCCGGGAGAGCGCCAGATTGTTGTCCTTAAGGTTGACTCGGTACAAACGTCTTGCGGTTATGGCGTACCGGTTTATGAGTTTAAAGAAGAACGAAAAAATATCATTGAATGGGCGAATAAAAAAGGAGAACAGGGAATTATCGAGTATTGGAAAGAGAAGAATACTACAAGCATTGATGGCGTACCCACCAAATTATTGGAGGATTGAGTTTGGTTTTTACCGATTTTTAGAGAAAATAACGTCAGTTGCACGACTGTTGCCTGGAATCAAGAATGAGACATATCCTGGGATTAGCAATGTTGGGTTCTGTTATTACATTGCCTGCTTGGGCAGAGCAACCCCTGTCTGTCGTCTATCCCCCCGCTCAGCATCAAACTACGGCTAGCCAGATTTTTTTGCTGGGTACAGCACCAGCAGGAGGAGAAGTACTGGTGAATGGGAAAGCGATCGCTCGCAGTCCGGCCGGACACTTTGCCCCCAGTTTCCCACTGCAACCGGGAGAAAATCGCTTCACGTTGCGCTATCAAAACCAGCAAGTTCAACTGAACGTCACGCGGAAATCGTCCGAACCGACTCCACCTGTTGGGTTGGCGTTTGGCAAAGATTCGCTCACCCCCGCCACAGATATTGCCAGAATGCCGGGGGAACTGATTTGTTTTGGCGCGATCGCACCTCCCAATGCTACAGTTTCGGTCAAGCTGGCAAACCAAACCATCCCCTTGTTAGCCCAATCCCAGGATGTGCAATTGCCACCCAATTCTGGAGCATTAACCCAAAATAATCAGCCGATTTCTCGATCGCTTGTCGGTCAATATCAGGGTTGTGCCAACGCTGAGGCACCTGCTGACTTGGGTATAGCTCAGTTTCAGTTAACGATGAATGGAAAAACGATCGCTCAGCAAGGACCAGGAAAAATCTCGATTCTGTCTCCGGCTAAGTTAGAAGTGGCAGAGGTGACGGCTGATGCCGGGACGGCGCGAACGGGGCCAAGTACCGATCATTCTCGCTTAACCCCGCTCCCCAAAGGAACCAGAGCAACTGTTACAGGGCGAGAAGGGGAGTGGGTACGCTTAGATTATGGGGGTTGGATTAAAGCTTCAGAAGTGCGAATTATTCCAGGTGCTGTGCCGCCGCGATCGCTAATTCGCAGTATTCGCGCCCGTCAGGTTGATGGTGCAACAGAAGTTGTATTTCCGCTACAAGTTCCAGTCCCAGTCAGCGTACAGCAAGGCGATCGCACTTTGACCCTCATCCTGTACAACACAACAGCGCAAACTGACATCATTCGCCTCGATGATGACCCACTGATTTCTCGCCTCGACTGGCAGCAAGTCGCCCCAAATCAGGTACAGTACACCTTCAACCTCAAATCTCTACAACAGTGGGGATATACCATGAGATACGAAGGAACAAGCCTGGTATTATCCCTACGTCACCCTCCAAACGCTAAAATTCAAAATTCCAAGTCTCTGACAGGAATCAAAATCTTGCTCGATCCGGGGCATGGTGGCGCTGAAAGTGGTGCGGTTGGACCAACAGGTTATGCGGAAAAAGCGGTCAATCTAGTCATGTCAAAGCTACTGCGAGACCAACTGGTGGCACGCGGGGCAACGGTGTATATGACTAGAGAAGAGGATAAGGACGTGTCGCTGCAAGATCGAGTAGCGATGATCGACAAACTCAAACCCGCGATCGCAATTTCAATCCATCATAATTCCCTACCCGATGATGGCGATGCGATGAATACGAAAGGCTTTGCAGCATTTTGGTACAATGCCCAAGCCCACAGCCTTGCTGTGTTTTTGCATAACTATGTCGTGAGTAAGTTGGGACGTCCTTCTTATGGAGTGTACTGGGATAATCTCGCTCTTACCCGTCCCGCCTCTACACCGTCTGTATTACTAGAACTGGGTTTTATGAGCAATCCAGTAGAATTTGAGACTGTTGTCAATCCTCAAGCTCAACAGAAAATGGTAGAAGCGATCGCCGATGGCATCAGCCAATGGTTTTCACTCGCTCTTGCTCGATAACAATACAGTGAGCGAGCAATAGCAAGGAAGCGATCGCAATATCGGAAGAATGCGATCGAGTTCCCGCTACCTACCTGCAAGCTGGCGCGATAGTGATAGCACTCGGCCCAACTACTGACGGTGCAACGATCGGCTGTACGGTGATGGGAGAACGCTGGACGTTACTCGGAACTATTGTCGGTATAGTAATTGACTGTACGGTGATGGGAGAACGCTGGACGTTACTCGGAACTATTGTCGGTATCGTGATGGGCGGACAAGCGGCAATTCCTTGCTGTTGAAACATTTGGAGGATGTAAATACTCGTCCCGATTGCTCCAACTATACCGAGCAGGGGGAGAGGCAATCGTTTCATTCCTCTTCCAATTTGATTGTTGGTTGTCATGGTTATTCCTCCCTACGGCGATAAAAGAAAATTTTACTGTTGTTTTTCGTTATCCTTCGAGGGCATTGCTGCCAACGACTTGGAGAGCTTCTGTAAAAATTCTTCAGTTAGCTGTGTGAAGGCTTTTGCGCCAGTAGAGTTGGGTTCTGTCAGCACGACGGGCTGAAACTCATCAACAGCTTTCGCCACATCAACATTTCTGGGAATTTCAGTATCGAAAATTCTGCCTTTTCCGAATTCATCGATTAAACGATTCTTGACTTTTGGAGCCATGTTAGTCGCATGTCCCAAGGAGAAAAAGACAATCCCAAGGAGGTTAATATGAGTGCGATCGCTCTGTTTCAGTTTTTTGAGATGGCCTTCCAGTATACCAATCCCTACGACGGATAAAGGTTCTGGTTTGGCAGGAATTAAATAAAAATCACTAGCAATTATTCCACTACGAGTCAGCAGATAATCTCCAGGCGGAAAATCTAAGAGAATAAAATCATAGTTATTGGCAACAGGCTGAAGAATACGGCGAACTAGAGTATCTTCTAGACTATTCCAACTTCTCTCAAAGTTTTGCCGACTATTACTAGACTGCGAATAAAGTAACGTAGCTACTAAAAAATCATTATATAGTTCAATATTACCGGGTAATAAGTCAAGTCCATTAACCTGACAAATGTTGTGCTGAATGATGGTTTGAATGGGAATAGTTAGCTGAGTATCTGGTTGAACAATTTGATGGATTAATTGTTTTAAGGTTCGGTTTTCCTTCCTCAACTTAGCAAAGTGGAGAGGCGGCATTAAGCTGAGAGTGGCATTAATCTGCGTATCGAGATCGACGAGTAACACTCGCATTCCATGCTCTTTAGCAAGACAGGTAGCTAAGTTAACGGTAGTAGTGGTTTTCCCAACGCCGCCTTTCATATTGACGATCGCGATCGCGTAACCCATTAACTTTGCCATCTCAACACGATGTTAACGATTGTAGTCGGAGTAGTCCTACTAACGTAAATGGGATAGATGCGCGATCGGCAGTGAACTATAGTAGAAAACTGTCTTCACCGATTATCGTTTTCAAAAAATTGTCATCAGAATCACTTTCCCAGTCTTCCCAAAGCAACCTACCTTCTAACCCTACAGACATCAACTCGCTACTCCAACCGTTTCAGCGCTTCGGTGTCCATCTTGGCTTAGAGCGAATTGGGCGACTTCTAGCAGATTTAGGCAATCCACACCATCGCGTCCCAATCATTCACGTCGCAGGAACCAATGGCAAAGGCTCGGTTTGTGCTTATCTCTCTGCCATCCTGACTGAGGCGGGTTATCGAGTAGGACGCTATACTTCACCTCATTTAGTGGATTGGAATGAGCGAATTTGTCTGAACGAACAGCCCATTTCAACCGAGGCTTTACAAGAATTACTACGGCTCGTTCTAGCGGCAATTCCAGAAGATTGCGAAGATTCGCCCACTCAGTTTGAAGCAATTACTGCCGCCGCTTGGTTGTACTTCGCCCAGCAGAATGTGGATATCGCCGTGATGGAAGTGGGTTTAGGGGGACGGTTAGATGCAACGAATGTCTGTGACTCACCTCTTGTTACCATTATCACTTCCCTCAGTCGCGAACACTGGCAAGTGCTCGGCCCTACCCTAGCCGATATCGCTAGAGAAAAAGCTGGTATCCTCAAACCCGGATGTCCTGCCGTAATGGGGCAACTGCCCGCAGAAGCTCAAGCTGTCGTAGAACAACGGGTAAAGGAGTTGGGATGTCCTACACGTTGGGTAAAATCGGCTCAACCGATTAAAGACGGTTGGGCAGACTATGAAGGGATTAAGTACCCGTTACCCTTATTAGGAGAGATACAACTGAGTAATTCTGCAATTGCGATCGCAACTGTGCAAATTCTCCGTTCTCAGGGTTGGGAGATTTCAGAAAATGCTCTCGCATCCGGTATGGCAAAAACCCAATGGCTCGGACGCCTACAGTGGACGAGCTGGCACAATCGCCGCCTCCTAATTGACGGTGCTCACAATCAGGCCGCAGCGGTTGCTCTCCGTCACTATGTCGATACTCTACATACTCCAGTCACCTGGGTGATGGGTATGCTCTCTACCAAAGATCATGCCGACATCTTCCAGGCTCTACTGCGATCGCGCGATCGATTGTACCTCGTCCCAGTCCCCGAACATAGTTCTGCTGACCCAGACGCTCTAGCCATCCTCGCTCAAACCATCTGTCCCGAACTCGCTGATTGCCACACCTATCCTGACTTAGAGACTGGATTACAGGCAGCAACTTCAAATATCACCGCTCAACCGGAACATTTAATTGTTTTGTGCGGCTCTCTCTATTTAATCGGTTACTTCTTGAAACAAAAGGGCTACGGCATTGATTGAAGACTGCACAGACATGGAGACAGGTTTGTAGGGGCGATTCATGTACGCCCTTGGCGTTCGGAGAAGAGTATCGCCCCACATGCGTTCTATGCAACCGAGAACCGCTATAGTTTCAGGAACTACTGCTATTCCACTCTTCGGCGGCATCGGCAACAGCCCGCTCCACCGCTTTTTCCCCTAACATCGCGGCCTGCAAATTCTCATAAATTGCTTTTTGCAGCTTGTTGAGGTTTTTCATCGTCGGAATTAATACTTCAGCATCTTGCATCTGACTGGCACTGATATCCCTCGCTTGCTCCACGGGCGAAGTCTTCCCACCACTCGTCAGAAAACGCCTGTACTCCTGCAACGCCTCAATCGTAGACGGCAAAACATTCGCTGCCTTGGCAAAGGCGAGCTGATTGGGTGTATTCGTTACAAACAGCGCAAATTTTAGTGCCACGTCGGGCTTATTTGTGTCGCGGGGAATGACCAAATTCATCACGGCTACGTTCTTTTTGCCCGTCTCACCCGTAATTTGCGGGGCGGCGGCTGAGACTTGAGCAATCGATGGGGCATTTTTCGCAATCTCATCCATAAACTCTGCCCCACTCGCTAAAATTGCCGTCTCCCCTGCCTGGTATAACTCGATCGCGCGTCGATGCCCTTGGGTGAGTGCTTCCTTTGGCATTAGCCCTTCCTTATAGAAGTCTACCCAATACTGAAATGCTGCCTTGCCTTGGGGAGTGTTAAACGCCGCTTTTCCTTGAGCATCAACTAAGTCAACTCCCATCTGAGCAAAAGATTCTAGTATTTCGCCAGAATCTTCCGGAACGACTGTAATGAAGAACGCATATTTGCCCGTCTTTTGTTTAATTTGCTTTGCCACCTGTGCCAGTTCTGCATAAGTTGCAGGTGGCTTGTTGACTCCTGCCTTTTGCAGCAAATCCTTGTTGTAAATCGTGACTCTTGTCGTGAGATACCAGGGAATGCCAAAGCTTTGGTTATTAAGGGTACTATCTTGCCAAATCTTGGGTAGATACTGCTTACGCACCGCTTCTGGCACGCGAGTATCGAGTTCCAACCAAGCATTGCGGGATGCGAGTTGGGTGGCAAAGCCGGGATTGAGGTTTACAACATCTGGTGCTGTTTTGGCCGAAACCGCTGTCAGGATTTTGTTTTCCATGGCTGCCCAAGGAACATCCACCCACCGGACTTTGACGCCTGGATTTTCCGCTTCAAAGCTAGCAATCAACTTGTTGAAGTAGTCGGTAAACTTCGGCTGCAACTGCATCGTCCAGAACTCCAGTTCAGGGCGCTGGGAAGGTGAAGGCGTTGGACGACAGCTGATAACCAAGCTCACTAGCAATCCCACCAAAGCCAAAATACCTAAACGTCTCCAAGTTCTGATTCTGCTCATGTATACCTTCAAGGTTGATGCTAATGCGATCGCTTGTTTGAGAACAGCCAAGTAGATCGCAGTAAATCATCCTAACTCTAGGCGACTGTTAAAACTTCCCTCTAAACTGGGTAATTTTTAGGTAAAGCACTTCAAAACTCAAGCCAGGAGTGACGATGAGCGCTTCCCACACGCTCTGTGAGTACAATAAGTTACATGTTTTGATTTCCATCACTTGTTGCTCGAACAATAACTGATGGTAAATTTGAAACATGGAAATTAAACGCACGGTGACTATTCTTTTGCCTAAAGACCCTGACTTGCTGGCAACGGTGAAAGCCTTTCAGCAGGTGCAGCAGGTGCTGTCACAACCGTGTTATAACCGAGGGAAACCGTTGGGCGCGATCGGCTTGCAACGCCGGTGCTATGACTTGGTAAAAGGCAAGCTGAGCGCTCAGATGACGATTTCTGCAATCCGAATCGTTGCCGGAGCCTACAAGTCTGCAAAGTGCGAGCGAAAGCCAGTCACGGAGCCGTTTAATTTTCAACGGGCTAGTGCTTTGTTTTTGGTGGGACAACGGGGACGAGATGCTGACTTTAGGGCAGATGGAACGTTGTCTATCTGGACGGTAGGAGGACGCAAGCGTCTCAACTACCAAGTGCCTGAAGCCTTTCAGCCAATCCTCTCTAACGCTTTGGAAATTGACAGTTTAACCGTATTTGAACGCAACGGTAAGCTGCTCGGACGGATGAGAGTTACCCTAGAGGTTCCAGCGCCCAAGGGAATTCATCCCGTTGGCGTTGATGTGAATGAAACCAACACTTTGGTTGCGGTGGATGCCGATGAGCGAGAGCTGTTCATCAGCGGGCAAAGGCTGAACGTAAAAACTCGCCAGACTCACAAGACTCGCTCTAGATTGCTCCAAAAACTTGCGGCTCGTAAGGCAGAGAAGAAAGACACGCGTTCAATTCGTCGTCTTCTCAAACGGCTTGGTCGTAAGGAACGTAATCGCGCTCGTACTTTCTGCCAACAGGTGGCGAAGCAACTAGTGGATTGGGCAAAGCCCAACTCTGTACTAGTTTTTGAAGACCTCAAAATGCCCAAAGTTTCTAAAAAGCTAAGGGTAGCTAGAGGCGTGCGGCATCGTCTTGCCCAATGGCAGCATTACCTAATCCGCCAGAGCGTCACGAATAAAGCACAAGAGCGAGGTATGGCGATCGAGTATGTCAATCCTCGATATACCAGTCACAATTGCTCGAAGTGCGGCTTGCGTGGCAACCGGAAAAGCCATCGGTTTGAATGTCCTCATTGCGGACATCAAGACCATGCCGATAAAAACGCTGCGGTTAACATCAGAACCCGCTATACCGTTTTGCGAGCTGCTGGAGACAGCAACACCCAAGCGCAATTAGCCCTAAAGGCTAGCGCTAAGCGATCGCAAAGCGGTGAGTCTTGGTCAGTAGACTCTGAAGCCCTGGAGAAATCTGAGGGCAAACCCGCAACAGTTACGCCTGGGGTACCCCCGCTTGGCTAATAGTTGCGGGTAACTGACAATAAATATCGCTTAACCCCAGTGATTCTAAGCTAAAGTGGGTACCATGCAACAGCATTAATCTTGTTAAACTAAATTTTTCTAGAAATTCACGTCGCTTATCTTTATTAACCTTCGCTCCCGCCGAACCAAGGTATGTTTAACCGTTTTAAAGATATATTTCCAAAGGGCAAGAAAGGCGTCGGGATCGAATTGGCCCCGGAACGAATTAATATTGCTCAACTGCGAAAACAAGGTCAAGGATTCAAGGTCACGACCTTGTACTCTCACGAGGTACCCGAAGGCATTTTCCAAGGGGGGCAGATTGCCGACTCACCCGCTTTGGCAGAATTGATTAGGACTGCACTAGCGGAAAGTAAGCT
>DATNPT010000291.1:0-10252 GCA_036703075.1 Chroococcales cyanobacterium
GCACTTGCAACGCTTAGCACTTAGTTTTCACTCAAAATAAAAACGCAAAACCTCTAGTTCAGGAGAAAAGCCTGTATTCGCTTGGGAAAGGGTGTTGGATTCGACTTGTTTTCCAGATTGTGAATTGGCTTGAAATACGTAAGGAGGCAAAAATAATGATTCTGATTGGAACTCCAGACACTCTCGGAACACAACAGCAGTGGTTTGATGCTATTGCGGATTGGCATCAGTTTTGCCTTGAACAAGGGTTGAATCCTTGGGAACACCTCACGACTGAAGATTTGTCCTTTTATGTAAGTCGCGAGCTTTATAGTCTGCGCCAAGTGGAGCAAAAAGCAAGCTAGCACAGACGCTAGTGCGTTAAGCGTTGGTAACTACAGCGATTCTTAATTGCATAGAGTAGGGGCAAGGCATGCCTTGCCCCTACAGATTGGTCTTTTGATACTGCATGATGTTCACACTCAGCATGGGTAATAGTCTGGAGGCCAGTTGAGAAATGCCAAACTTCCACTTGAGGGATTTTGGTAAATCTTGCCAAGCGATCGCAACAAAACCCAAGCGAGTATAAAATCTTGCTAACCTGTTGCCTAAGCATTCTAGATAAAGTGGCTGAGTTGCTTCCTGAATCAGATGCTTTGCCAAAAAGCTACCCAAACCCCGGTCTCGCCAAGCCGGTGCAACAACTAAACTACCGAGTTCTTGCGCTCCAGAAAAGCTACGCAACTGTCCACAGGCTACTATACGCCCCTCGCACTCAATTATCCAAAACTGCGACCAGCGCAACTGAGTAGGGTCGAGTTTGGCACTCAGGACTAATGTCCGAATTGACCAGATATCCTTAGCACAAGCTGGACGGAGAACACACCCTGATGGCAATGAAGGAGAGGGTTCAGTCACGATTATTCTGCCTCGCCAATTAGGGTAAACGCAGCCCAATTTCTGGGGTTTGGGTGTTGTTTCATGGTGGTTAACATTGCTTGACGCAGGGCAGTCGCTTTGTCGGAATTTTGTTGAAGTTGGCGATAAAACTCGGTCATCAAGGAGGCAGTCGGGGAATCCGGTACAGACGAAAGGGAGACAATCATACTGGGGACACTGGCTGAAATCAAAGAGCGAGATAGCCCAATCACGCCATCACCCGTAATTATTCCTTTACCAGTATCGCAGGCACTTAAGACCACTAACTCAGCATTCAGTTTTAAATCCAGGATTTCCGATGAGGTGAGCAAGCCATTAATCGCTCCTGCTTCCTCCTTGGTTTGCGAATCTGGTGCAAGCGCGATCGCACCTGGTACTCCCTGCCCTTTTAGAGACAAGAGCAGAATCGCTGTTACTAAGGCCAAGCGGTGAGGACTTATGCAAAATTTCGCGATCGCTACACTACAGGACAGCAGTACATTGAAGGAAACAGACATCTTGCCACCCAACGCCAGCATGGAAGACGACGACAAAACCAACCTATCCTTAGACAGCGAAGAAAACGAGCGGGAAGACGACCTAAACTGGTCGAGTATTCCCCAAGCCCCTGAAGGCTTCAAATCCGGCTTTATCGGCATCATCGGACGCCCTAATGTCGGCAAATCAACGCTGATGAATGAACTAGTGGGGCAAAAAATTGCCATTACTTCCCCCGTGGCACAGACAACGCGCAACCGCCTGCGGGGTATCCTGACGACGCCGGACGCGCAAATGATTTTTGTCGATACCCCAGGAATTCACAAGCCGCATCATCAACTGGGTAAAGTGTTAGTGCAAAATGCCCAAATTGCGATCGATTCGGTGGATGTGGTGCTATTTGTGGTAGATGGAACAGTTGAGGCGGGAGGAGGCGATCGCTTTATCGTCGATCTGCTCACTCGTACCCAAACTCCAGTAATTTTGGGCATCAACAAATCTGACCAACAACCCCCTGAGTATGAGCAATTGGATGAAACTTACGCTCAACTTGCCGCACCGCACAACTGGCAGGTAACCAAATTCTCTGCCCTCACGGGTGACGGACTCGAAGCGTTACAACAACTGCTGATCGATCGCCTCGATCCAGGCCCCTACTACTATCCCCCCGACTTAGTTACTGACCAACCCGAACGTTTCATCATGGGGGAATTAATTCGAGAGCAAATCTTGTTGCTGACTCGCGAAGAAGTGCCGCATTCGGTAGCAGTTTCAATTGATGTGGTTGAAGAGGAACCCACGATTACCCGAATTCTCGCTACGATCAACGTCGAACGCGACTCTCAAAAAGGAATTGTCATTGGCAAAAAGGGCAGTATGCTCAAACAAATCGGTAGTGCTGCCCGCGAACAAATGCAGAAATTAATTGCTGGTAAAGTTTACCTAGAACTGTTTGTTAAAGTGTTACCCAAATGGCGGCAATCTCGTCTCCAATTAGCTGAATTAGGTTATCGGGTTGAGGAGTAAATTTTGCGGAGTCCGCACTACCTCTTGCTAAACTCCTGAGTCGCTATAGTTTTGACTTAAATCGAGTTGGAAGTAAACCTACAGTTACTAACCCTAGCCAAGCGAGAAGGGAAATCGAAGGTTCGGGGACTGTTGCTGTATCTGCTATCAAGTTAGAGGTAGCCAACGTCGAAGGGTCGGAGGGCGTATTACCGTTTGTTGGTCCGACTGAGGGACTTGGGAGGATTCCTCCACTCGATCCGGTTGGAGAGTTGGGTAAAATTCCTCCCGTTGGTTGGGTTAAGGAATCCAGTAAAACTCCTCCCGTTGGTTGGGTTGAGGAATTAGGGAGAATCTCATCGTTTAACCCGGTTGAGAGTTGAGCGATCGCTCCATCTCCTCCTGGTAATGGTATTGAAGCGTTAGGGGTAATTGCTGTTCCAATGGGTAGTTGCATCAAGCGGGAATTGACTAAAGACCGATCGATGCGATCGCTAATTTGATTGGGGCGCAATTTGTTCTTATCCCGATCGCCATTCGAGAATGGACTTGTAGTTCCTGGCGCTGAAGCGATCGCACCAATGCCATCAGTTTTAAATAAACCGTTGAACGGGTTAGTACCAATCTGGAAAGAACCTGGGTTGTTAGATGGTACAGCAGTGCCAAAAGGTTCTGTTGAGCTCGCCAGCGAAGGAGTTGTTCCACTCGGTTGTGCTGCCTTCGCGCCCTGTGTCTGGGACGTACACTCGGCTTTGCTAGAGGCATTGTTGCTACAGTCGGCAGACTCTAAGGAGGTCAATACCACCGTCTGTGCGCTAACTCGATTCGCTAGGAACGCTGGCAAAAATAGCAAGCTGCATCCAAGAACGAAGCTGAAACGCTGAGAACAGAACATAGGTAGTTACCTCCTGGTCAAGCCTAGACATTTAGTCGGCCCGAGAAAAATTGACGGTAAAATGCATCTCAAAGTTGCCTGCCAATGCTTTTCGTGAATCCCTGAAAAACCCTTACTTCAAAAATAACTGCCAATTCCCGTTAATTGGGATATTTAACCAGCAGCTATGGGTAATTTCATCAAACTTTCATCAACCCTTTGTCAATCTTTTATAGATGACCTAACTAAATACCTGATTGTCAGTAGTTGTTCGCTGACAAAGAGCAAAGCTCCAGCATCCTCAAAGACTCCTCACACAAACGTTTGTCAGCAGTAAACCCAATTGCTTCAACCTCTTAAACCCATTGGAACCTCACTCGAAGAACCAATATCCTATCGTGCCTATTTTTTTTGTGCCTGCTGAAGTAACTTGCGAGCGTTTTGATTTTCAGGCTGGACTTTGATTGCCTTTTCGATCGAGGTAACAGCCTCATCGCGGCGTCCGAGACTCCAGAGTGCTACGCCTCGGTTTGCCCATGCCTCTCCATAATTTGGCTCAAGAGCCGTGGCTTTGTCAAATGCGGCAATCGCCTCATTGTACCGATGCAATTTCTGGAGCGCTGCTCCCTGGTTACTCCAAGCTGCCGCAAAGCTAGGCTTCAGGGCGATCGCTTGCTCGAAGTTTTTGAGGGCTTCCTGGGGACGCTGCTGCAAGTCCTGAGCATACCCTTTACTCCATAGCGCTTCTGGATAGTTGGGTTTGATTGCCAATGCTGCATCGCAGGCTACGATCGCTTCTGCCGCACGCTGGAGTTGGTTCAGAGTATAACAACGACCCCACTGCGCTTCGGCAACCTTCGGCTGGGTAGCGATCGCTTTGTCGTAGACTGCAATCGCTTGCTCGTACTGTCCAGCTTTCCGCAAGCGATCGGCTTGGCTGAGGATTTCTGCTACGGATGTCGCTGAATGGGAAGCGGATGTAGGAGTCGAAGAGGGTACCGATGCTGTTTTTTCAGTGGTAGGAGTAGAGTCTTGGGCGGGTGAACTGTTCGGGGAAGGAGATACCAGATTATTGTCGGGATTTACAGCCGTTACAGGATTACCGTCATAGGAGGAACTACCGGAGCGGGAAACGAGCAGAGTCTTAGCCATCAAGCCCGTTAGACCTAAACCCACAACGGCGAAGACAGCCAGCATCCACCCAGGTTTGAGGGACTGGATTTGGGTTTGTGTTGGTGGAATGACGGTTGCGGCAAAATTCAGCAACTTTCGGGGTTGGGAAGAACTGACTACTGGTTCTGCCCGTCTCTCTGAGGGAAGTGGTAAGGATTGCCCGCTCTCGTTCGGTAAGGGTTGGGGCGTCTCAATTCTGTGTTGAGACGGGAGTACCGATCGCACGTTTGCCTTCGAGAGTTCTTGCAACGCAGCCAGGGCTTCCGCCGCCGTTGGATAGCGATCGCGAAAGTCATAGGCCACCATACAGTCAAGAACGGCGGCTAGTCCAGGACTGACGTGCATGGCATAATCGAGCCATATCACTTCGCTCGTTCGGGCGTCTGTATCGAGGTTTCTAGGGTGAATACCCGTTAATGCCTGAATGCCAAGAATGCCGACGGCATAGATATCGCTGCTATAGCGGGGATTTCCAGCTAATTGTTCGTTGGGCATGTAGCCACGGGAGCCAACGGCCACCGTCATGCTCACTTGGACTTGGGAATTGGTGACTTGGTTGCTAACCTCTTTAACCGCACCAAAATCAATCAGAACAATTTTGCGATCGCTGCTGCGTCGAATTAAGTTAGCGGGTTTAATATCGCGGTGAATCACATTCTGCTCGTGGACAAACACGAGTACCTGCAAAATGTCCTCTAAAAGTGCAATCGTAGACGCTTCGCTGAGCTTCGTACCCTCTGTAATTTCCCGATCGAGGAGCTGACCTTCGATGAACTCTTGCACCAAATAAAATTTTTCATCTTGCTCGAAGTGAGCGAACAGGCGAGGAATCTGGTTGTGGTCGCCCAATCGACCCAACGTTTGAGCCTCGCGATCGAATAAACGTTTAGCCGTCGCGAGAGTGAGTGGATCGCTCACTTTCGGTTGGAGTTTTTTGATGACACACAAAGGGCGATCGGGCAAGTGTAGGTCTTTAGATAGAAACGTTTGACCAAATCCACCTCTCCCTAAAGGCTTAATAATCTGATAGCGACCGGCTAAAGTGGTTTCCTGAATCGGCTCCTGCATTGCTTGCTGCCTCGATTAACGGTTAGATGCAAGCCCTTTGTTTCAGTTTATCAGGGTGGAAAAATTCCCCGGAGATAGGAAAATTGCTCCTCCTTATTCCGTTGTAACCTTTATAGGTTGAAAAACTGGAGAATTTAAGGCATGACTGAACCCTTCAAACCTTTAACCTTCAACATGAAAATGCCAGGAAGTTGAAGCGAGCAAGTAATCTTTTTAAGACGCTAAGAGCGTCTTAGTTGTTCCCGTGCTTGCTGACGCAATTTTAGGGCAGTTGGGTTGTCCGGCTGAATTTGCAGGGCGCGATTCAAAGAAGCGATCGCTAAGGCGAAGCGTTTGAGTTCCCAGAGGGCTGCACCTCGGTTTGCCCAGGCATCGGCAAAATTGGGATTAATTTCCGTTGCTTTTTTAAATGCACTCAGGGCTTCCTGAGGACGATTGAGCTTCAGGAGGGTCACTCCCTGGTTATTCCAGGCTTCTGCAAAATCCGGCTTGAGAGCAGTCGCTTGCTCGTAGGTTTTTAGAGCTTCGGGGTAGTTCTGCTGTTGGTCGAGGGCAGTACCTTTACTCCAAAGTGCTTCTGGATAGTTGGGTTTGAGTTGAAGAGCTTTATTGCAAGCCGCGATCGCATCCGTAGATTGCTCTAACGAGTTCAAGCTGTAGCAGCGACCCCATTGAGCCTCTGCACTATCCGGTTTACTGGCGACAACTTGCTCGTAAAGATTGAGTGCTTTCTCATATTGTCCACCTTCTCGCAAGCGATCGGCTTGACCCAAAAGTTCCGTTACTGGGGGTTCTTTCCGAGGAGAGGTGGCTTTGATAACAGGTGGCGCTGGTGTAGGGGAAGGCTGGGTTGCAACGGGTGGTCGTGTAGAAGCAGATGACTTGGGTTTCTCGACCGCACTTGGGGTTGGACTCTCCGTTGCTGGACTAGCGGGAGAAGACGATAAGGGCTTTTCGGCAGCGTGGGAGGTCGGGCTTTCTGCAACTGGGCTGGCGGGGGACGGTGACGCAGGCTTTTCGGCAGCGTTTGGACTTGGGCTTTCTGCTGTTGGGTTGGCTGGAGAGGGCGATGGCGACTCTTTTGCTGGGTTTGCTATCAGACGGGGGATGGGCACTACAATGCGATCGGCACTTTGGCTAACGAATTGTGGAGAGAGCATCGTTTTTGTGACCAAAAAGGTCGAACCCACAGCGGCTAAGACAGTGAGCATAGACCACAGCAGAAAAGGCTGTCTCTGGATACCCGTTGCTGTAGTGACTGTTGGCGCTGCGTCTACTGAGGAGTGTTGGGGGTACTGAGATTGTTCTAAGGGAGCTGTTGAACCCGTGCTAGTGACAGGGGGCGGGAGTTGAACGGAGGATTGCGATCGCGTTCTAAGCTGAGTCGCCGTTTGCTCAGTTCCAGAACTCTTAGCTTGAGTTGCTTGAGGTCCAGCTAGAGCGGTTGAAGGCACCCAGAGATTAGTAGGGCTTTGCTCGGTTCCCGATTCCGTTGCTTGAGTTGCTGAGCTTTCTGCTGAAGGGTTTGGAGATTCCCAAATTCGCGTGGGCGTTTGCTCAGTTCCCGATTCTGTTGTTTGAGTTGCTGAACCCCCTGCTGAGGAGTCGGTGGGTATCCATATATTAGTAGGGTCTTGCTCGGTTCCCGATTCTGTTGTGTCAGGGCGTGTGGTAGAGGGTTGAAATGTTTGCGTTGGTAGATCGCCTATGTCGTCGAAACTGGGCTGGGTCGGTGGTACCGATTCTCCGTTCGATGAGGAGAGGCTTTGTAGGGCACGTAGGGCTTCTGCGGCGGTTGAGTAACGTTGGCGAAAGTCGTAGCGGATCGTGCGATCGATAAATGCAGCAAATTCTGGGCTGATGTGCGGTGCATGATGCCGCCAGGTAATTTCCCCAGTCTGATGGTCTTCGGGCAAGTGTCTGGGGTGAATTTTGGTCAAGGCTTGGATCGCAATCATGCCCACAGCGTAGACATCGCTGCTAAAGCGAGGATTTCCGCCTGACTGTTCTTTGGGCGTGTAGCCTTTTGTGCCAATTGAAATCGTTTTTGTCAGCCCAGTTGTGCGATCGACAAATTGAGTGCTAACTTGTTTGACGGCTCCAAAGTCAATCAGCACGACTTTACCGTCACTGCGGCGGCGAATTAAGTTGGAGGGCTTGATATCTCGATGGATAACGCTTTTCTCGTGGACATAGGCCAATACATAGAGCAAATCTTGTAATAGGTCAATGACCTGAGTCTGAGTCCATAGCTGTTCTCCCTTGAGTTCTTGAGTGAGTGACTCCCCTTCAATTAATTCCTGTGCTAGATAAAATTCTTGATTATCTTCAAAGTGTGCCAGCAGACACGGGATCTGGTCGTGGTGCTGACCCAACTCATAGAGGACTTCTGCTTCTAGATCGAAGAGGCGTCTTGCTGTTTGCAGTGTTTCGGGATCGTCATGCTGAGGCTTGAGCTGTTTGACTACACAACGGGGATGAGCTGGCAAGTGCAAGTCTTCTGCCACGAAGGTTTGACCAAATCCACCAGCCCCCAGTTCGCTGATAATTTTGAAGCGTCCGCCTAGGGGCTTGTCTGGGTTAATCAGTTTAAATAAACCTTTCATATTAGTCGCTCTACTCCCAGCCCATTAACATCAAGCTAGCTCTAGCATTAAGGTCTTACTGTAACAGGTGTACCGAGTTTTACCTGGTCGTACAAGGCAACGATATCTCGATTTCGCATCCGGACGCAGCCGTGGGAAACAGCTTGTCCGACCAATTGCTCGGCAGGGGTGCCATGAAAACCAATGGAATTGTGTCCATCTGTCCAAAAAGCAATCCATCTTGCACCTAAGGGATTTTTCGGTCCTTCCAGGATGACTTCACCTGTCCAGGGATGTTCCCAAACTGGATGGGGCTGCATATCCATCACTTTATAGTTACCAGTCGGTGTTTCCCAACCCGCCTTGCCGATAGCAACCGGGTAACTCGCTTTCAACTTTCTGTTTTGGTAGACGTAGACGCGGCGATCGCTTAACTTAATGACCAAATGCGTGCCGCTACTTAGAGTTTTTGGGTCTATCTTCTCTGATACAGGATTGGTCGATGTAGTTCCCAAGGGCCATTGTAGTTGCTCAAACGGCCAAAAGCCTTGAGGGTGACCAGTGCTCGTTGCTAATTGCTGACGAATGAGCAGGAGAATCATTGCACTCAATCCGAGCAACAATACGCTTTTCCATTGGCGTTTACCTTTTAGCATTACTATTATTTTTTCAAGGAAAAATGCTCGTGCGAATGTAGCTGTATAGCTCCCAAAACATCTCATTATTCCAGAATTTTATTTTTTCGTCCGGAGAGGTTTTGCATGAGATTAAAATGAATAAATTTATACTGAAATAACACAAACCTACAAATAAATCAGCAAAATATTTTTTTACAGGAAAAGACTTGTGGATCTGAGATGTTGTTGTTAACTTGGTGTCTGATTATCAAATCTTAAAAGTGAGGAGACCGTGCAGTTTCAGGCAATGAAAGTTTTCACAGGTATGATGCTGCCAATGTTAATCTCGGCAGTATCCGTATATCCAGCGATCGCTACCCCTATGGGTGGCTCGCAGTCATATCCAATTTTGTTGAGTCAAGCAACACAGGCAGGGGAACTTGCTGGGGTTATCAACAGTATTAGTGGCGAATCCGTAGAGTTTGCACAGTCTAACGGTCAGGTGAGAAACATCACAATCCCTCAGCGATTCATCAATCGGCTGAATTTGACATCAGGAACGCGAATTGCTGTCAGGCTGAACTCTCAGGGGGTTGCAACGTCAGTCAGGGTGATTAGACCGGTTAGAGCGCTTTGGTAACATCATCAACAATCGGATAGCCAAATCGAAAATTTTAGATTACAGGTGTCGCATATACCACGCAGTAGGGACACGATAATATCGTGTCCCTATAAACCAATGCTATCAAGCGTAAAACTATTCTCCTAATTCCATAAGGAAGCCTAAGAAATTACTGCTTTAACTCAGTAACTCAATTAAATCTTTTATAATTTCTTTTCTAAAATATTTAACCAGAGAGTAGGATAGATTAAAAATTAGTAAAAGAAAAAATCACTGCCTACAAGCATTAGATCGAGGCAGTATGTTGGGTATATTTTGACGGCTTTTAGACTGATGTTTCTGTGATACTGAAGCTCTTGTTTAGAGCTTTTTAAGCAGATTTTAATTGAGCCTCATCCTAGCGACCGAGTTTTCGTCGTACTTGCTGGCGCAGATTATTCGCATTGGGGTGATTGGGATCGAGTTTGAGTGCCTTGTCTATCGACGCGATCGCATCATCATAGCGTTTGAGTTGCCAGAGTGCTGCCCCTCGGTTCGCCCAAGGATCGGCCCAATCAGGCTTGTTAGTAGTGGCTTTATCCAACGATGTTAGAGCCTCATCGGGACGCTTTAAGTTTAAAAGAGCTACGCCACGGTTATTCCAAGCCTCTGCATAGTCAGGTTTGAGCTTAACTGCTTGGTCGTAGAGTTTGATGGCTTGCTCGTATTGCTTTTGTTGTTCGAGCGCAGAACCTTCGCTCCACAGAGCTTCTGGGTAGTTGGGATTAATGGCAAGTGCTCGATCGCACTGAGCGATCGCGTCTGTCGGTTTCCCCATCTGGTTGAGGCTGTAGCAGAGTCCCCAATGAGCTTTTGCCTCGTTAGGGTTGAGAGCGATCGCTTTTTGGTAGGTCGCGATCGCTTCCGAGTAACT
>DATNPT010000635.1:0-8553 GCA_036703075.1 Chroococcales cyanobacterium
TTTGATTCACTATCATCTCGACCACCAATCCCATCTGCAAATCCTTGCAATCCATCTCTGATACCTTCTTTAACATCGTTCCAAGATACTCCTCCAGCAACGGATTCTAGGTCTTCAAAACTTAGCTCATCTGAAGTTGGAACTTCAAACAATGGCAAGCTTGACTCTGCAATGTTTTCCATAAATTTCTCCGATTGTAACCGTTTTGTCAGCTCCTAGAGGTGTTCAAAAAGGGTAATTACTACCTCTTGTTGATGCCTCTATACTCTTAATACTAAAGAGTAATAAATTCGAGTGCAATGTACGATCTTTCGGTAAAACTTTATGACTTATTAATCAAAATTTTTAAGTTATAAGGGGTTATAAGAAATAAACCGGAAACGTTATCGTATTCCGAATTCGGTTTTACTCCCCTTTTTATAGCGGTTCTCATTCGAGTGGAGTACAGAGATTGTAGGGGCACCCAATGGGCAGTGCAATGCCCCTACCCCGTACCTCATATAATTGAAAACCGCTATATTCCTTTCAAACGTCTCAGCATCCAATCAAATCGAGTTCCAGCCAGTGCCATATGATCTAAAACAGAAAAATCCAGTTCATCATCATACTCAACTGCTTTATCTAATCGCTGGTTTTTGCTATCAACAGGCTTGCCATAACCATGCTGATTGAGCATCTCCTGTAGTCTATTTGAAAGCAGAGTAGCAATCACTCGATAAAAGCGGGAAGCAAAACCAACATCCTGCTGTAATTTTGCTGCCAATTGCTGTCGGGGAATTGACAGTATCAGCGAGTCTTCAATGGTTTTGACTGTTGCAGAAGGTAGGCTGGCATCGATGAAGGGGGTTTCTCCCAAGATTTCGCCTCTTGATAGTCTAGCTATCTCTCGGCTTGAGGTTTCGCGACTCTCTCTGGGCGCAAAAGCACGAGTTAAGGGATTGCGCTTATTCTCAGAGACAGAAACTGCCATTGTTCCACTCAGTAGGAGATACAGCGCATCCACAGGCCCTCCTTCATGGATGAGTACCGTGTTAGCGGCAACTTTTTGCCGACTACCCTTAGCAATCATCCAATCAATGTCACTATCATTTAATTCCCCTAAGATAAACAGCACATCTCTCAGTGGCTGGCCTTCAACCAGCTGGCTATAACCGAGTTGACTGATTATTTTCTGTAGTCTGTCTGAAAGCAGAATTGCGATCGCCCGATAAAAGCGACAAGCAAAACCGACATCCTGCTGCAACTTTGCTGCCAATTGCTGCTGAGTAATCGACAACACGAGGGATGTTTCAATAGCCTTAATAGCAGTGGCGGTTGGGTGGGCACCGATGAAGAAGCTTTCTCCTACTACCTCACCACTGGCTAACCTAGCAATTTCCCAATCTGAGACTTTGCCTTGAGAAACAGTAACGGCAAAGGTTCCATCTAGTACGATATGTAGGGCATCAACAGCTTTGCCTTCCTGGACGAGTACAGTACCAGCAGGTATTTCCGCCCGACGGCCTTTAGCGATTATCCAATCGATATCGCTGTTACTCAATTCCTTGAGTAGAACTTCTTTCACCTGCTGTTTTAGCCTCTGCTCTCGCGCCGCCTTCACTTCTTGGGCCATTTGTAGGAAGACGCGCACTAGATAACTCATGTCGTCTGGAGTGCGAGATACTTTAGTCAAAGTTCGAGGAGTGAAATTGTTCTGCTCCAGTGCTTGCGCCGCCTTGGTGAGGGCACGAATCGGTCTGACAATGCGCCACGCCAACAGTAGTGCGATGATTGCTGCGATCGCTTTTACTACCATTAAGCTACGGCTGTTCTGACAGATTAGGTTGTAGTAGGTGGTTAAGCTTATCGGTACGATCGCAACCGAGAGCATTGCTAACGAAAGCTTAACGGTAAAAGACCACGCAGGCGGATAAAACAACCGATGTAAGTACTTCATATATATCAGTGAGTAGCTTGAGAGTTGCAAAATCTGGTACAGTTCATAGTTTTTTGATGCGACTTTCTCCAGGCTTGGGGCGTAGTTCCCTGGTGTTGGCGAAACTGGCGGAAGAAATAACCTACATTCTGATAGCCCAGTGCCTCAGCAATCTCATGCACTGTCCGATCGGTTTCTAGAAGCAAGCAGCACGCCTCTGCAATCCGGCGCTCTACAATCCAGTGGTTTACCGTCTTTCCCGTCTGGCGTCGCACCAAGTCGGTTAAGTAAGCCGCAGAGTAACCGACTGATTTAGCTACATCACAGAGGGTAATCGATTGATGATAATTAGTCTCAATGAATTGGAAAACCTGGCTAAGCTTTGGGTTGGACGGAAAGATTGACTCAGGGGCACACCATTGTTTGAGAGCTGCCTGTTTTTCTAGCCGGGTTGCGACAAGAAAGCTATCTAGCTGCTGTTTCATGACTATCATTATTTCTGAAACTCCTTTTGGCAAAATATTTGCTGCACTAGCGATGCCGTGTCGTTTCTATCCCCATACCCTGACAGGAACTCAGATGTCTTCTCCGTAGACATCTTGAACAGTTCTTTTGAGGAACAGTATTCATACGTCAGTGGAATTCGCAAAAATTTCGCAGTTGCCCCTGTTTTTTACAAAACTTCACAAAAAAGATGAAAACAATTTTTAAGTTCTGCGAAAAAATTCAGTTTTGACCTGATAACAAAAGGTCGAATCACGCCAACATCACCCATTAGGTTTATTGATGATGAGTTCAACCAACTGGGGGAGCGTCCGCCACTCAAAAACAGAAACAGATCAACAGAGTCCTGTTGCCCATAAGCAAGAGTCAGGTCATCTCATGCAGGAAGAAATAGATGAGCAACTCAGTCAGCTTGTTGCCCAAACCTGTGAGTATCCCCGTGGCAGTGTCGAGCGACGTATTGGCTTAAACCATCTAATTCAAGCCATTGTCAAATCCAGCAAGCTCTGGTGGGAAAATACACCTTATTACGAGGATGCTCTGCAACAAACTTGGCTGTATCTGTGTCGGAATCTGTGCGAAGTAAACACAGGAGCGCAGTATGACCCTGAAAGAAGCAGTGTTACAACTTGGCTAAATTTTTATCTCAAAAAACGACTGCTAGATTTTCGCCTGGAAGAGCAAAGGCAGAAAGTCCAGCAAGTTTCTCCACAAATTTCAGAAGTTAAACAAACGACTGACCCGTTAGAAAATCTGGCGGCTCCCTCTGATATTCAACCGATGCTGGAAGAAATTAGACACCTCGTTGAAACTGATTCAGACGGAGAGTTACGCAGCGTTCACATTAAAGGGCGTCCGGACTTAACTTGCCAGGTGTTGATTCTGCGTCGATTACCACCGAAGACTGACTGGAAAATACTGGCAGCAGAATTTGGTTGTTCATTTTCAACGCTGGCTAACTTCTACCAACGTCAGTGCCAACCCCGACTGCGAAAACTTGGCGAATTACAGGGATATCTGTAAGTGGAGGAAAAAAACAATTATGCCTAACAATGAAATGATTAAAGAAAAGTCCTTTCCCATGCCCATTACCCACAGGGCATTCCAGACGGCTCAGCAGTTTGCAGATCTAGTCTCCAATCCGCAAGAAGCCCAGCAAATCTACCTAAACACTTTGGCAGTATGGGCGGTGCATGACTACTTGCAGCTGATGGAGATTGACACCGACTTGGGGCAGAGTGATAGCTGGCATCCAGTGCTTCGGATGTGTGTGGATGTGGCCGATCTCACAGTGACAGGATTGGGGAAATTGGAATGTCGTCCAGTTAGGGCAAACGGTCAAGGCATGTTTGAAAACAAGCAGCATTCGCCATCTCATCCAGAATCCTTTGAGCAATCAATGACAGCTGTGTGCTTCATTCCACCAGAAGTGTGGGATGAGCGCATTGGCTATGTAGTGGTAGAAATTGATGAGCAAAAGAAAGAAGCAACGCTGTTAGGATTTGCCAAAACTGCTGGAACGGGTGAGTTAGTCTTGAGCGAACTGCAATCTATGGATGCCTTGTTAAGATACATTGAAGAGCTGGCGCGATCGCACGAAGCACACCACTCATTGGAGCGATCGCAAACAAACCTCAGCCAGTGGATGCTGAATGTATTTGAAGTGGGTTGGCAGGACGTAGAATCGCTTTTCGGCACACAACCAGAAACTTTAGCTCCTCAAAGCAGCGCTTCCAGGTTGAGCTTGGGTCAATGGTTCCAGAATATTGTTGACACGAGTTGGCAAGCGATCGCAGACCATTTTGGCTCTGAAAACAACCCCAGAATTCAATTTCAAGAAGCTTCAAATTTTCGGCAACCAGAAGCCGTAGATTTCCAGAGAGGAAAAGCCAGAACCTTGCTGTTTCCTAAGGCTGATATCACGCGAGCCAAGCTGATCGATTTGAGGATGCAATTAGGAACTAAAACGATAGCTCTGCTAGTCGCACTTACCCAAGAGTCAGAACAAAAGGTAAATATCCTTGTCCAGGTGCATCCGGCTAATGGTGAAATGTATTTACCACCTCACCTTAAACTCGTTCTGCTTTCTGAATCAGGAGAAACTTTCCAAGAAGTGGAATCAAGAGGTCAAGACCTTTGTATCCAACTGAGGCCATTTAAAGTTCTATGCGGAACCAACTTCAGTATTCAAGTCGCTCTTGATGATGTCAGTATTAAAGAAGCTTTCGCGATCTGATTGTTGACTGGGGTACAGCTATGAATGAGTTAGTTGTCTTAAGTCTGGGGCCTGGGAACTTCAACGACGGTTTTCCTGCCGTTACTGCACGGCTGGGAAAACCTGGAAATCTCCAGATGCAATTTATCGGCAGTTTGCCGCCAGCACCAGAAATTCCCCAACTCTACAAAAACTGGCGGCTACTCTATGAAGCTCTCTACAGATATCGCAGACGTTCGCTAATTGAAATCGCACCAGCTGGTATAACTAACATTTCCGAGGGCGCATTCACTGAGATTTCCCAGTGCTTAGAAAATAGTATTAATACTTGGCTAAATACTAATGGATTTCACAATATTGAGTCGCAACTCAGAACGCAATTACACCCATCTGAGCCAGTTCAGTTGATTATTGAAAGCGATAATAACGATGTATGGCGTTTGCCTTGGCACCTGTGGAAGTTCTTGAAAGAAGCTTACCGTCTGAGTGAAATTTCCCTAAGTGCGCCAGAGTATTCACCCCCCGTTTCGATACAGCCTAAACCTGCCAAGACTAAAATCAAAATCTTAGCGATTCTGGGCAATAGTGCGGGAATTAATGTTAAAAATGACCGGGATTTACTCAAGCGTTTACCTGACGTGGAATTGAAGTTACTTGTTGAGCCACAGCGACAGGAACTCAATGACCATCTTTGGGAACAAGGCTGGGATATTTTGTTTTTCGCGGGGCACAGTTCTAGTCAAGCCGATGCCACAAGCGGGCGACTATACATTAATCAAAACTCTCAAAATAATAGTCTGACGATTGATGAGTTAAGGGAAGCTCTCAGCCAAGCGATTCACCAAGGATTGCAACTGGTTATCTTTAATTCCTGCGACGGGTTGGGACTAGCAAGAGACTTAACGGTGGCGAAGATTCCGCTGCCACCGATGATTGTGATGCGTGAACCAGTAGCAGATTCAGTCGCGCAGGCGTTTTTGAAGTATTTTTTGAGGGCTTTTGCTTATGGAGAACCGTTCCATCTAGCGGTGCGGCAGGCACGAGAACAGCTCAAAGGCTTAGAGGAGAAATTTCCCGGTGCGAGTTGGTTACCTGTGATTTGCCAGCATCCAGCAGTTGTGCCACCAACTTGGCTCGAATTAGGGGGCCTGGGCGATGTTCCTTGTGAAAAGCAGCAGCGTGATGTTCCCAAAGAGAAGCCGTTAAGCGATCTGCGCTTTACTGCTGCACTTCGTGCCACTTCGCTAACGCACCATGCTGACGCAAACGCAGCAGCGCTTCGCGATCGCATTTCTCTCTCAAACTCAAACCCTAGAGACAAGTCCTTAGCTCTTTCCTTAAAGACTGTGGCTAGGTTCACTGGAATGAGCTTACTAGGATGCTTTGTCAGCTACCTGTTTATCGGCTCCCAAATGGCAATTTTTATGAATGATTTGGGACTGCAAAACCAGCATAAGGGTGAATTATTCATGGCTCAGTTGTCCTATCGTATGGCGACCCTACTTGACCCAAAGTTTGCTCAACCTCACTACAACCTAGCCTGGCTGTGCGATGAAAGCTTGGGTGATACGAAGTGTGCTTACCAAGAGTACCAACGTGCTGCGCTGCGTGGACTGCCTGAAGCTTATGCTGAAGTGGCTCGCTTGCAAATTTTGGAAAATCAACCTCAAGCCGCTCTCAAAGCAACCTGGCAATGTTTAGAGCTGACTCAATATAACGCCGTGAAAGCGGCTTGTCTGAAAAATCGGGGCTGGGTACGGTGGAAGCAACAGCGCTTAGATGAGGCAGAAAACGACCTCCGAAGTGCGATCGCTCTGGCACACGATAGCCCGCACTCTTACTGCCTCTTGGCTCAAGTCCTGGAGCGTCAAGGGAGACAAAAAGAAGCGCTGGTAGCATGGAAGAACACCAAAGAATATTCTGAATATAACGTCCCGGAACAGGACGAGTGTCTCCCTCTAGCAAACCAACGTTTACAGGCACAGCAAAAGCAGCCATGACACCCAGAGTTGCTATTTCTATCGGTCTGAGTTTGATGCTGACTACTGCGGGTTGGGAGATTAGCAGCATTTGGAGGTCAATCATACCAGTGGCAGTGGCAGCCTCTGGGAAAGTCTTTAACGGACAAATTATTCAGATTCAGGGTAATGTGCAGCTTATGCGATCGCCTGGGCAGGTCATCCGCCCTAAAACAGGCACGCGGCTTTATCCAGGGGATAAGCTGCTTGCGGCGAACGGGGCGCAAGTCCTTATCCAATGTACTGATTTAACAACACGCTCAGTACAGGCTGGTGAGAATCAGTTAAATAGCTGTCCGAATGCCACTGAACAAGCAGAATGCAGCCCTGGGACTTATAAGTGCCCTCATCGCGGTGATGAAATTGCCTGGACTGACGGTATTCCTTACATTATCAGTCCGCGTCGGACGGCGCTACTCAACGATAAGCCAACACTACGCTGGAATCCCGTACCAGGGGCGAAGAGTTACACGGTCAGCGTTGAGGGCGAGAACGTAAACTGGAAGACACAAGTAAGCGACACCCAGGTTGTCTACTCTGGTGAGCAGCCTCTTAAACCAGGAGGCCGCTATTTGCTAAGTGTTGTAGCTGATACAGGTGCTTCCTCTGTGGATGAACCTGTTAAACCTGGAGGACTCAATTTTGGTCTGCTCGATCAAACTCAAGCCCAGCGCGTCCAGGCCCAAGCCAAGCAAATCACCCGGCAAACATGGACTGACCAAGCAAAAGCCCTGGCTCTGGCTAATCTTTATACTGAAAATGGTCTAATTGCTGATGCGATCGCCACACTGGAAAAGCTAGTAAACAATGGAGTTCAAACAGCGCCGATTTATCGCACCTTAGGCGATCTATATTTAAAGTACTTGGGACTAGTGCCACAGGCTAAAGTCTACTACTCAAAGGCTGTCGAGCTGGTAGATGCTGAAGATGTTGAAGAGCAAAAAGCGGCTCAAGACGGGTTGGAGCAAGTCCAGAAAGCGCTTGAAAATCAGGATAGCAATCAAGGTCTAAAAAGATAGACATCTATCGAACGGTTTATTGGTACGTAAAGATCGCATAATTCTTTAGAAATCGAGGGATTGCTTATGAGCTTGTCAAACCAGTGTGTGCCAAGCCAATCGTACAGCAATGTATCGTACAAATCCGGGTATTGATAGCAGTTTTCAATTGGGTTGAACAAACTTTTTGTAGTGGCACGATAATATGGTGTCCTTACCCCATGGTCTATACTGACATGCTCCCGAAGACGTTCTACCAGAACGTCTCTACGACCAGAAACAAAAAAGGTCTGTAAGCTCAGATTTCGTATCAAATTACGTCCGTTCATATATCCATAATTCCGTCATTATTTTATGGTTAATTCACCGGACTTGGTATCACATCTACTTAAAAAAAACTGGACTAAATTAACAGACAAAAAAATTGGCTTCTTCCTGACAGGGATTTACGCTGTAGGATTCTGGCTTTTGGATTTTGGGTTATGTGCTAATTTAAAATCTCAAATTGCCATAGCACAACCAATAGTACCAGCGGCTGACGGCACTGGCACCCTCATCACTCCTGACGGAAACCGCATCGACATCAGCGGGGGTCAACTTTCTGGAGATAATGCTAATCTCTTCCACAGTTTTACTCAGTTTGGTCTTGACGCCAACCAGATAGCTAACTTCCTCTCTAACCCTAATATTCGTAATATCCTGGGGCGCGTTGCTGGCGGAGAACCCTCGCTTATTAACGGTTTGATTCAGGTAACAGGTGGCAATTCAAACTTATTCTTAATGAACCCGGCTGGAATAATCTTTGGTGCTTCTTCCAGCTTAAATGTACCTGCTTCATTCACTGCCACCACCGCTAACGGAATTGGGTTTGGTAATAACTGGTTTAATGCCACAGGTGTTAAT
>DATNPT010000642.1:0-9911 GCA_036703075.1 Chroococcales cyanobacterium
GAAGTGGTTCAGCATCTAGCAAACCGGAAAGTCACGGCGTTCAGCATGGAGTTGATCCCCCGTACCAGTCGCGCTCAAAGTATGGATGCTTTATCCTCTCAGGCGGGTGTAGCCGGCTACAAAGCGGTGCTAATTGCGGCAGCCGCTTCCCCGAAGTTCTTCCCCATGTTGACAACTGCGGCAGGTACGATTAAACCGGCTAAGGTGTTTGTGATGGGGGCAGGAGTTGCAGGCCTGCAAGCGATCGCTACAGCCCGACGCTTGGGGGCAGTAGTAGAAGCATTCGACATTCGACCAGCTGTAAAGGAAGAAGTGCAGAGTCTTGGAGCCAAGTTTGTGGAAGTGAAACTTGACGAAGAAACTGTGGCACAAGGAGGTTACGCCAAGGAAATCTCTGAGGCATCCAAGCAGCGTACTCAGGAAATGATTGCCGAACATGTTAAAAATGCTGACATCGTGATTACAACAGCTCAAGTCCCTGGTAAAAAAGCCCCCTTACTCGTCACCGAAGAAATGGTAGCTCAAATGAATCCGGGGTCGGTCATTGTTGATTTAGCCGCTGAGCAAGGCGGCAATTGCGCTTGTACCGAACCGGGCAAGGATGTTGTGCGCAATGGTGTCACGATTATTGGCCCAATTAATCTGCCCTCCTCAATGCCCGTCCATGCGAGTCAGATGTACGCCAAAAATATCACGACTTTGCTGCAACACATGCTCAAAGAGGGTGAGTTACAGCTGAACTTGGAAGACGACATCATTGGCGAGACTTGCGTTACCCATGCAGGAGAAATTCGCAATCAACGAGTCAAGGAAGCTTTAGTAGTTGAAGGTTTGAAAGTTTAAAGATTGAAAGCTAAACGTGGGAAGGTTGTTCGGCGTAGCCGTTTCCGTTTGCGGAGCATGCGCGCAGCGCGTAGGGTAGGTTGAAATTTGAAAGTTATAACCTTCAACCTATTAATTTTGTAATCTGCCAATCTTCAACTTTTATAGCTCACAGTTGATCGTGCAAAAAATCTAAAAATTCATGACAACAGCAGTACTACTTTCGAGTTTGTTTGTGTTTGTACTGGCGTCTTTCGTTGGCTTTGAGGTCATCAATAAAGTGCCACCAACTCTCCACACTCCCCTCATGTCTGGGGCGAATGCAATTTCTGGCATTGCTGTGATTGGGGCATTGATTATTTCTGGCCCCAAAGAGTCGAATGTCACGGTGATTTTGGGTCTGATTGCCATTATCCTGGCAACTGTCAACGTGGTCGGCGGTTTCTTAGTAACGGATCGGATGTTGCAAATGTTTAAGAAAAAAGAGGTGAAGGCATGAGTGAATTTCTGCCTACGGGAATTGAGCTGACGTATTTAATTGCAGCATCGTTGTTTATTTTTGGCCTCAAAAGACTGGGTTCACCGGCAACAGCCCGCCAGGGGAATACGATCGCGGCGGTGGGTATGCTCTTAGCGATAGTGGCGACGCTCCTCGATCGCCAGGTGCTGAACTATCAAATGATTCTTATAGCCCTGGCTATTGGTACTGTACTCGGTGCGATCGCGGCGTATAAAGTCCAGATGACCGAGATGCCGCAAATGGTCGGTTTGCTCAACGGGCTGGGAGGCGCAGCTTCAGCATTAGTTGCGATCGGGGAATTTTGGCGACTGCTCAGTAGCGGGGAATCCGTCACCCTTTACGCCACGATTACGATTATTCTTGGTGTTTTGATTGGTGGGGTCACGCTCACGGGCAGTTTCGTAGCGTTTGCCAAACTGCAAGGGTTGCTCCCCGGCGCACCCCTGACATTCCCCTTACAGCAACCTGTTAACGTCCTGCTGTTAGCTAGCTTTGTCGTCGGTAGTGGCTATCTAATTACTACACCAGGTGACCTCTCTATCTTCCTAGGGTTGGTAGGCGTTTCGCTTGTGCTCGGCGTGTTGTTTGTCCTGCCGATTGGTGGCGGCGATATGCCAGTAGTCATTTCGCTACTAAACTCCTACTCGGGCTTAGCCGCAAGTGCTGCTGGTTTTGTGGTAATGAACAACATGTTGATCATTGCTGGTGCATTAGTCGGGGCATCTGGAATCATCCTGACCCAGATTATGTGCAAAGCCATGAACCGTTCCTTGGCAAGCGTGTTGTTTGGTGCATTTGGTTCAGGTGGCTCGTCTAGCGTTGCGGGTGCTGCTGCTAGTAGCAACAGTGATAAGACGGTTAAGAGCATCGACACAGAAGAAGGCGCAATGATGCTGGGTTATGCCCGCAATGTGGTAATTGTTCCTGGGTATGGTATGGCAGTTGCTCAAGCGCAGCATGCGGTGAGAGAATTAGCCGATCAGTTGGAAGATCGAGGCGTTGAGGTTAAATATGCCATTCACCCCGTTGCGGGTCGGATGCCGGGACATATGAACGTGCTGTTGGCAGAGGCGAATGTGCCTTATACTCAGCTATACGATATGGATGACATCAATCCTCAGTTGGAAGAGACTGATGTAGCCCTAGTGATTGGGGCAAATGATGTTGTCAATCCAGCGGCACGTAGCAATGAAAGTAGCCCGATTTATGGGATGCCGATTCTAGAGGTAGACAGGGCAAAGCACGCGATCGTGATTAAGCGTGGTATGAGTACGGGCTTCGCTGGTGTCGATAATGACCTGTTTTATGAAGACAAAACCATGATGCTCTTCGGCAGCGCCAGAGACGTAGTGGCTCAGCTCGTTTCTGAAGTGAAGCAGCTCTAAGACAATGAAGTGTGAAGTATGAAGTGTGAAATTCTATCCTTCAGACTTTGTGCTTTACACTTCGACTTATTCCGAAATATCAGTAGGATAATCGGTGTGAATTGTTTCCAGTTTCATTAGAATCTTAGGTTTGAGCTTTTCAAACTCCTGCCTCAAAACTCTTTTACTCAATTGAGGATGGGATGTTGAGACTAAGGCTTGACTCGTATTCGCCCACTGCGTCAATCTCTTGCGTTGGACGGGAGCGATGGTAGAAGTCAGAACATTGGCACAGCGTTCGGGTTCGGAGGTGGCAAAAAATAGCAGACGATAGCACCCCGCGTCTCCTAAAAGGCGCACCATTTTCTGACCGAGAGGTGTTTTGAGATCGAGGTAACAGGGTAGCCAGCGAGCACCGTGTTCGCGATTATGCAGAGCCGTAATCCACAACACCATAGGATGGGGAGACATCAAAAATAGAAATTGGTTGTAGCGCGTGCTAACTCGACGGTTCTCAATGTCCTGTTTGTTCAGCATTACCCAGAGGGTGGCTAAGGATTCGCTACTCGTGCGAATGACATGAGGGAAGACAATGGTTGCTAGAGGTTTGTTCTTAGGCCAAGATGTCTCCCGACAAACTTCATCGGCTGAAAGAGAACGCTTAGGCGGTGGTTCGCTCACAACCGGCACTTTGGACAATACCTCGCTAATCCGCTGGCGTAGCTGCCGACTGGGATCGAAACGCTGATCTAACGGCTCTAACTCCTTTAAGATGTCCTCAACGCTTTGAGGTCGATCTTTTGGCTCTTTAGCCAAACACCTCATGACGAGATTTTCGAGTACTTTTGGCAATTTGCGATCGGAGCTAACTGATGCGAAGGTTCTAGGGGGAGAGAAGTGATGCGCCTTATACCAACCGCCGAAGGAATGACTCTCTCCTACAATGGGCATTTCGCCGGTTAGCATCTCAAACATCATCACGCCCAGACTGTAGATGTCTGAGCGTTTATCGAGTTCTCTGCCCTCCATTTGTTCTGGCGAACAATAAGCGAGGGTTCCCATAAAGGAGTGAGTTTGAGCGCTGTCGGACTGAATCAGTTTGGCAATCCCAAAGTCAAGGATTTTGGCTAACTCACCGAAAGAGGCGTCTTGAACGAGGAGAATATTACTGGGCTTAATGTCTCGATGAATGATTGGACTGAGTTGGCCCTCAAACACAATGCCTCTGTGAGCGCATTGCAGTCCTAAGCAGATTTGGCGGGAAACATTTAAAAATCGAGGTAAAGGTAGGGGTTGTCGTCGAATGACTTCGCTCAAGCTGTCTCCTTCCAAGTATTCCATGACATAGAAGGAAATCTCATTCTCATCGACGCCATAGTCTCTGACTCGAACGATGTGAATGCTTTTTTCGCTCAGCAAGGCTGAGATGGTTGCTTCTCGGTAAAAGCGATCGCGCATTCTTTGGTTCAGCAGGGCTTGGGAGAGAAATTTAACGGCAACAATAACGCCTCCCAAGAGTATGTCTTTAGCTTTATATACTCGACCCATAGCACCTTTACCTATCAGCTCGACGAGCTGATAGCGATTGGCGAGTAAGCGACCATTGTTCGGGTCCGTCGTCATGATGTAGTTGGTGCAGCTTGGAACAGTTGTGGAATGTACCTATTCATCAGTTTTGCCGAAGTCCAAAACCCTTTATTTCGAGTACAGCACAAATTGAGTCAGGGCAGTACTATCCAGAAATAGAAGATGGTACAGCTGCCCAGTGCGACAGATGGATTAGTTTAGGGAACACCTAAAAAGTTACGGTGTTAACGTTCGCGATCGCTCGTTGAGCTATGCGATCGACTTAAGTCGATCGCTCTACCTATGATTTAAGAATAATGCGTTTCTGGCTGACGCTCTAGAGTTGCCTCCATTGTGCTAGTAAGATAGTGACCCGCCATAATACCACTGGAGAGATAGTAAGTATTGCCGTTGAGGCGGTGACTTGTCTCAAAGCCACTACGCCGTTGGCGATCGCCTAAGACCCAGTAGCGTTGCACGATGGATTCAGGCGTTATCCAGCCCTCGCCCTCGACACGACCTAAGACACTATGCTGCAAGACGAAGGTATACTGTCGCTCTCCAGCGTCAAGACGCCCCCGATACTGAAAAGAAATATCTTCGCGCTCACTGTCAGGAAAAACTAGCTTTGTCACCATCGTAAACCAGTTTTCTCGACCCCAGGCAATGATAGTCTTGCCTTTGACAGGAATTGGCATACCATTGCGCTCCAGCCAATTTCCCTGGAGTGTCCAGCGTCCTGCCTCCATTAAAAAGGTGTGAGTCACAGAGTTACCTTTTATCTACAATCGTAACAATCAATCCTTGCATTTGTCTTACCCAGGTGACCCCTCGCCTGACTCGGCTAATGGTCTAATAGGTATAGATTCAAAAATGAAAGGCGCTAAGTATGTTTAAGTATAACCGGAGTCTTAACAGACCCCAGTGCAGCGCGTTTCTCTAAGCGTCAGAGCGTATGGGAGAATGAATGTCTCCCAGTAGTACCGCGGACTTCGCCCCTGTCACTTGAGGTAAGTTGCCAGGGACACCGAGAGAACGCCAATACGCCAGGACAGCAAATGCGATCGCTTCTTTAAAATCTGCACTTACCCCTACTTCATCGGTCGTTATGACCGGCACTGAGTCCAGTAGAGTTTGCAAGCGGTGTTTCAAGTAGAGATTGCGGCTACCACCGCCACCTAAAATCACCATCTCCGGCATCTGAGGCAAGAAGTTGCGATAGCTGTGAGCGATCGAGGCGGCTGTTAGTTCTGTTAGCGTTGCCAGTAGGTCAGCCGGAGACAGGTTATAAGCTGCGCTTTCTGCTAAACACTGGTTTAGGTAATCAGAACCAAACAACTCCCGTCCTGTCGATTTCGGTGGTGAGGCTGTAAAAAAGTCAAGGCTTAGCCACCGCTCTACTAGGGGATCGCAAGGAGTGCCGCTCGCTGCCCAACTCCCATTTCGATCGTAAGTTTTGCTGCCATCCGTGAAATGTTGCACAGCTAAATCTAAAAGGGCATTACCCGGTCCTGTATCCCACCCGCGAATTGCCTCTAGCCAGTTCCCTTTCCGTGCGGGTAGATAAGTAACATTGCCAATCCCACCGATGTTTTGGATACATCTGTGCTGAGTTGGTGATGAAAGCAGATAAGCATCGACCTTTGGCACAAGCGGTGCGCCTTCCCCACCAGCCGCCATATCAGCCGCCCGAAAATTGCTAATGGTCTGGACACCTGTTAAGTGGGCAATAACCTCTCCCCGTCCTAACTGTAGACTGTAGCCCAAGGGAGAAATGGAGCAAATTTCTGCTGCTAGTTTGCTTGGTATGCTCTTAGGCGGTCGATGGTAAACTGTTTGACCGTGGGAGCCAATTAATTCAGCTGAGGCTCGATCGGCTTGAATAGTTTGGGCCGCTTGAGCAAACTGAAATGCGATCGCATCATCTAACTCGGCTAACTGAACCATGGAAAGAGACTCGCCTGCACAGACTTCTAGGATTTGCTCTCTCAAAGCGGCTGGGTAGGGATATGTTGCCCCAGCTAGAAGCTCCACGTTCAAGTCAATATCGGTACCCGTAATTTCCACCAAGGCCGCGTCAATGCCATCCACCGACGTGCCACTGATTAAACCAATTACGCGAGTCATTATTCAGAAGGATATAGGCTGAATGGTTATTCTACTGCTTATTGAGCCTTCCGCTTGCCATTCGGATTTGGTTTTTCAGTAGCAATGACAGGCAAATCTATATCTCTGAGATGTCGTACTAACTTAAGTCAATGCCATTCGCTTTAGGATTGCTATATTGCAATCATTCCAGTCAAACGTGAAGGGTAGCTTTATTTCTGCCGCGCTGTACTAGGTTTATGGAATGAGGTGAAGGAAAGATTCCAATTTTCTTTGCAACTCGTAGAGACGCGGCTGGATGTCTATCGCAATGATACAGAAGGTCTGAAACTTTACTTGGAACCCGTGAACCTAGTGGCTTTGGTAGAGGAAGCGATCGCACTCAAGCCGCCGTGCTAGCGATTCAAAAAGGATTGGGGACTGCCAAACAATAAGCAACTCCTAGGATAGGTTTTAGGATATAGGGGTCAAGCCTGAATCTTTCCATCACCTCATCCTTCCACCCAATCGCTCAGTATGATGACTCGTGCAACGCGGCGGAAATAATCCATCAGTTCAAAAATGTTAAAAAGCTTTCTTCCCTTCTGCATAAGAGCTTCCGATCTTCTGCGTCCTTGCACTAGTGGCTAACCAGTTTTGCCCTCAATTCCCCTTTAATGCGATTGAGAATGGAGGTTTCATCGAGTGAAGAGAGAATGCGATTGACAACGGCTTTTGGGCCATCGGGTCCCCAGGATGCACCATTTGCCAGATACATCTTCGCAATCTGTCCGATCGCATAGGACGAAACCCCGGCAACTCCTGCCTGGGTTATCGCCACGGATACATAAGGTGCGAGAGATACTCCACCTGTGACAGGTGCAGAAAGACCTAATAAACTTTTTAGGGAACTCAGTCCCAGCGTAACCAAAAGTTCGCTAGCACCCAGTCCTCCCATGCTAATCGCAATATTTTTTAGCAATCCCACAGCCCCTTGTTGCGTCATGGGAAGTCCGTAGAGACGAGATAAGGTGACAATCATCACGACATCGATCGCAGTTGCCGTAACGAGATCGATGACAGTTACAGGGTTAAGTGCGATCGCAACGGCTTTGGTCATCACGGCTTTCCAGATTATGTCATCGGCACTGTCCTCGCGAATCTTCATTTTCCGGTTGACGAGTTGCTCGTTCACTTCACCGGCATACAGCATCGTGTTGAGCGCAACCAGCGATTTACCTTCTCGATGCAAAATCTCTAGGATTTTTAGCTTCAAATCATCAATCTGAGGCTTTCCAGTCCGGCGCTGTACGCTGATGCTGCTATCGGGACGGCGTACTGCTTGTGTCACCAAGGGTGAAGCGGCAACCATGACAATTTCATCGGGTGAAAGGAGCTGTTTCACCCGTTCATCCCGGATTTTGCGGTAAATCGCCATGCGATCGGCATCGGGGTATTGGTCGATTTTGTTGAGTACCAGCAGCATGGGTTTGCCAATGTCTCGCAAGCGAGAAAGCGCGTCGTACTCGACCTTGGTCATGTCACCGGCGATGATAAATAGAAGCAAGTCAGCTTGTTTGGCAACGCTAAGCGCGATCGCTTCGCGAGTTTCGCCATCGACTTCATCGATTCCCGGCGTATCAACCAATTGAATCTGGGAATTCCCTACACTGGGCAAGGCAACTCGCAGGATGTCTCGATCGGCATCCCCTACAGCTTCCGTACTCACTTGCCAGTTCGCTCCCTGACTGATACGGGTAACACCATGCAGCGCCCCTGTTTCAAATATTGGTTGACCGAGTAAGGCATTAAGAATTGAAGACTTACCGCGTCCCACCATGCCAAAGGCAGCAATTTGCACGCAGCTATGGTCTAGCTTCTCTAGCAGGTTAGATAAATCCTTAATTTCTGACTCTAGACCCGCTTGTTCTCGCGGTGTTAGGTCGAGCTTGGTGACCAAACTGCGAAGTGCATCTTGTGCTTGTTTGTAGTTCAGTTCTGCCTGAATTTCGTCAAAACTCCAAATCGCGCGATCGAGTTCGCGATCTAAACCAACAAAATTGGCGGAGTTAGGCTCAGACGATGAATCGATCAAAATTGAACCTCCTGCAACTGGACTTGCTGAGAGCGACTAGTTGTCAATGCTAGTGACTTCTACTTCGATCCTAGCCGTTGCAATCGCGCCTGTGGAGCGCTAACAACGGCAATCGCGATCGATGTTGAGCCGCATGGCTAAAGCCCAGTTGCAGGAGTTTTTCAATAGCACTTAAGCTGACAAGAGAGCTTGGATACCGCCTAATGCAGCCGCAAACAGCACAATCCAGGCTGGATCTAGTAAGCGTCGAACCATTAAGAGGCAAGCTGCCAAGCCAACTCCAACATAAAACACATTTCCCAGCATATTCTGCCCTATGCTCCAAGCCGCCGCTGCCATCAAACCAATAGTGATCGGACTACAAGCTGCATGAAAGCGCTTGACCCAAGCCGGAGGATGCGGTCGGACGGCAAAACTGGCTACGATCGCTAGGATCAAGGAGGTAGGACCAAACATCCCAAGTCCTGCTGCCAGCGCTCCTGGCAAACCAGCTACCTGGTTACCAATTGCAAAAACATGAAGCATATTTGGTCCTGGCACAAATAGACCCAATGCAACCGCGTTGATGAAAGCTTGATGGCTCATCCATCCGTGAATGACTACGACTTGGCGTTCCATCTCTGGAATCATTGCCATCGCACCACCGATGCTAATTAAGTCTAAGTAAGCAAAGGTGAAGAATAGCTCAAACAAGAGATTCATTGTCTCGTCCTTTGCGATTGTCCAAGTACCAAATAACAGGTGCGATGCACGCGATCGCTAAGGGAACAGGTATCCTGAAAATCCCAACGAGGATGAAGGCGATCGCTGAAATCAGCAACCGAGTGCGATCTCCTAAACGGCTAGCCAGCTTCCAGATCATCCCCAAAATGAGTCCAACGGCAGCGGCGGCTACGGAGGAAAGCATACCTTGGATTACGTGCTGTTGGGGGACTGAAGACATCATCTGTGATGCCAATAAGATTGCCAAAGCTCCTGGTAACACTAGGGCGATCGTTGCCAGGAAGGCACCCCAAGCTCCCGCAAATCGCCAGCCCAGATAGGCAGAAAGGTTTGTACCGTTTGGTCCGGGTAATGACTGACACCAATTGAGAGCTTCTAGGTACTCTTTTTCTGTTAAAAGACCATACTTTAGGCATTGATGCAGCAGGTGGACAGGCAATGCGCCGCCAAATGATTTCGCTCCCACCTTTGCAAATAGGACGATTAAGTTGCCTAGTGGAGAAAAATTTAGTTGGTGAGGTAGATGCATGTGGTGTGTTATTTAGCGTTTAAGCGCTCTTCAAACTTTCTTCTAACGGGTAATACTCTTCACACCAGGTTGCAAACTGTTCATGAAGTGGTTTTAACGTGGCTTCAATTTCTTCGCGTTCCTCATCTGTAACCAAGGAATTTTGCCATCTGTCTCCCTGATTCTCTACAGCATAAAAGCCTGTAGATTCCCTCATGTCCTTATGCT
>DATNPT010000002.1:0-14204 GCA_036703075.1 Chroococcales cyanobacterium
GAATGACCTCATTGAAATCCAAGTCTGTAGAAATTACATCAGTCAAGCCCTGGATGTTCATCAGCCCCACCTGCCGATCTACACTAGGGTGACGCAGGTTCGTGTCAACCAGTAACACTCGCTGACCCATCGCTGCCGCTGCCTGAGCCAGGTTAGCTGCAATAGTAGACTTACCGTCTTGTGCGGCTGAACTAATGACAAGAGAGCAAATTTGAGTGTCAGAACCAAGGAGACGAATATTAGTGTAAAGCGATCGGAAGACTTCAAAAAAGAGAGCGGCCTTCTGCTGTTGAGTTCGCTCGTGTTTGCCCAAACCAAAATTGAGGTTAGCCTGCTGAACTAAGGCAGCTACATTGACTGTTGGAGCAAACTCTCCGAGTTCTTTCGCTAAGGGAATCACTCCGAGTAAAGGCAGCTTGGTAATCTCTTTCACTTCTTTAGTCGTGTAGACAACGTTGCTGAGTTTGTCTACGACTAAAGCAACACCTAAGCCTAACAGCAGACCCACTACTGTACCTAAGATTGCATTTTTCTTAGCACTAGCAGACGTTGGTTGAGGTTTACTGATAGGAGCTAGTAATCGCCAGGGCACTTTACTTTGAGCCGCATCAATGCGAAGTGCTTCGCGTTTAGCTAAAAATTGATTCAGGTTTTCAGTAGCTATCTGTAATTCTCGTTGGATATCACTGTAGTTGCGGTTAATAAGTGAGAGTTGCTTCACTTGCAGATTTAAATTTTCCAATGTTTGAGTCAAAATCCGATCGCGTACTTCTAGAGTCCGGATGCGACTAGTCATCTCATCCTCAACTCGCTGTCCTTCACGACTCAACAAGGGCAGCAGCCTTTGCCGTTGTTGGCGCAGACTCTCCATATTGGGAGAAGTCTCTAGAAAGCGGGCTGACTCTTTAGCAATCTGACTGTCTATATCCTGAAGTCGATCCAGTAGCTTTTGGTAGCGAGCATTCTCGCTCAGTGGAGTGGAAGCGGCTGATTCGACTGATGATTGTGCTAACTCTTGTTGCAGATCGGCATAAAGAGATTTAGTTTGCTGAAGTTGAAGCTGATTGTCGATTCGCTGCTGCTCAAAAGCAGTAAACTGACTCGATAATTGTTCGCCTGTCTTTTCTGGATCGACCAAGTTATTTTGCTGGCGAATTTTTTGCAGCCGATCTTGCTGGCTTTCAACCCGTGACCTTAGTTGCGGTAGTTGTTCTTCGACAAACTCAAGTCCCTGGCGGATATCTGTCCGACGTTCCTCTAAACTGTATTTCAGGTAAGCTTGAGCAACTACATCTAAGACATCCCGAACTAGCGCCGAGTCTGGATTCTGGTAAGCGACGGCTAAAATATCTTTTCCAGTGGCAGTGATCCCCAAACTGGTAACGACTAATTCATAACTAACCTCTGGATGTCGAGCCTTCAGCTTTTCAACAACGGGAGATAGCAAATCAGGGCTCTTTAAAACTTTAATCGTCGTTTCGTCTACAGTTGCAGTTTCTTTCTTTCCCTGACTACTCGTCAGGGTTTGAGGCACTGAGGATACAACCTCACTCTCAGCTGTCACAGGTTGAGTTAAAATCTCGAAACCAGCTTGATACACTGGAGTGTCGCTCCGAGCCTTGAGAACAGCGGCAGAAGCGACGACAGCTGCCACACCCACCACTAAAAGCGATCGACGACGGACAGCCCCTAACAGTTGACCCAGGTCTAATCCACCTTCATCACTATCATTGAACCGGGCTGCGTTGGCTAGAGGTAACGGTTGAGAAGATTGTCCCGCCTTCATCTTGACCTCTATAAAATAGTTACTAACTCATCTTCCATCCAGAAGCAACCTAATGTCTCGCTTTTTTTCTGGTAAGAAACTGAGAGGTATATTTTAGGTAAAACCTGCACAACCCTGGGTTAGCTGGCTTCTCCTACTAGATTATTGTATCTGGCAAATCCTACTAGCATAGATTTGAGATTCCTCGACACATCGGTTTATGACCATCCTTGATTAGCTGGTGGGTCTTTTCTGTCAACCCTTAGAAAGTGAGCAGCGACCAGTTGGTTGCTGCTCGATTCAAACACGGGAGTAAGAATTTCCCGCACGACCAAGCCGTTGGTGTCAGTTTCGGTTCAATAGTCATAATGCAACCTAGTCTCATCTTTTGATGAGAGCTGAATTGATTGACTTTCTACCGGAGGATTGATGCGATCGATGAGTTAAAGGGGAAAGATAATAGCAACAATAAAATAGAGTTGCTCGCGATCCTGTTTTTTTACAGAATGTAACGAAGGCTCTTCTAAGAAATTGTGCCAGTTTCAAAAGTGGAAGGTAAATGGCTACTTTTCCTTTCCTACAGAATGTAAGCTGTACTCGTTGGTCATGGGCATCTTTGCAGGAAAATAATGTTATGTATTTTATCAGCTCAACCATCAATTTTAGTATTGATATTTTCTCTAAGGCTAGCTCGCTTCAAGACCAGCTTAAGCAGAAAGATAAAATACATGACTATACTCAATTGGTTAGCGGAGAGGGCTACGTCTTTGAGCTTATAGATGCAGGGATAAGGGGCTATATGACAAGTTCCGGGAAAGGCATCAAACCCGGTGACTACATAGTTTTAGAAGATGAAGCTAGCTCTTCTCAATATCAAGTTGAGAAAATTGATTACTACTCTAATCTACCGGAGATGTGGATAGCATTATTGAAGCGGGTCTAGGTCTATTCAATATATCTTGAGTTGCTAGTATAGCGGGTCTCGATATAAGTTAATAACTTAACTATATCCACTTACTTTAAGCACATAAATTTAACTTAAACTTAGTTTTTACTAAAACTTCATATTACTTTCCAGGAACTAAATCGCAAAAGTCAATATATATCAGCTTTTTAGATCGCATTCGGTAAATGTACTTAGGATCTAAATATGTTGTTTGTGTAAAGTTTCCGGACAAATAGTGGTCGTCTTAGAAAAGAGCAGATTACGCTGCAATCTAATCTAGTAGTCTGTCACGCTAGTCGCGCTCGCTAGCAAAATCGTCTAAGATTAGCTCCTAGCAACAGCGACAGAGATTTGAAAAGCTTATCCAAATCCCTGTGATGAACTACTAGTCTAGATTAGCCCTATCAGCAGCAAAAAATAATGACGCAGAGTAAGCAAGCACTAATTACTGGCATTACAGGACAAGACGGCTCCTACTTGAGCGAATTATTGCTGGCAAAAGGTTATGAGGTGCACGGTATTATTCGGCGGACTTCGACGTTTAACACCGACCGAATTGACCATATCTATGTAGACCCTCATCATGAAGATGCCCGGTTGTTCCTGCACTACGGCGATTTGACCGATGGTGTAACTTTGCGTCGGATTTTAGAGGAAGTCAAGCCAGTCGAAATTTACAACTTAGGCGCTCAATCCCACGTTCGTGTTAGTTTTGACTCGCCGGAATATACAGTTGACTCGGTGGCAATGGGAACGCTACGTCTGTTGGAGGCAATTCGCGACTATCGCCATCGTACTGGAATTGATGTGCGTTTCTACCAAGCGGGTTCCTCCGAGATGTTTGGGCAGGTACAGGAGATACCCCAGAAGGAAACAACCCCGTTTTATCCGCGCAGTCCCTACGCTTGTGCGAAGGTTTATGCTCACTGGCAAACCATTAATTACCGAGAATCTTACGGGATGTTTGCCTGTAACGGGATATTGTTTAACCACGAATCGCCCAGGAGAGGCGAAACGTTTGTTACACGTAAAATTACCCGAGCGATCGCTCGAATTGTAGCCGGTCATCAGAAAAAACTCTATCTAGGCAACCTAGACTCTAAGCGAGACTGGGGCTATGCCAAAGATTATGTCAGGGCGATGTGGCTGATGCTACAGCAAGATGAGGCAGATGATTATGTCGTTGCTACAGGTGAAACCCATTCAATTCGAGAATTTTTAGATATTGCCTTTGGCTATGTCAATCTAGATTGGCAGGATTATGTGGAGTTTGACCCTCGCTATCTACGACCGGCAGAGGTAGATTTACTAATCGGCGACCCTAGCAAAGCTAAACAGAAGCTGGGCTGGGAACCTTCCGTAACGTTTGAGCAATTAGTGACTTTAATGGTTGAGGCAGACTTACAAGCCTTGGGTCTAACTTCGCCAAACGGTGACAGTACCAAACTCTTGAAGGATAATGCCTACATCCGTCAGGGTGTCGGCAGTATGGTGGATTGAGGTTTTAGCCGTTAGCAGTTAGCTGAGCTGACTTTTCACAGGAAGCGGAGAATCTCAACTCTAAGTTAAAGATGGAAGGGTAACAAGGGAAATTCATCTCCCCTTTCTTCGCACTTCACCAGCTATGAAGATGGTGTGAAAAGTTAGCTTAGCTGAAGGTAATCGCTACGTGAGTGCGAGCGAAAAAAAGCCATTAGGAAGCCAAAGTTAAGGATAGTAATGTAAATGACAATCCTAGATTTGAGTAAGAAAAGAATTTTAGTCACTGGCGGGGCGGGATTCCTGGGGCGTCAGGTAGTCGCACAGCTATGTCAAGCGGGAGCGGATGCTCACAAGATTACCGTACCCCGCTCCCGCGAGTACGACCTGCGGATTCTCGAACATTGCACCAGAGCGGTCGAACATCAAGATGTTGTCATTCACCTAGCCGCTCACGTGGGTGGAATTGGTCTGAATCGAGAAAAGCCCGCTGAATTGTTTTACGACAACTTAATGATGGGCACTCAGCTCATTCATGCTGCTTATCAAGCTGGTGTGGAAAAGTTCGTCTGTGTTGGCACTATCTGTGCATATCCCAAATTCACGCCAGTACCCTTCAAGGAGGATGACCTCTGGAATGGCTATCCGGAAGAAACGAATGCTCCTTATGGGATTGCTAAGAAAGCGCTGCTAGTCCAGTTGCAAGCCTACCGACAGCAATACGGCTTTAATGGCATCTACTTGCTGCCAGTTAATTTGTACGGTCCAGAGGATAACTTCGATCCCAGCAGTTCTCATGTGATTCCCGCCTTGATTCGGAAGGTCCATGAGGCACAACAAAGAGGAGAAAAGAAATTGCCGGTGTGGGGTGATGGCAGTCCAACCCGCGAGTTTCTCTACTCGACCGATGCGGCACGGGGTATCGTGATGGGAACTCAGGATTACAACGACCCAGAGCCAGTAAATTTGGGAACGGGGTATGAAATCTCGATTCGTGATTTGATCGAACTGATTTGCGAACTGATGAACTTCGACGGCGAAATTGTATGGGAAACTGATAAGCCTAATGGTCAGCCTCGCCGTTGTCTGGATACGCAACGAGCGAAGCAAGCGTTTGGCTTTACGGCCCAAGTGGATTTCAAGCAGGGGCTGCAAAACACCATTGAGTGGTACCGCCAACATCAATCCCCGGTAGCTACATCTAGCATACTTGCGTAAATGAGCTGAAACCGAATGACACTGACTTAAGCGAAAAGCGATCGTTGTTCGGAAAAAACCAAGATTGGAGAGGCTTCTCCCCAGACCCCCTGCACAAGGGTTAATTGGTAAAAATGAGAGTTTTTAAGTCAGTGCCATTCAGCTTAAACCAAGAACGGCAAAGACTTGGTGAGCAAACAAGCCCAGCAATGGTTCTCGTAGCGATGAAGCTGGTTACACTAGCGATTTCTGAGATGCATAATCGAGTAACCAGGATAAGAAATTTCTGCCATCTGAAGCAGCAGACGCGATTTCGTCCAGGTGATTCAACACCAGTATCGCGCCAGAGAAATCTCGATCTTTTGTGTAGTCGTTAACAGTAACCACTGTTTTTAAACCTGCTTGACAAGCCGCTGTCAAACCTTGGTAGGAATCCTCGATTGCAAGGCACTCCGACGCCTCTAAGCCCATTACCCGCAGCACGTACTGATATACATCTGGAGCTGGCTTTTTAGCAGGCACAATGTCACCAGCTGCAATGACTTCAAACCAAGAAGGGCTTTCCGAACCTAGAGTATGTTTCAATAATGCCGTAACATTGGGTAGGGCGGCTGTAGTAGCGATCGCTAAACGCATCCCTTTTTCCCTCGCTTCTTCCAGCAATCGCTTCACTCCAGGACGCAAGGGGATAGCTCCCTCGGCGACTAATTGTTGGTAATACTTGGTTTTAGTCGCATGAAGGTTAGCTATAAACTCATCCAGATCGCTAGGTGGCTTGAAATCAGGACAATACTGGTCTATGTAAAAGCGGATACGTTCTTTACCACCCGCAATTTCAAGCAAGTCCCCGTATAGCGAAGCTGACCAATCCCAATCTAGCCCTGCTTCGGCAAAAGCGCGATTAAACGCGAGCCGATGACCATCCCGCTCAGTATCCGCCAAAGTCCCATCAACGTCAAAAATTAATGCCCGAATTTCGCTCATTTTCCAAAGGTTCTTGGCGTAAGACTACCAGTTCTTAATTATCAAGCTTGTTAGGGTGAAGATGTATCAGCAGGATCGTAGAGACGTTCGGCTGGAACGTCTCTACAAGGTTATGCTTAATCTACATCAGGCTGAAATTGGAGCAGTGCCCGCTTACCAGCCAAGTCGGTAGGTTCTGACGTGATGTCAAAAAAAACCTCGTAGGAAGCGCTTGGATTATTGCCCTTAAGGATTTGTAAGTGAGCTTCGGCATCATTGCGGCGACGAAAGCGAATGATAACCTGCGAACTACTATTGGGAAAGCGACGAACGATACACCACGGCAATAACTTGAGTTTGTAAGTCATGAGTCTTCGTAAAAAGTAGATGCATTCTGATGAACAGCAGGGTTTATGTTATCGTGCTTCGGAGTGCCCCGTCATTTTTTTTGACAAGTCTGTTACCAAAACTGTTACTGGCACTTTCTACTGCTCTACGACCTTTAGGATGAAATGCAAGTATAAAACTCCTCACACCACACAAAAAGCCATGGAACTCTAATTCCATGGCTTTTTTCCTTAGATAGCCTACTACTCTCCTCAAGCTGCTAGCTCTGTTTGATACAAGCCTTAATCAGTTCTTCAATGCCGTTGACTGGCAAAATTGGAACTTTGAGTTGACGAGAAAGTTCTTCAACCGTCTTATCATCGAGAAAGCGAGTATCGCCATGCTTGAGCATCACGGAGGGTAGCAAAATAGCATCGCCTAACTCTTGCTCTTGCAAGCCTGCAAGCAAGTCTTGCCCAGTTAGTAAGCCAGTCACCGTAATTTCCTGTCCCCAGTAGTCGCTACGTAGCGCTGCTAGCCTAACAACTAGTCCTTTTACCCGATTTAGCTGCTGCACGAGAGGTTCAAAGGCTTTTTCAACCGCATTACCCACTACCCAGGTAAAAGTTCGGGGAGTCTCTAGGCGTGATGGCAGTTTTTGAGCAGCAAAATCTTGAAATTGCTTGAGGAACTGACGGATTGAGCCAACACCGTTGCCGATTTGAGGGTAGTCTTCATAATGAGATTCTGGTGGTAACTCTTGTCTAGCAATTAAGAACCATTCATCTGCTAACCACGCAAAGGTAGATTGTAACTGCTGGCGAAATTTCTCTTGCAGTACCTGAACTTGGTCGATTACTTCCTCTGCTTTCTCTCGACTGACTGGCACTAGCTCATCCTCAGTTGGGCGAAAACGCGTCAGTCCTACGGGGACTACAGCCACTGACGCTACCGTTGGCACCTCACCCTTGTGAAACTTCGCCAAATCTGAGAGGGTACGCTCCAAGTGAACCCCATCGTTAATACCAGGGCAAACAACAACTTGAGCGTGAATTTGCAGGCGTCGCTCCTCAAACCATTGCAACTGCTCTAAAATTTGTCCTGCACGCTGATTTTTCAGCAACTGTCTGCGGACATCGGGTTCAGTGGAATGAACGGATACGTAGAGGGGGGATAGCCGCATCTGTTCTATCCTGTTCCACTCTTTTGGTGTGAGATTAGTCAGAGTTAAGTACGAACCATAGAGAAAGCTAAGGCGGTAATCGTCGTCTTTGAGGTACAAACTTTGACGCTTACCAGGTGGTTGCTGATCGATGAAGCAAAAAGGACAGCGATTATTGCATTGAATCAAGCCGTCAAACAAGGCTGTCTCAAATTCTAGTCCTAAATCGTCGTCGTAGTCTTTCTCTATCTCGACAACGTGAGTTTTACCTCTAGCATCGAGGACTTTAAGTTCTAGGACTTCATCGGCACACAAAAACTGATAGTCAATTAAGTCGCGAGGATGCATGCCGTTGATAGCTACAATGGCATCTCCAGGCTCAAACCCAACTTCAGCAGCAATAGAATGGGGCAGCACCCTGGTGATTACAGCAGGACGAATAGAAGTTTCACTCATAAACTTTAGATTTTATGCCTGTCTAGTTCTTCTTATAGCGTTTCGCTCGCTCTAGACATGACAAGCTTTGTTGGTGGAAACTCCTCGAAGATGAAGTTTGGTATTGAAAGCGATCGCAATGAAGTCAGAGTTGCTGATAAAGCAATACCTTGCAACTCGTCAGATCCTTCGATTATCGCGATCTCAAAAGACTTCTTGAGGCTTCCTCAAGATTAATCTAGCTATTTTTCAATACTCCAAGTGCGATCGCACTGAGAATTGCCGCCCCAAATCCTAATCGATACCAGACAAAGATCCAATTACTGTGTCTTTGCAGATAGCCCAATAACCAGGCAATTGACACATAGGAAAAGATAAAAGCTGATAATGTTCCTACAATTACCAGAGCCAGATCGATCTTACCTAACGCTTCCTTGAAAAATTCGTATAGCGTAGCGATAGTGAGGGCAGGAAGACCCAAAAGAAACGAAAACCGAGCCGCTGTTTGCCGTTCCAGTCCCAGAAACAACCCAGTGGTTAACGTTGAGCCCGATCGAGATACACCAGGTACTAGCGCCAGCATTTGCCCCAATCCCATCAGAATGCCATCTTGAACCTGTAAGTTCTCAAAATTCCGCTTGCGCTTGCCGATCTGCTCTGCCAGTCCTAGCAACGATGCCATGACGATTGACACAATCGCAATAGTCGTCATGCTATTAATGGCTGATTTCTCATCATTGAGTGCTTCCTTGAGGAGAAGTCCACCCACTAGGATTGGTAATGTTCCAACTGCTATGCCGACAATGATTTTCCATTCATCGCGTTGCCAGTCTTTTTGCTGAATTGCCTTTAATCCACCAGTCAGAATTTGGCTAATATCTTTCCAAAAATATAAAACGACAGCTACAACACTACCAAACTGAATTGTAGCAACAAAGGCTTTCTCCCCCACTGTTTCCCAATGCAGAGCTTTCGTAAAAACCTGGAGATGGGCTGTACTACTGATGGGCAGAAATTCTGTTAATCCCTGCACGATTCCCAAAATAAAGGCTTGAAACAGTCCTTGCAGCAAATTTCCGTCACTTGCTGGGTTAGCTTGGCCGAGTAGCAGGTTGCCACTACTCGGTAGCATGAGGGACAGTCCTGCACCGATCCCCTCCCATCCAATACCATCAGATACTAAAAACATGGTTGTCATCAACTCAACTCCTAAAACTCCTATATAGTGGGTCACCAGACACTATTAAAGCTCTTGCCCAGAGCAAAGTGCTTACCTTCCATTCTGGAAAATGCTCCTCAATCGGTAATTTCTGACAGCAATCAGACGTTCTTAACTAGTCCGGTTGCGATTCCACTCAGAATGGCCGCCCCAAACACTAATCGATACCAAACAAAAATCCAAGTACTTTGGGTTTGTAAGAAGCGCAGTAGCCATGCGATCGCTAAATAGGAAAAGACAGCAGAGGAGATGAACCCAACAATCAATGAACTTAACTGGGTTGCCCCTAACCCCCGGTTGAGGACACCGTAGAATTCAACTAAACCAGCTAGCGTAATGGCAGGAATCGCTAATAAGAACGAAAAACGGGCGGCTGTTGCCCGTTCCAAACCCATCAATAGACCAGCTGTCAGAGTCGATCCAGAACGCGACACCCCAGGAATGACAGCCATTGCCTGTGCTAAACCCATCAAAACCCCATCTCGAATCCCTAAATCCTCCCAGTTGCGTTTCAGGCTACCCAACCGTTCGGCAAGTCCGAGTAGGATTGCCATGACAATAGACGCGATCGCGATCGCGCCTAGACTCCGAAGCGGTGAGCGATCGAAGTTGGGAACAAATTTCTCGATCAGCAATCCACACAAGACGATCGGTAGAGTTCCTAATCCAATTCCCACTACCATCTGTAACTCATGAGGCTGGCGATCGGATACTCGAATAGCTACAATTGCTCCAACCACTAGTTGAACCAAATCTGCCCAGAAATACCAGATCACCGCAGTGATACTGCCCAGCTCAAGGATAGCGGTAAAGGCAACATCTGGAGCGTCCCAACCCATAGCCACGGATACAACTTTTAAATGACCCGTACTACTAATTGGCAGGAACTCAGTTAACCCTTGCACGATACCCAGAACCACAGCTTGAACAACATTGATTGGGGACGTTAGTGTTGTAGTGGGCGATACCAATTCTGATGGCGGGGGAGTGCCGAGGACCTTCAAAGGGAAGGTCAGCAATATACCAACCACACCAGCGCTAACGAACTTGAACCATTGACGTTGCGATCTGAGCATTCCTTCCGCCTATGTCCTACCAGAGAGAATCACGACCAATACTGAACAGTGATTTCAGTGAACTCCTGACCAGCGGTGGGTTGCTCACTGTGTACTTTCGGTGGTAGCCAGAAGTCCCTGCTTCTGTAGGCAGTAGGTTGTCGCGTTAAGAGCACGGTCGCTGCACTCTCCCGTTCGGGTTTAATCCCCGTCTGAAATCTGGTCACTGATAACTGGTCACTGGTCACTACTTGAGCAGCCATTTAATCCATCCAATCCAAGGCTTAGAGCGTCCTCGCTCAAGTATTACTGACTCTAAGCTTTATCAGCAAGTCAAATTTCAGCCAGTCAAGTTCAGGGTTCATCCTTCGGCTGACTGGTCAGCTATCTAAAACTCGATTAATATGATTAATATCCCCTAGGGGGGGATAGCTATGTGGTATCTTGAGATATATAAAGATAAGTAAAGAATATTAACAATATCTTGTTTAACAATACCTGGTTCTCATCTTCTGCCTCTGACTACTCAAGCCGGTCAGAGCAACTATTTATCTCTCATCAAGTTCATAAAATTGGTGACCGACGAGCTTGGTTAATCTTTGCCGCTGCATCGTTTCTCGTGTCCGTGCCGGTATTTATTCAAGCTCCCTTAGTACGGCAGCTACCATTATTAAGTTTAATAACAACGTTGGGTTGGGTTGGGTTAGCACTCATGCTCTTGAAACGCCCAACGACTCAAGTCTGGGGGGACTTGCTACTGGGATTCAGCTGGAGTTGGTTAGCTGGCTCGATTTATTGGGGTTGGCTGCGAACAGAACCGTTGATTCACTTACCTATAGAAGCAATTGGTCTGCCGTTTGCCTTGTGGGGCTTGTGGCGGGGTCGAGGAAGGGTCGGAAATCTGTTTTATTTAGGTTCGCTGTTCGGAACAGCACTGACAGATGTATATTTCTATATCACCGATCTCATTCCTCACTGGCGTCAAGTGATGCGAGTTGAACCCACCCTAGCGACGCCAATTTTGCAAAGTGCGATCGCGCAGGTGCAAACCCCTTGGGGAATTAGTTGGGCTGTAGTCTTGGGAAGTACGTTGGGAATCGTAGGATTTTGGTCTTTGGCGAAAGGGCAGTTACACTGGTGGGCGTTTAGTGGAGCAGTCTTGAGTACAATTTTGGTAGATAGTCTATTTTGGATAGCAGCTTCTATGGCCTAAAACAACAGAATGTTTGCCGCGAACTATTCTTCGCGTTAGGTCTAGTTGATAAATATCCGGACTCACTAGTTTGGCTCCAGAATGCATCTACTAGAGCAATAATGCTATTAACCCTGTCGTCGCTTCTGTGCCTGTGGTGACTCTGCGATCCACTCCTTACCTCCTACTGCCGACCGAAACTGGTAATCGCTATCTTCCTTTAGTGGGTAGCAATTGCTGGACTGTTGGTCGTAGCGATGATAATAATTTTGTGCTGTCGGATCGGTGGATTTCCCGCAACCACGCCATGTTGCAGTGTACCGAAACCGGCGATTTCTATCTGATCGATTTAGGAAGCCGAAATGGTTCCTTTGTCAATGGTCGGCGAGTCAGCATTCCAGTGACGTTACGCAATGGCGATCGCTTAACCTTTGGTCAAACTGAGTTAGAGTTCCATTGTCCGAGTAGCAGCCAGAAAAATGAGTTACCCGCACCTTCGGATAAAGAAACCCTGACATCGACCTTGCATGTGCGTCGCCTGATGTCAGTCATGGTGGTGGACATCCGCGACTTTACGGTGTTGACCCGCCAGTTGGATGAAAAAATCCTCTCGGCAGTGATTGGCACTTGGTTTCGCCAGTCGGGAGAGATTATCCGTAAATCTGGTAGCTGGGTGGATAAGTACATCGGTGATGCCATCATGGCGATTTGGTTTCACGGTTCGCAAGGGGTCAGTCGTGAGGAAGCGATGAATATTTTGTATGCGGTTAGTGCGCTGCACAAAATGACGATAGCTCTTTCCGAGCAATACCCTCTCCCCTTTCCTTTGCGGATTGGAACAGGAGTGAATACGGGTTACGCAATGATTGGGAACACGGGCAGTGGCGATCGCCCCGATTATACGGCGATCGGTGATACGGTAAATGCTGCCTTTCGCTTGGAATCGTCCACGAAGCAAATTGGTTTAGATATTGCTTTGGGAGAAGACACGTACCGCTATCTTTCTGATTTAGGGCTTTATCACATTGACTTCAAGCAACACACGGTTCATCTCAAGGGCTATGAGTCTCCAACCATAACCTATGCGGGTACCTACGGAGACTTGGATAATTTTTTAGGAGCTAATACTCCACGCCAAGAAACACTTGAGAGTTACTGAGCAGAGGGACATAGTCTTCAGAAGGCAGAGCGCAGAAGGTTCCCATGTTTAAAAATGTGGGAGCCTTTCTTTGTAATTGCAAAGTAATGTAAATAAGTTATACACAAGTTGAACTGAAGTCGAACGCGATCGCAAACATTCGGCTCCGATACTCAAATGGCTGTCATTAGAGAATCAAGTAAATGCCTTCAATCCATAGATTTTATTAGGCATTTCCAACCCTGGTGAAGCTTTAGTGAAGACGTTGTCTAGTTGCGGATAATTTTGTCATCGACTTCTCCGTGAAATCACGTACCAAGGAAAGCACAGATAGAGCGCGATTGCAGTCCCTTATCTTAGCTTTGGGCAATACCTCAGAGAGGGTACTGACAAAAAATATGAAGTTGTCATGAAATTTCCGGAAAGTTCTTGCATTAGAGCGGGAGATCTATTACAAATGCTTTAGCAGAAGAAATGTCAAGGGTCATCTATCCGTAGATACAAAGCTAATTTTATTTAGCACTAAGTATCTGTTATTTGAATTTACATGATTTAGGCAAAAAACCTCCGAAGTTTATCTCGTGCATTCCGCTTTTAATTAAGCCTTAAAAATACGAGCTTCTTTTAAAAGATGGCATTTTCAGCTATGAAGCGGTGTCATTAAGCCTTGTTTTTCTCCTATCAGAGTCAGGGAAATAAGAATATGTCTAATAAATTGTCTTTACCTACTCAAAAAGTACTTAATTCTCCGGTCACTGCCTTACCTTTTGAAAAGCAAATTCAAACAATGGTGCATTGGGCACGTAATCGTGAGAGCCGGACTGTCTGTGTGGCAAATGTCCATATGCTCATGGAAGCTTATAAAAATCCAGCAATGGCTGATGTATTAGAAAAAGCCGACATCGTCACTCCTGATGGTATGCCTCTCGTTTGGATGATGAGAAAAATGGGAGTGCGGGATCAAGATCGGGTAGCAGGCATGGATATATTATTAGCCTCGTGCAAGCTAGCTGAGTCACAAAATGTCAGCGTTTGCTTTGTGGGGTCAATGTCCAGCATTCTTGATTTAATGAGGGAAAAGTTAGAGCGGGATTTTCCTAACATAAAAATCGCCTCTATGGAACCCCTGCCCTTTCGCCCACTTACTCCAGCTGAAGATGAGGCACTGATTCAAAAGATTAATGAAAGTGGTGCTGGATTAGTGTTTGTTTCTCTCGGTTGTCCCAAGCAAGAATATTGGATGGCTGAGCATAAAGATAGAATCCAAGCTGTGATGATAGGGGTGGGTGCAGTTTTCCCCGTCTATGCAGGAATCCATAAGAGAGC
>DATNPT010000008.1:0-10011 GCA_036703075.1 Chroococcales cyanobacterium
CTTGCAACACATCTTTCTCCCCGTCTCCCCGTCATCCGATTTGTTGCAACTTTAAATAAAAATGGCACGGACTCATACCATTCCAAGATCGATCGTTTACCCAATCCGATACCAAAGCCTAATCGTCTTGTCCTTACTGCCACTAGCCATCACCTGCCCATTGGGACTCATTGCCAAGCTAGAAACCGAGTCTGAATGTCCAGTCAGGGTAGCTATCTCTTTGCCCGTACTCACCTGCCAAAGCTTAATCGTCTTGTCCCAACTACCGCTAACTAAAATTTCCCCATTAGGATTGAAGGCGAGTGCGACTACCGACCACGAGTGACTTGCCAGCGTGTGGAGTGCTTTGCCAGTTTTCCAGTCCCAGAGGATAATCGTGTTATCATCGCTTCCCGTAGCCAACGTTTTACCATCCGGACTGAAGGCGACAGCACCAACAGACCAAGCGTGACCATGGAGCGTGCTTAAATAGCGAGCAGGCAACTCCCACAAACGAATGGTGCGATCGCAACTGGCACTAGCAAGAACATTACCACAGGGACTAAAGCCGACTGACGCGACTTGCAAGGCATGACCTGCAAGCGTGCTTTCTTCTATACCTGTCTGCACGTTCCATAGTTTAATCGTCTTATCCCAACTGCCACTAACCAAGAGGTTGCCATCAGGACTAAAAGCGACTGATTTCACCGCATGGGAATGCCCAGAGAACGTGCAGATTTCTTGAAAATTACTCAAGTTCCAAAACTTCACCGTTCGGTCATTACTGCCTGAAGCAAGCGTTGTTCCATCGGGGCTAAAAGCAACAGACTTCACGCTATCTAAATGTCCAGTTAGGGTAAAAATAACTTGTCCAGTCTCTACATTCCACAACCGAATCGTTTTGTCATCATTGCCACTCGCTAACAACTTGCCATCAGAACTAATTGCCACTGAGTTGACAGTACAATTAGCCGTTAAAGTATTGACACATTGCCATAATACCGTCGCCTCTACGGGGTTTTCCTGCCGAGATTGAGGTATATCCGCCCTTCCTCTAACTTTAGCGATCGCTTGCATCACATCATCCGCCGACCCGAAGCGTTGGGTGAGAGCGTGTTGTAAGAGTTTATCTAAGATTTGAGCAAGACTTTCACTAACATCCTGAGTCAAATAATCTTGCCACGCCCAGCGATCGCTAACTACGTCGAACAAGTCAAAGGGAGGAATGCCAGTGAGTAGATAAATGCAACTGACTCCTAAGCTGTAAAGATCGCTAGCAAAAACAGCTTTTCCTCTCGCTTGTTCGGGTGCCACATATTCGGGGCTACCGATGCGAGTTCCTGACTTCAAAGTGGCAATACCTGTCATTACCTTGGCAGAACCGAAGTCAACTAATACTAGCTGAGTATCCTGTTTACTAAGCGAGGAAACTGTAGGTGAACAAGTGCGGCGAATGATATTTTCAGGTTTGATATCGCGATGGATGACTTGGCGATCGTGGATAAACTTAAGTACTGGTAATAGCTCGTCTAGAAGTTGCCAAATTTGAGCCTCGCTAAATATGCCTTCTTCCTCTACAACCTTGGCTAAGTTGGTTCCATCAATAAACTCTTGCACCAAGTAGAGGCAACGATCGTGTTCAAAGCGTGCTATTAAGGTAGGAATTTGCGGATGATTACCTAATTTTTCCAGGAGAACTGCCTCTTGTTGAAAAAGAGCGATCGCTTTTTCCGACACTTCAGACGTCAGGTTCTTCGTCCACAGTTGCTTCAGCACACACGCAGATAGAGATTGACCTTCATCCACCGCTAGGAACGTTCTACCAAATCCACCCTGACCGATTAACTCGATAGCGCGATAACGTTCTTGTAACAATAAATTAAAGCCGCAACCCTGACAAAATTTATTGCGTTCAGGGTTATGCGGCTTTGGACAATCAGGGTTTACACAATAGCTCATTCAAGAAAATTCAACAAAGGGTTTTTCCTCTACTTTTAATTTTCAACTGATACCAAGTTGCGTTCATATGTAGTATTTTCTCTCAGGAGTATGTCATCTTTGTCTTCCTAGTCTTCCTATCCACTACCTTTGACTGCAACTTGGTATGAGACCCACAGGCTGTGTTTTCAAACTTTATTGGCTCCCTTTCTGTTGGTGAGATCGCCCTAAATCCCCCTTAAAAAGGGGACTTTGAGTGGAATTCTCCCCCCTTTTTAAGGGGGGCATGGGGGGGATCGAAGGGTTTGAAAACACGCCCTAGTGTAAGGGTGGAGCGTCCTGGGAGGACTGGTTGAAGAATGACTCAACCGATGTTTTGGGTGGAGGTGGTGGAGGTGTCTTTGTCACAGACTGTTTGGTGGGTTGGGACACCGTTGTCGGGGAAGAAGTTTCTACTCGGATAGGCTCTACTTCAGCGATCGCGGGTAAAGACGCAGGCTCCAACTCTGCTGTCATTGCTTCTTTGACGGAGGGAATAGGAGGCCCAGATGACGACTTTCCATTAGAATGGCTGGTTTGGTTGTGCAGCATGATACCCAGCAAGCCATCGACTAACCCAGCGCCACCACCGTTGCCACTCACCGCAACATCGGGAACAACGCGCACGCTGCGATCGCCAATAATTTGCATTAGTTGCAATGCCGTGTAACCCTGCGAACCCAAGGCTTCCACACCAGCACGGTAGGCGTCGGCTTTCGCGTTTCCTGTAACTCGAATCGCTTCAGCTTCTCCAGTGGCTTCCTTAACTCTGGCATTTGCTTTGAGTTCGGCAATTTTGACGCCTTGCTCGGACTTCACCAAGTCTTGCTGGATATTTGCGATCGCGGTTTCTCTCACCAACTGCTGACGCTGCGTCTGTGCCATTTGCTGCACTTCAAACGTCTTGCGCTGTTCCTCGGCAATTTTGCGATCGGTTTGTGTCGTCATCAGTTCGGCAGGCGGCAAAATATCCCCAATTAAAGTATCGATCGCCTGCACGTCGTAAGCACGGAGAGCTGTTTTAATATACTCAGCCGCTTCCACCTGTCGTTCGGAACGGGCAGTCAGAAAGTCCAGGACTGTATAGGATTGAGCCGAGTTACGGAAGTAATTTCCCACCGTTGGCTGCAATACATGGTCTACCAAATTCTGCATAGCACCGACACGGGAGATGACTTTGGGCGCATCCAAGGCACCGACATGGATAATTTGGGCAATTTCCAGATCGAAGGCAAAACCATCTTTGGAACGCACAGTCAGAGAGGAAAGCTTTGAGTCGTAGCTGTGCCGTTCCGTTCTACCCGACCAGTTCAACACAATATTAATGGTTGGTACCAACTCAACTTTCAAAATTTGGGTATTGAGCGGATGTTTGCCGGGATAAAGGGGTGTAACCCAGACGCCCTTGTGTCCTGGATTGACTAAGTTACCGTGTGTAAAAGCCGCACCACTTACATCTTCTTGCGCCTTACCTACATAAGAAATCACCACGCCGACATAGCCAATCGGAATTTCTGTCATGGCGACTGGATTAACCCCAGCAAACCAAGGATTCAAGTTCCAAGAACCAGACAGGAGAACCTGTTCCTGTAAACCGCGTCGTCCACCCCCACTGATGAATTTCTGAGCATTCTGAAAGTTATCGTGCTCGGGGATAACGGGGCCAGCTATTTCCCCTGATTCAATCGGATTGCCATCAAAGGTTGTAACAATCCCAACTTTGTCAGGAGCAATACTGCACACGCGCAGCTGCTCCGGACTCATGCCATGATGGTGGGCGTTGGCGGCGGTAATGATCGTGAATAAGGCAGTGTTGATGCGATAGGTTCCTGCCGTCAGAATCGCTAGCTGACGACCCTTTTCACCACCTCCTTTGAGGAACTTCCGAGCATCCTGAAAGTTATCGCAAGCAACGATTTTACCTAAGATGCGTTGCGCTGGGATAGAGGCACCATCGGCAGCAACAATTAGGGCAATTTCACCTTGAGGAATGATGGTTACTGATTCTTTGCGGACGCTATATTGCCAAGGCCAATAACCCCAGTGCCAACCGGGAGCGAGGGTATCGGCTTGATATCCCGCTTCTCCATCTAGAGCAATCAGGCGTCCTGGGGGTAGACCTCGGCCTGTAAGAGCAAATTTCTTAACAACAATTCCGACTTCTCGCTCGCCAATCACCACAAGTCCGCCGAAAAACAGAGGAACACCAATAATTAGACCCCCAATGAGAATGATAGGAATCAGTCCTTCAAGACCTGCTTCCTGAATTTTCTCAGGTTGAGTTGTCTTCAGTTGGAGCTGAGCCAGGGGTGTCAGCGTTGAGGGATGGGTTAATAATACGGAGGCTGTTGTTTTAGGTTGGATAAAGTTTTGACTAGCAACGGTCGAAGCGACTTGAGCGACGCTTGAGGTCAATGGAGTAGTGGAAGCCTTCGCTTCAGCTGGGGTGGGTTTTAAACCATCTCCTACTGAAGTGAAGGCGAGAGTGGCAATCACTGAAGCCGCTAAGCGCTTAAAAACTCGGACTTTCGCGTTTGTGTCTGACTGAGGCGATTGTAAAACAAACTTTAGTTTTCTCATAAATCCCTCCTAAGGAGGAAGCAATTGGATCTAGCTTATCGAACTATTTTTCGCTCGTGAGAGCCTAGAGAAGCGCAACAGGAGTTAGCGCTAGAATTCCAGACATTTTTTCAGGGTCGATCGCGAATTACCTCTAAGGTAAGAGTTAAGAATTCAGCAGACTACACGAGATGCCGAGTCGATTCCGTATGACAATTTCAAGAAGGAATCTTAAGAAAGGATGAGAAGTTGTCACGGCAAGTCGATCGCAACGACATTACTCTGACAAATGGTCATGCCATCTTAAAAAGAGAGATATCCATTGAAAATCGGAATGCCGTCGAAGCGATGATTCTTAACACTAGCGTTGCCGAAGACACATTAACAGGTCAGACGATTCATCTACGTCCAGGTGTGGATTTACAGGTTTGCTATAGTCCAGGCAAGCGTCCGGCTGTAGTCTTCCTGCACGGAGGCATGGGCAACCGCTTCAACTTGCGATCGCAATATGATTTTTTTCACGCCCAAGGTCGGGAAGTCTTGGCTTACGATCTAGCCGGACACGGACAGTCTAGTCCCTATCGGCGCTACTCGTTGGGACGACATCGACGAGACTTAACACGGCTATTGCATCGCTTCAACATCAAGTCTCCGGTCTTGTGTTGCCATAGCTACGGGGTACCCATTGGTCTGGAATGGATACGACGACATCCCGCGAGTGCTTTAATTGCGATCGCAGGTGGCACTCATGACCTTGCGCCTTGGTGGGAAATCCCATTGATGAAATTCCTGGCTTGGGGCGGCAGGCACCTCTATCACTTACCGGGAGTTCAGAAACTCACCCGCTATGTTTCGACCGCTCACCACCACGAAGTGATGGAACGTTTTTTCGTGGAATGTCCCGTGCCAACAGAGTTTGAACCCTACCAAGCTTTAGAAATCTTCTGGAGTTATAACTTCTTTCGGCGTCCGACTCCCCCGCTCAATTCCCACCTTCCAGTTTTGGCGATTAGTGGTGGACAAGATTCCATGTTCACATTAAAGATGGGAGAAGATTTAGCAGCCTGTTTTCCCACAGGCGAGCATCTACATTTGCCTGATGCCGGACATCTGGTAATGGCAGAGTATCCTGATGTCGTCAATGAAGCGATCGAATTAGCGATCGAGAGGATTTAATAAGTTCAACTATCAAGCGAAGAAGCATCTAGCAGTACGTTGTCTTTATAAAAATCAAGAGATTTGTGGCTAAATTATATCCACCTTATTTAGTGATGGAACTTACCTAATATGACAGCTACATCTTCCTCTGGGAAAAAAATACGTAACTTTCTAATTGCAGGAATTGGCACGATCGCGTTCTTAGCAGGAGCAGGGTACTGCTATGTATTTATTGCTGGTGCTCCTCAGTTAGATCCGCCTCAGATTAATCAAAAAGATAGCGGGATGACTTTCCAGCTCAAAACCTTTAATAGCAAAGCAATGGGTGAAGTCCGGCAATACGGTTTAATTTTGCCTCCAGGCTACAACCAGCATCCCAATAAACGCTATCCTGTCATTTTTCTCCTGCATGGAGGCCATGATGATGCTCGTGCTTGGTACGACAAAATTGGCATAATTCCTGTATTGGATCAGCTCTATAAAAGTGGAAAACTTCCGTACTCCATCATCATTACACCCGATGGTAACGACAAACGAGGTTCGAGTCCTCGATGGGACCCCGATTACTACGATGGACCCCATGGGAAGGTTGGTACTCTCATCGGGTCAGAACTCGTCCAAGTTGTGAAATCGCGCTATCGAACCTTAGAGTCGCCGCAGCTTTGGGCAATGGGTGGCTTGTCTTCTGGTGGTTGGGGAGCGCTCAATATCGGATTGCGTCACCTGAATAACTTCAATAATTTCTTTAGTCAGATTGGTTACTTTACAGATACCAGCGGTCCCCAAAATAGCCCTCAGGAAATTGTGAAACATCTTCCGGTGCAACAGCGCAAGCGCTTGCACATTTATATGGATGCTGGGAAAGATGACTTAATGACTCAAGAATTTCTCAACTCATCACGACAATTCCATAAAACATTGAACCAATTGGGGATTGATAACGTGTTTTATGAATTTCCGGGCGGTCATGGGATATCAGGCCCTGATTATGGCTGGAATTACGATCACAAACATGCTGCTGATTCTTTGTCCTATGTCGGAAAGCAGTTTCAAAGAGCAATGGAACAACAAAAAATTAAACATTGAACGATGAAGCCTGACGATTGACATTTAAGGCTGAAGAAATTTAAGGCTTCATCCTTCATACTGTTGTGAAGTGACTCGTGCATGTTTAAGGATATCGCCGTGCTAACACGACGTAATCAGATTGGTGTGTGGACAGCCGCCTTGCTCACAGGCTTGGTCGGAGTAGTCAATCTTGTCTCTGCGGTAACGCCTAGTCTAAAGGGACGAGTCGAGTGGCTGAGGGAAATTTTTCCCTTTGAGGTGCGGGAGAGCGGACATCTGTTTGCGGCAATTACTGGATTTTTCTTGCTGGCGCTAGCTAGTAACTTATTAAGACGTAAGCGAGTGGCTTGGCTGTTGACCGTGGGGTTATTGGTTGTCTCGATCGCGAGTCATTTGCTCAAGGGGTTGGACTACGAGGAAAGTCTGCTATCTGGAGTGCTGCTGCTTCAACTTATTCTGATGCGGGATGTATTCACCGCTCAGTCAGACCGACCATCTATGACCCAAGGGGTCAAGGTGCTGATGGGGGCGTTGCTGTTTACTCTGGCTTATGGCACAGCGGGCTTTTTTCTAGCAAATTACCGACATTACGACTATGACTTTACCCTCAAAGATGCGATCGCTCAGACCTTTGCGATGTTCTTTACAGAAGACAATGCGGGACTGGAACCCAGAACTCGGTTTGGTCAATTTTTCGCGGATTCAATCTACCTGGTTGGAGCGGTTACGCTGACCTATGCTTTGTTGATGATCTTGCGACCCGTGTTGCTGCGAGGAGAACCCGCAACTCTGACAGAACGGCAACGAGCGAAGGAACTCGTCGAGAAGTATGGGCGGTCTTCATTAGCGCATTTCACGCTATTAAGTGATAAGGCTTACTACTTTAGTCCTTCTGGACGCAGCTTCATTGCTTACGTCCCCAAAGGTCGAGGTGCAATTGCGTTAGGAGACCCGATTGGTTCTCCAGAAGATTGCCAGGAAGTGATTACAGGATTTAAACAATTTTGCGATCGCAATGACTGGTATCCCGCCTTTTACCAGACCTCAGCCGAATATCTCGCTCTCTACAGATGTCTTGGCTTCCGAGCGCTGCAAATTGGCGAAGAAGCGATCGTTGACCTCGAAGCCTTTACGCTGCAAGGAAAGGCGGGCAAAAATTTGAGAACGCCGTTGAACAAATTCACCAAGCTGGGGTATGAGGTCAAGTTTTACGAACCCCCCATTTCCAATCGATTACTCTCGGAACTCAAAGTCGTGAGTGATGAGTGGCTCAAAAAGACAGAAGGCTCGGAAAAAAAGTTCTCGTTAGGCTGGTTTTATGAAGACTATCTGCGGGAGTGCGAGATTGCTGCCGTTCGCACGTCTACTGGCGAGATTAGTGCTTTTGCCAATGTCGTGCCAGAGTATCAGCTAAGCGAAATTACGATCGATATGATGCGGCATCGCGCTGAAGTCGAGAATGGCACAATGGATTTCTTATTTATCTCAATGTTCCAGCACTTTAAGGAAAAAGGATATCAGAGTTTTAACCTCGGTCTTGCTGCCCTCTCTGGTGTGGGCGAAAAACCTTATTCTCCCCGGTTAGAAAAGGCGCTGCACTATCTTTACGAACACTTAAACCAGTTCTACAACTTCAAAGGACTACAGGCTTATAAGGAAAAATTTCATCCTCGCTGGGAGCCTCGTTATCTGATTTATCCTAGAAGGGCAGCTTTGCCCGACATTATCGTGGCACTGATTCGCGCTGACTCAGGCGATCGCTTGCTAGATTACTTTAAACCTGGCTCTTGATCGGGTTCAAGAATGAAGAGAAAAAAGCGCTTCACACCTCACTTAGGCTCCTTATTGGGCTTCCTGCTTCTAGGACTTTCGATCTGGGCAATCGCTCACGAACTGCGGGCCTATCACTACAGTGATGTGTTGACTAGCCTCACTGCGCTTTCCTTGAGCCGTATGTATTGGGCAGTTGGGTTAACCGCCTTGGGCTATCTGGTGATGACTGGATACGATCTGTTGGCGTTTCGCTACATTCATCAGTCCCTGACTTACCCAAAGATCGCGTTCACGAATTTCATCAGCTCTGCCCTTGGCAATACAATCGGTCTTGCCCTCCTCACGGGAAGCGCTATCCGCTACCGTTTTTACTCAGCTTGGGGAGTTTCAGCAATTGCGATCGCGCAAGTCATTGCTTTTGCAACGCTCACATTCTGGTTGGGATTGTTTGCCGTCAGTGGCATCATTTTTCTGGTGAATCCGCTGACAATTCCGCTCCAGCTCAATTTGCCGTTTTTAAGCGTGCGTCCCCTTGGTATTATTTTCCTATTCCTAGTAGTCGCTTATCTAGTAGGAAGTGGTGTGGGTCGGCGAGCGATCGGACTGCACGGGCAAGAATTTCGGTTTCCTACTTTAGGCCTGTCCCTCGCTCAATTAGGAGTGTCTTCTTGTGACTGGATGTTGGCAGCTGCCGTTCTTTATGTGTTGCTACCCTCGACCTCATCTTTATCGTACACAAGCTTTTTGGGAATTTACTTGTTAGCAATGACGGTGGGTGTTGTCAGTAATGTCCCCGGTGGATTGGGCGTTTTTGAAACCGTCCTCTTACTCATTCTTTCGCCTCAAATTCCTGCTACGACAGTTTTGGGTTCACTACTAGCCTATCGAGGAATTTACTACATCCTCCCCTTGGCATTCGCCACGATACTGCTAGGAGTTTATGAAATTAAAGAGCGATTGAAAACCCATTCTTTCTAAATATAGCTGTCGCCCTAAAGATTAGGACAGATTTAACAGCCCAAACGACTACGTAATAGCAATAAACCTTCCGCCCTCTGCCATAACTACAAAACTTCATTTTTCATTGCAACTAGGAGGAATCCAACCGTGACACGAGTTCTTGCAGCACCTCCGAATCATCTGACCATTTCTTCAAGGATTGAGGAACGCTTGCGCCGTGGCGAACTGACTCAAGAGCAAGTAAACGACTTCCAAGACTTCCTTAGCGAAGTCGATCGCGAATTCTTGCAGCACCATATCATTACCAGTAACGCTTACACCCAGTGGTTTAGCGAAGGCAAAGCGACAGACGAACAACTGCGACATTTCATCAAGCAATTCTCGGTCTTCTCCAACCAGTTTCTCATCGCCGCATTATTGAAAGCGATTAACTCACCGACTCTCCAGCAATCGAGAGCAACGCGAGAAATCTTGTTGAACGAGTTGGGTGTCATCTACCGTAAATCTGGACAGTCAGATGGCAGTAACGCTTCTCAG
>DATNPT010000011.1:0-2061 GCA_036703075.1 Chroococcales cyanobacterium
TTAGCTCGAACATCACCAAATCAGTTCAATTCTTGTAGGCGGAGCGCTCCTCAATTAAGCCACCTATCTCAGATAAAACGTACAAGGGTCTGCCCTTCACTTCTTCATAGATGCGTCCTACATACTCACCTAAAATGCCAATACTGACAAGCTGCACGGCACCTAGGAAGAAAATGGCAATCATGATGGTGGCTAACCCTGTCAAGCGAGAACTTGGAGCAACAATACGCCAGTAAAGGACGAGAAGTGCCATCAATAAAGCAACTGCTGCCGCAATTAAGCCAACGTAGGTCGAAAGTCGCAGTGGCACCCTAGAGAAGGAGATTAGACCAATGGCGGCCAAGGATAGGGACTTGCGAAAGGTGTACTGTACTTCCCCAGCAAAACGAGGGTCGCGTTCGTAGCAGACAGAAGTCTGCCGAAACCCAATCCAGGAACGCAGTCCTCGAATGTAGCGGTTGCGTTCTGGCATGGAGTTGAGAATATCTACTACGCATCGATCCATCAAACAAAAATCGCCGGTATCTAGAGGAATCTCGATATCTGCAAGACGCCGCAAGAGGCGATAAAACACGTAGGCGGGAAGGCGTTTGAACCAGCTTTCTTTGTGCCGTTTGGTGCGTTGAGCGTAAACTACTTGATAACCCTGTTGCCACTTTTCGATGAGAACGGGGATTAATTCCGGTGGGTCTTGTAGGTCAGCGTCGAGAACAACGATCGCTTCTCCCCGTACAAAGTTTAAACCGGCCGTGACGGCAATTTGATGCCCAAAGTTACGAGCGAGGCTGAGGTAACAAACGCGGGGGTCTTTTTCGTGGAGGTCTCGTAGGAGCGTGATAGTGCGATCGCGACTCCCATCATTGACTAAGATTAATTCCATCGGTTCTCCCAACTGGTCCATCACTGCACTGAGTCGTCGGTACAGTTCTGGGATACTTTTTTCCTCGTTGTAGACGGGTATGACCAGGGAATACTTGGGATTCATTCGTTGTTTGTTGTCGGTTGTTTGTTGTTGGTTGTTTGTTTTTACCACTAGCTGATGAATAATAACTAACAACTAACAACTAATGACGATCGCTATCGACCTAATTTGTTGGGAATTCCGTCACAGCCACCGGGAATAGTTCGTCGGGATTTCTCGCCGCACCAGTAACAACAGTAGCGGTGCTGTTCCTCATCAAGACGCTTGACACCCGTGAAGTTAACATTTTCAACTACAGCCCCGGTGTATGCACCTGTTTCATAATTAGGACGTTTGGTGCGGCTGCGGGGACTTGCCGTTTCCAGTGAGCCGTAGAATAGGTGAACTCCTCTCATGTCAGCCCCAGAAAGGTTAGCTTCATACAAGATGGTACGAGCTAAGTTGGCTTTTACTAGGTCGCAGTTGTTCAGATTAGCTCTAACCATATTGGCATCGCTCAATTCCGTCCAGCGCAAATCGGTACCCGAAAGGTCTGCCCCTGCTAACATGACATTCAGGTCAATGACTCGCACGCCGTAGTCGCGATCTTCTAAGTAACCGCCGTTACCATCGAGCATAGGACGACCCAAATGGCGATCGCGTTTTAGCGGAGTCAGCAATCGGGATTGGGACAAAAACCGCAGGACTTTGGCTTTCCCCTGAGCGTCTACACTGCTTAAAATAGCAGCTGTCCGACCTTCTGAAAATGAGCGTTCTTGAGGCCAGTCTTCTAGTAAGCCTTCGTTATCCAATGCTAGATCGGAGACCCCCTGAAAGTAAGCATCAATGGTTTGTTGTTGGGTAATGATATTTTGCTGAATAGTCAAATCTTTGGAAATGACATACTGCCGCCACGCAATATAAACGGCCAGGACGGCAATGAGAATTTGCCCTAAAGCGCCAATCCATTCAGCTAGCGAACCAAACGAGTCAGAGTCGATACTTTTGAGCAATGCCTCGAAACGATCGATCGCACCCGTGAGTGATGCTATACCCACAATGGCGGCTAATAATCCGAAGATAGCAACCAATTGCGATCGCTCTTGGGGAGATAGCACTTGATTCACGTATCGTTGCAAGGGAGGCCAAACCACGGGCAA
>DATNPT010000012.1:0-6253 GCA_036703075.1 Chroococcales cyanobacterium
CCTGCTTCATTGTGGGTGACAAATGCGCGATCGGGAAGAGAGGACAAATAAGCCGCGAAGATGGAGAGGCGATTAGCGCCGAAGATGGGTGCATCGAATGCCGCCAATGCGCTCAAGTCTTCTTTGCATAAGGTTCTCACCTCCGAAGGAGAGGCAGGATAAGGTGTTTTGCGATCGCGTTGGAACACTAATTGCTTAGAGTCTTCAACGAAGCCAACAAGAGTGTAAAGTCGAGCACCTGACTCCGTCGCATTCAGTAGTGCCACTTTCGTACCGCGAGCATTGAGCCAATCTAAGAGCCTTTCCATCAATGCTCGTCCGATACCCCGTCGCTGTACAGTCGGGTAAACAGCCATCAAACCGATGTAGGCGAACTCGCCATAGTCGATCGCTCCAACCATCCCAACTACTGTGCGATCGAGTTCGGCCACGAACCACCCTTCTGGTTGGATGGCTGTGTATCGCTGCAACTGTTTTTTATAACTGTGAGTCGTCTCGAAGGCAGCGACAAGAATGCGATCGAGCAGATCGAGGTCAGTTTCGCGTAAATGACGAATGGTTAGTGCCATGCTAAACACCTGCCTCATGACCTTTGTAATACAGAAGTGTCATTGATGTCGCTGTGCAAGAGCGAACGCAAAATTTTGCTCCTCCTTCCTTCACTGATGCTCTAGGATTGAATAAAAATCGTTCTCTCTATTTCTCTATTGATTCTCTGAAGAAATGTTAATTTAGGCAATAACCGATGCTAGTAAGAGAGGTCATAAATAGCACAACAATACGACTTTTATTCAACTAAGCCGCTGACATACTAAGTTCACATGATTTTCATACAGAAGCTGTAGGTTGCAAAGGCAGTGATTCAAACAGTGACCAGCGAACAGTAACCGAGTTGCATTGTGGGGGTTGAACTGCAAGCTATGGTGAAAGCTCTGACACTAGCGATCGCGCGTGGAAAACCAACTAACAGTGTGAGAATTTGAGGTAACTCATGTCAATCAAAACTTTTTCTCACAAGGCACTTCTTATTGTCATCATGCCGTTATTGACAAAAAAGACTAAATATGGATTGTCGTCGCTGATTCAGCCCCTAGGTTCTAACACCCTCACACGGGATTCAGTTGTCACTTCATCGTCTAGTTCAGTGTCTCACTGTAATGATGCCGCAACTCCAGAAACCTGGATTAATCGCCTCACCCGTCGTTGGAGTATTCACCAAAAAATCGCTTACGGGTATGTTCTATCCCTTGGCATTGCTGTTTTGGGAACAGCAACAGGGTTAATCGTAGGAAATTATTGTGAAAGTAGGGCTGTAGAAAAATTTACCATTGCTCAGGAACGACACGAGCTGATGGGTTATTTAGAACAAGCTGTTCTAGGAATTAAGCTGCATCAGCAACGAACCGTATCGGCATTTAAAAATCAGAACAAACCTAAAGAGGAAATAGCTAGCCTACTGAAGAGCCTGAATGATGCAAGAACTCATCTCTCTAAGCTGAAGTCAAACATAAAAGATAATCAGGATATACCTCCCAATTATGCGGCAAATTTAAAATCATTATTACACACTTATGATGCTGAAATGAGCACCTATACTCATTCAGTACAGTTACTCGCTCAGCAAGTTAATAGAGCGACTCCAACCCCACGACAGATTCAGACAGAACATAAAATTTTAGACATCCTGATTAATGGTAAACCAGCCACAAATCTGGAACAGCTCTCAGACAATCTAGAGACATTGTATCGTTCTTCTGCCGAGCAAATGAAACAGGCGAAGGTAACGTTCAAAACTGCTAAAGCTCTAGGATTGACAATTATTGTCTCTAGCATGGTATTGTCGATAGCGATCGCAGCGGCTTTAGCGTTATATACCAGCCGTGCGATCGCGCATCCACTCCAAGCTGTTACGGATGTTGCTAAGCGAGTCACCCAAGAAGGCGATTATCACTTAAAAGCTCCTGTGATGACTGAAGACGAAGTTGGAGTTTTAGCGAACTCTCTTAATCAACTGATCGAACGAGTAGCGAAACAAATTCGAGAGTTACAGCAAGCTCAAGGACAACTAATTCAGAGCGAGAAAATGTCCAGCTTAGGTCAGATGGTAGCGGGAGTTGCTCATGAAATCAACAATCCGGTTAACTTTATCTACGGCAATCTCGAACACGCCAATACCTATGCCGAACACTTACTAGAACTCATTGGACTCTACCAGCAGTACTATGCTGAACCTGCACCTGAAATTAAAAATAAGATCGAGGAAGTTGATCTTGATTTCATACGTGAAGATTTACCTCAATTACTCAGTTCGATGCACATGGGGGCAGAACGCATTCGGAAGATTGTCCTATCCCTACGGAACTTCAGCCATTTAGATGAAGCGGACAAAAAGCTGGTAGATATTCATGAAGGGATTGAGAATACACTATTAATTTTACTGCATCGCTTCAACGAAAAAATTGAGATTGTCAAGCAGTATTGCATCTTACCTCTGATCGAGTGCTATCCGGCTCAGTTGAATCAAGTCTTTATGAATATCATCAGTAATGCTATTGATGAATTAGAGACCAATAAAAGCTCATCTAAGCCTCAAATTGTGATTCAGACCCAACTGAATCACGAACAAATAGAAGTTAGAATCAAGGATAATGGTTTTGGGATAAAACCAGAAATCAAAGACAAAATATTCGATCCGTTTTTTACAACTAAGCCCGTTGGAAAAGGGACAGGGATGGGCTTAGCAATTTCTTATCAAATTATTGAAAAGCATCAAGGAACAATAGAAGTATTTTCTACGTTAAACCAGGGAACTGAGTTTGTCGTGACTTTACCTATAAATTCTAAGTCATGCTCCATCGTAGCTAGTCTGTAGTTTAGGAATAAGGTGTTAACGTTTTTTGTATTGCAGTTTACTGCAAATCCGTAATGACTTATACAAAATTGAAGGAGATTATAAAGCCTAGAGCGCAATGGCACTCGAAAAGGGTGGTCAAAAATCAGCAAATCTAGGGTTTTATAGTCAAAAATAGTATTGTACTAAGAGAGCTTTTTGTTGCAAATTGTAAGACAATGTATGACAAATAATGCTTTTCTATCGGCGGTAGACAGAACTATTGAATAATCCCTTACCTAAGCAACTCAGATAGTTTTAGTGACTACAAATACTCGTCGATTATATAATTACAAAAAGAAGTCTCTTATCCTATGAAAGATTAGCTTATGTGTTAAAGAACACACTACCCTACAGAGGAACGGGAATTCGATGTACTGCTTCGCGGCAGCAAGATGCATAGTTCCTGGTTAATCGCTAATGAACGAGTGAACGAGCTAACCATGAATAAAGCGGCTAGAGACCTTCCTCCCCACCTATGTAGAGATGGGAATCTAGCCGTCTCCGGTTGAGAGCGATCGCTGTTCGGATGGTTGGAAGCAGGTCAGTTCTAGAAGTTGCTTTAGCGCTCGACGCTGAACGACGACTAGGACACCTCAAGCGTAAAAATGGGCTGAAAAAGCCAGATACTCGCGATCTGGTTAGTCAAATCAGTTACTAAGAAAAGGTTAAGATTGATGGTCTCAGCTACAAATTCACGACCGCTCGACACCTCTCGTCAACGGCTCTGTTGTTACACAAATGCCACGAGCCAACTGCAAGTTATTCGGATTGCGAATATTTCTAACTGGCGCTTTGAGCAGGTGGTTTTTCCCAAACAACGCTTACTATTTGAGGCTCCATCCAACGCTGAGATAGAAGTCCAAACCAGTTACCTCGGCGAAGCCGTATTGGTCACAAAAATTCCTAGCACGACTCTAGAAGTGCGGCATGCAGAACTCAATTCTTTGAGTTAAGCTCTTCCAGATTTAACTTGAATCATTGGGATGGGCTTTTCGACCCATCCCACAAAATATTTGTCAGGTGGAAGGTATAGTCGGTGGGTTCAATCCTGCGCCATTAACCTTGGTCATTAGTCACTGGTCACTGTGAATGACCTAGTGCAGCGTGGCACAAATAACTTCCAGTTGAAAAAGGTTAAAAAGCTAACTGTACGAGCTTTCTTGCCTTTTGCATAAGGGCCTTCTTGCACTAGGCAATGGTCACGTCAGGAGACAAGTAGACATCCTGAATCGCGTGAAACAGTTTGATGCCTTCTTCCAACGGACGTTGGAACGTTTTGCGACCGGAGATTAAGCCAGAACCGCCAGCACGCTTGTTAATCACAGCCGTGCGTACAGCTTCCGCAAAGTCGCTTTTACCCGATGCCCCACCGGAGTTAATTAAGCCAGCACGACCGCAGTAGCAGTTGAGAACCTGATAGCGAGTGAGGTCGATGGGATGGTCGGTGGTGAGGTCAGTGTAGATTCGCTCGTTGGTTTTGCCGTAGGATTTGCCCGATGCTTGGGCGACGGCACCGTAGCCGTTATTATTTTCCGGCAGCTTCTGCTTAATGATGTCGGCTTCGATGGTGACGCCCAAGTGGTTCGCCTGACCCGTCAGGTCAGCCGCAACGTGATAGTCTTTATCTTGCTTGAACGCATTGTTACGCAGATAGCACCAGAGAATGGTTGCCATACCGAGTTCGTGGGCGCGGGCAAAAGCGCGACTGACTTCCTGAATTTGGCGGGTGGACTGCTCGGAACCAAAGTAAATTGTCGCACCTACCGCCACAGCCCCTAAATTCCAGGCTTGCTCGACACTAGCGAATAGAACTTGGTCAAATGCATTGGGATAAGTCAGCAGTTCATTGTGGTTGATTTTCAGAATGAACGGAATGCGGTGAGCATATTTGCGAGAAACCATACCCAAAACTCCTAGGGTCGTGGCAACTGCATTACAGCCACCTTCGATCGCAAGCTTGACGATGTTTTCCGGGTCGAAGTAGGCAGGATTGGGGGCAAAGGAGGCACCAGCCGAGTGTTCTATTCCTTGGTCTACTGGCAAAATCGACAGATAACCTGTGTTGGCCAGTCGTCCAAACGAGTACAGTTGCTGAATACTACGCAGAACTTGAGGGTTGCGATCGCTTTGTGCGAAGATGCGATCGACCCAATCCGGACCCGGTAGATGCAATAAATCTTTAGAGACCTTGGCTTTATAGGTAAGCAGGTTTTCGGCTTCGGCACCGAGCCAAGATTCAACCGATTGGGGGACAGATAATGTAGCAGTCATAATACTCAAGAGTGAGGTTTTGATCGAACGGTAGCTCTTCTTCAATTGTGACGCCCCCATCCTTAAGTACAGTTTCGATGGCAATAGATTTTGTAAAGTGTATTACGCGCTTCACAAACCGTAATGAGAGACTTAACAGGAAGTCGGCGGGAAGCCCGGTACCGGGCTACGCCCCGCGACGCTAACAATCGGGGAATGAGCTTAAAAGAGTCGCATTTGGGCGATAGCAATTGGTACTAGCCGTGAAAGTGGGAGGCAAAAGCTTTGAGACTAAGAGTTAGAACAGACACGCGCAGACCATGTTGGACTAACTCTTGGTTGTGATGTACTGTTGCTTTCTCATATAACCCTGCGGCATAGTAGAGTATTTTGACATGACCATTTATTTCTATAAAGCTGATCGATCCTACGGCTGTTTTTCTAATTTCTCCCTGCATCCGATTCAGTTGGAGGGGACATTTTGGTCAACAGTAGAGCATTACTATCAAGCGCAAAAGTTTATGGGTACAGAGAATGAGGGGTTAATTATAACAATTCAAAACGCCAAAACACCAATGGAGGCGGCAACGATTGGACGCGATCGCACTCTTAAACTTCGGTGTGACTGGGAACAGGTGAAAACACAGGTCATGTGGCAAGGAGTTCTGACAAAATTCCTCACCCATGGCGATATTCAAAAAACTCTTTTGGACACTGGCGATGAACTCATTGTCGAAGATTCTCCGATCGATTACTACTGGGGTTGTGGACGAGACAAAACGGGTCAAAACCAACTGGGAAAAATTCTCATGAAGGTTCGCCAAGAAATTCGGCAGCAGCGGCTAGGAAAATAGCTAAAAAGCAGTCGTACCAAACTTTTTTAGGTGGAATAGCGAAGAGCTTAGCGGTTGATAACCCCGACTTTTTGGAGAAGTCGGGGTTCGGCGCTTCACAAATGATTTAAATATCCTCTAAGATTTGACAGCTTTTGCCCTTACAAACTCTGAGTCGAGCAAGCCAGTTTTGTAAAATCTTGACTTGCTGCTGACGCCACCCTCCCTGCTTGTGCAAGCTTTGCAATTGATTAGGATCGCTAGCTAAATCATAAAA
>DATNPT010000019.1:0-7172 GCA_036703075.1 Chroococcales cyanobacterium
ATGCTGATTTCAAAATATAAGTTATCTCACTTTGATAACGATCGCGATAAAGATTTGGTAAAGATATAACCTTTTGTGTAAGTTAATAAACTATCTCAAGAAAATCAGCCAAATGTCTTAGTAGTCTTTCAATCAGTTAGAATAAGCTATTGGCGGCATCAGCCAAATGTCTTAACGAATCAGCCAAATGTCTTAGTTAGCTTTTGACTACCGAGGTATAGGCTATTGACGCAATCAGCCAAATACCCCAGGTAATTGACCGAATAGCCTAAGTAGGGTTCAATTACTAAGTCAACGTATATTTAGACTATATAATTTATAAATTCAAATCTTTAATCTTTGTATCAACTGCTTGCCAATAGCAATTTCTGATGTATCAGGGTAGGATTCCGCCTTCGCGCTCCCGGATTGTGCAGGGAATGCACAGATAAAGAGTATATATAGTGCAGCAAAATGGGAATGCTATAACTAGTGTTGCTACTCTAGCCAAAAACACTCCTAGGACGATCTATATTCTTCTTGCAGGAAATTAATTTTATGTCCAATTCGCTCGCTCGCTGTTTCCAGTGTTTTGTTGGTTCTTGTATTGGTACACATGTCAGCAAAATGCTCTGAAATTCTCACATAATTTCAGATACTCTCTACCAAAAGTATCAATAAGTTTCATTAATGAGAATTGAATGCTTGTATCAACCAAGGAAAAAGCAATGGAAAAAGTCAGGATACTGAACGCAGAAATTGATAATCTGACCGAGTTAGAGGCTTTGCAGCAGATCAACCAGGGAGTAGTCTTTACCCCTAACGTCGATCACCTAATTCTGCTACAAAACGATCCTAGCTTTTTGAAAGTTTACGAAACAGCTGACTATAAATTGTGTGACAGCAAAATTCTTTACTATGTTTCTAGGTTTTTGGGTTCACCTGTAAAAGAAAAGCTCTCTGGCTCGGATTTTTTCCCAGCCTTTTGTAACTATCACAAAGACACTGAAGAGATTAAAGTCTTCTTGCTAGGGGCAAAAGAAGGAGTGGCAGCTCAAGCTCAAGAGAATATTAATGCAAAACTAGGCAGAGAAATTATTGTCGGAGCACACTCCCCCTCGTTCGGGTTTGAAAAGAACGAGCAGGAGTGTTTAAAGATTATTGAGGAGATTAATTCTTCAGGAGCAACGGTTCTGGCAGTAGGAGTGGGTGCGCCTAAGCAAGAAAAGTGGATACACCAGTATAAAGATAAGTTGCCGAACATCAAAATATTTTTTGCGATCGGTGCCACGATTGACTTTGAAGCAGGCAACAAAAAAAGAGCGCCCAGATGGGTGACAGAAGTCGGGCTGGAATGGTTGTACCGATTGTTATCTGAACCGAAACGATTATGGAAGAGGTACTTAATTGGGGGACCAATCTTCTGCTGGTTGATTTTTAAACAGAAGCTAAAACTCACTAGCGTTAACAGTCTTCGTATCTTGAGGTCGCTGCCTAATTTGTAGAAATCAAGAATTCAGGGAACGGGTAGTATTGTTCTACTCCCGACTCCCTTGCTCTTGTTTAGTCACCAGCTCTTTCAACTTAACGTTTAGAACTCTTACACAAGACTTTGGCTCGCTAAGCTAAATTGCTCTGATGCGAGCAACTCACCCAGCACTTCAATCAGCCTTTCATTTTGCTCAGGAGTTCCAACCGTAATGCGTAACTTATCCGTCAGCTGAGATTGGTTGAAGTAGCGAACTAATATTCCCCGTTGCTTGAGCGCTTCGTAAAGAAACTGGGCATTACCGGAAGGAGATTGGGCTAATAGAAAGTTAGCTTGTGAGGGGAAGACGTAAAAGCCCATGTCTTGAAGTGCTTTAGCTAATTGGGTGCGGGAAGCTTTAATCTTCTCGGCGTTAGCATTTTTATAGCTTCGATCGCCGATTGCGGCTGCACCCACAGCACAAGCAACTGCATCCAGGTTATAGCTATCTTTCACTTTAATCAATCCTTCCAGGAGGGTAGGATTAGCCACACCGAAGCCCAATCTCAACCCGGCCAGCGAGTAGCCCTTGGAGAGCGTTCTCAAGACAATAACGTTATCGTACTTTTGCACTAATTCCAGCGCGTCAGACTCGGCAAAATCCACATAAGCCTCATCAATAACCAAAACCCCTAATAATTGCGATGCCAGCTTATCCAACCGTTCCAGTGGCACTGCTGTTCCAGAAGGGCTATTGGGAGAAGCGATAAACGTGACTGCGCCTTGAGCTTCAACCAGTTGCTCAACTGGCAGCGTATAGTCCTCGCTATACGGGACTTCTACAAATTCTGCCCCTTGGATCTGTGACAAGGTACGGTACAGAACATAAGTCGGCATCGGATAAACGACTTGTCGCCCTGGTTCAGCACAGGCGCGGATAATCATGGTCAAAAGGTCATCGCTACCATTGCCGACGAGAATCCAATCGGCAGGCACGCCTAAAACTTGACTGGCTGCTTGGCGGAAAGCACTAGCCATCGGATCGGGATAGCGACGTAATAGTTCTCCCTCCAATTCTCGCAGTACCTGCAACGCCGCAGGTGAGGGGGGATAGGGATTCTCATTCGTGTTGAGCTTAATTACTTTGACCTCTGGTGGTGGCTGTTCACCAGGGACATAACCGGACATGAGATCGATGTTTTGGCGGAAGTAAGTCATAGTTCTGAGTTGTTGTCAGTAGCGATCGCGTGCAGTATGCGTTAGGATTTGCTGCTAGCCTTTCGTACCGCTACGCTAACGCACCGAGGTTTGCTAATGCGGCACTGGCGTAGCGAGTAGCGGTGCAAAGCACAATTGTCTCACTGTGTAGGCCTTGGTTCACCCTAACCCGCTAAAAGACCAATGCAACCATCGTTTCTTCCTGAGCATTTTCTCTATTCACCTAATCCTTAAGTCAGAGCTATTGCTACAGTAGCTAGCCAATTGTCTCTCTATCGGAATGGTACTCGTCCTGACTGCGGATAGAAGAGGACAAGGGGTAGTAGGCACTAAATTGATGATTAGGAAGTTGAGATTAAGCGATTGCGTCTTATATGAACAGAAGCTCTAGCTGCGCGTGCTGGAGCTTTTTAATTTCAGATACATTAAGAAATGTAAATCTATAGTCTTTGCAATTAATGGTTACTGCGTTGATTACTGGTGCTTCCTCAGGAATTGGAGCTGCATTTGCCCAAGCACTGGCGAAGCGCCAAACCAAGCTAGTTTTAGTCGCTCGCTCAAAAGACAAACTAGATTCCCTGGCTCAACAGTTGCAGGAGCAATTTCAAATTCAGGTAGAAGTGTTAGTTCAAGACCTAATAGTACCTGGTGCTGCGACCAAGGTGGCTGAGACCCTCACTCAGAAAAATATTGCGATCGATCTACTGATCAACAATGCAGGCTTTGGAGACTATGGTTCCTTTAGCGAGAGTTCTCTGCCGAAGCAACTAGAAATGATTCAACTCAACATTTCAGCGTTGGTAGAGCTGACCTATCAATTTTTGCCCCAGATGCAGCAGCGAGGGTCTGGAAGTATTATTAACGTTTCCTCGATCGCAGGTTTTCAACCCATGCCCTACATGTCTGTCTACGCGGCGACAAAAGCGTTTGTGCTAAGTTTTAGCGAAGCACTCTGGGCAGAGAATTGGGAACAAGGGGTGAAAGTTCTTGCCGTTTGTCCCGGCCCAACTAAAACTAACTTTTTTGATGTAGCTGGTTTTGCCCGATTAGCAAGTGCTAGTTCAGACCAGCAGCGTTCTGCTTCCCCTGAATCAGTGGTAGAAGAAGCCCTTAAGGCGTTGGAGGGAGATAATTCGACTGTCGTTCCGGGCGGATTGACTAACCAACTTATCGTCAATATCTCGCGATTTCTCCCTAGAGAAGCTTTAGTGAAACTTATCGAGCAGCAGTTTCGTCCTGAGAGCTGAAATGCTCTTGATGAGTACGAGTCAACAGCATTTTTCTTTCTTGAGAAGCGATCGCAAACCAACTCGAATAGCGATCGGGGTTATGGCGTTCGCTGGTTGAAATGACTGGAAAATTAACACAATTGCCTATTGCGACCAGCAAAAACATGGGTAAGGCTTATTGATTAATTTTTTTTCAATAGCGGTTTCTAAAGATATTAATGCAGGCATCCACCTGCATTTTTTACAGGATATAACTGAGTTGACACTCCCACTGCTTCACAATTGGCTGGGACACCAGGTGCATCCAACGTTGAGTTTACGACAGCTTGAACGATCCGAACTTGGACGCATAAGAATTGGTAGCAGCATAGGACATAAAAATGACAAAAATAGCACTCCTGATCGGAGTCAGCGAGTACGGACCTGGTTTAAACCCACTCCCTAGCGCAGTAAGAGATGTCGAGGCAGTGCAGCAAGGATTGCAGCCTTTAGAGCTAGGCAGTTTTGACGAGGTAAAACCACTATCGAATCCTAATCCTCCAGTCATGCGAGAAGCGATTGAAGCCTTGTTTTCAGACCGCTCTCCAGATGACACAGTACTACTATTTTTCTCCGGTCATCTGATTGAGGATGATACCGGCAAACTCTACTTGGCAACGTCCATCACTAGCAAAACGGCAAGAGCAGAGCTGATTCGAGTCAGCTCTATTCCTCTGAGTTTTGTGCAGAACCTGATGAATAACAACCCCTGTCAGCACCAGGTAGTAATTCTAGACGGTTGCATCAATCGCATTGGGGCTGAAGAAATAGCGGTAAATGAGGATGAATTGGCGGGCATCGAAGACCAACTCGGTGGTAAAGGACGAGCCATCCTTACATCTTTCACCTCCAGCCAGAATGGGTTCGAGTCAGAGGATTGGGAGCATTCAGTTTACACGCGCTACTTGGTTGAGGGAATTAGCACAGGAGCCGCAGATCTCGATAGTGACGGTTGGATGTCGGTTGATGAGTTACACGAGTACGCTAGCAACAGAGTTAGAATCGCGGCTCCAGCCTTGAAGCCAAAGCTTTATCCAGCCAAAAATCAAGAGCGCATTTTACTTGCTAAAGCGGCTATTGGTGAGCCAAAACTAAGTTATCGCAAACAAGCCGAAACTTGGGTAAATCGTGGGGAGATTCCAGAAGCAGGTCGCTACTTGCTGCAAAAATTTGCAGAGAAATGGCAGATTACGCCTCAGGAGTGTAGTGAAGTTGAAGCACAAGTTCTCAAACCTCACTACGAATACCAGGAAAAATTGCAGCGATACGAGCAGGAGTACAAGAGCGCAATCCTCCAGAATAATCCTCTAGAGACTCCACAACGTGAGAAATTAAAGCGTTTTCAACAGTTTCTCAAACTGACAGATAAAGATGTAGCACCGATTGAAGAACAAATTGCTTTGAATCTAGCTAGCATCTCTGAACCTGAAGATGACGTTGATGAGGGATCGCAAGCAGATATTGAGATCGAGCAAAACTCGATACCGTTAATACCGAATGAAGTTCTACCAGAGTATACGCCAACACCTACAGTACAGCAGCCGATAGACCCAATTCCTGTCATCAGTGTACCGTCCAGCTTTGCAGACTCACCCCCTAAATCTGCGTCTGCGTCTGCTTCTACTTCTACTTTGCCTAACAAATTTCTATTAATTGGAATTGGAGGAGGTTTAGCAGCTTTAGGGTTAGTGTATGGCGTCTTGAGCCGAACGCCATTCGCACCTTCTGCCGATTCAGCCGATACAGTATCATCATCCCCCAACTCTTCCCAGAAGCCATCTCCCTCGGTGAACAATTCTAAAAACGAACCTAGTCCTAGCCCTTCTCCATCGCCAGAGAGCCAAGTTTGCACGATTTTTATCAATGGCAACTTACGCTCTGAGCCTGCTCCTTTTCGGAACAATGTTGTTGAATCTCTCCGAGAGTCGCTCCCTGTTACTGGAAAGCGGACACCAGCAGGTTGGACAGAGGTTGAACTGCCCAACGGCAGAAAAGCGTGGGCGCACCCCGGCATTATCTCCACTGCTAGCGAGCAAGAAATGGAGGCTTGCCTTGTCAGGAAAAAAATACCGCTTAAGACAGCCGAGGATATTCTCCCTCCTTCTCCTTAATCGCCAACGGTTTTTAAGGCGAAGCATTAGTATAACGGGTTTAACCTATTGCATTTAGGGTACTGGTGCTTTGCCTTTTTTTCAATTTAATTCCAATCTTGCCATTCAATATACCAATCTCGATTGACTGGCTCATACCACAGCTCGCCAGGAATTGCTTCGGGAAGAACATTACCGTGATTGGGTTGATAGACATAGGTTTTGCGATCGCAACTCCAAACCACCTTACAAATCGGGGCAACATCGCTTGACTCTACATCAAAACGTGCAGATTCAATTTCACCTGTTTTATTAAAGTTTACCTCTAACAAGAAAATCTTAGGTCGATTTAACTGCTGCTGAACTTCCTTAAAATCTTGTTTAGCTACCTCATCAAAATTGAAAAAATTATCTTTTTTCTTAATATTCCACGTACAGTTAACTCCTAGATTATTTGTATAATTACCTCTAGGGGATTTGATGACATTACACCAATCACTATTGCGAAAAAAAGCAATACTTTTGTCTCGAATTATAGGAAAAGTCTTTTCAAGATTTTCAATATCTTTCCCAGTATCATTCGTTGTATTGGCTAACACAAAAATTCCAGTTGATACTATAAAGCCTAAAGAAAGGCTAGAAATTAAGATTAGCTTTTTCATATAAATTAGCAAAATATAGCGTCAACACCTTTAACATGTCTTTGATCTAAGAATCAAACGCCACTAGCTAAAATCCGGACAGAAGATGTTCTCTCGCTCGTCAAGTGGATAAAAAAGTTAATCCGTTCTCGAATGATGCAGTTCCGAGTTCAACTCCATTCTCTTTTCTCTTATTTAACGCAGAATCTCTTTTCCTAATGCCACGTAGCTGTCCCAAGCCGTTTGCGAGCGAGCGTCAGGGTAGTCTTTCACCAGCACACCTTTGAAGGGGGCACGTTCAAAGGCTACAAGACGCGGGATTTCCGCAGCAAAGAGGGGTAAGCCCAAGTCTTCCAGAGACTTTCTAGCGTCGCGGGCAGCAGAACTACGGGGAGGGACTTGGGTTAACAGGATTTTGAATGTAGCGTTCATCCCCTCCAATAACTCTACGGTTTTAGTGAGGGCATCCAGGTCAAGTGCTTTCGGGGTGGTGGGAAGAATCATCAAG
>DATNPT010000038.1:0-2918 GCA_036703075.1 Chroococcales cyanobacterium
CAGACCCCGCCTCTTGTTTACCTAAATGAAAAAGAGTTCTAAAGAACTAAATTTGGGTCAATCCGCCCAAAAAGCTCTCTCCGTCGTTTATTGAGTGATTTTTTGCACACAGATTCACCTTGTATCGTAAAATTCAATCTGTTGGTGTGAGAATGAGAAATAATGTCAATAAGCTTCCTAAATGTGCTTAAAGGGTGTCCTGCTGCCTTAAGTGCCTTTCTACTAATCCTAGTTGCTAGTAGCGCCCAAGCGACTCAGCAACCAATCCGTCCAATTGTTCTCCAAGAAACGGAATCTACGACTAAGAGCCAACCTGCTGCTTCTTTAGAACCTGGTGCTGACGTGAAACAGCAGGAATTCCAGACTTCAATGAGCGACTCTTCTGGTTCTCAGGTAAGCTCAAGTCCAAATCCTCAGGCTTTAGATCTAGAGAGTCATCAATTGGAGCAAAGTACTCTGGCAGGCAACGCCTTCGACGATTCTGTCAATTCACTCGACGTTCGCCATCTGGCACCGACAGAACAGCTACCTCCCAGTTTGAGTAAAACAGACAGCACATTAGCTCAGCAAGTGCCATTGACCGGAACCGCAGAGGTTGACTCAAATGGCACAGTTTTAGACCAAGTCGATCGCTACAGTAGCCAAGATAGCAGTAACCCAGATAACCTAGAGACCAACAATGCCCTCGATCAAGTTACGAATGTCTCTCAATTGAGCGATGTCTCCCCTGGCGATTGGGCTTATGAAGCGCTACGCAATCTTGTAGAACGCTACGGCTGTATTGCAGGCTATCCCGACGGTACGTTCCGAGGCAACCGGGCAATGACGCGGTATGAATTTGCCGCTGGCTTGAATGCTTGTTTACAGCAAGTCGAACGATTGATTCAATCGAGTACCGGCGGCTTCGTCACCAAACAGGATTTAGAAACCCTACAGCGCTTAGTTGATGAATTCCGCTCAGAACTGACCGCAATAGGAACGCGGGTTGATAATTTAGAAGGTCGGGTGGCGTTCTTAGAAGACCATCAGTTTTCCACGACTACCAAACTCAACGCCGCCGTTATCTTTGCACTTGCTGGGATTACTCAGGGTGAGAATGCCTTAGGAGAGAAGATAAACCGGACAGCTATCTTTGGCGATCGCATTCGTCTCAATTTTGATACTAGCTTCACTGGCAAGGATTTACTCCGAGTTCGACTCCAGGCACTAAACCCAGATTCCTTCTCTGCCAATTCCACACTAACGCCTGAAGGGGATTTGCGCTTCACTGCTGCGCCTTTTGAAACAGGTGACAATAATGATGTTGCTGTAGATGCGCTGTTGTATCAGTTCCCGATTGGTGAAAAGCTAACCGTTGTGATTGAAGGCAACGCTGGTGCGCCGGATGACTTTACCGACACTGTGAACCGTTACATTGATGGTGATGGTGATAGCGGTGCACTTTCTAACTTTGGAACTCGCAACCCGATTTACAATCTAGTTGGCGGTGCCGGAATAGGGTTGAAATACGAGTTCAGCGAAAACTTAGAACTCAGTCTAGGCTATTTAGCTGGTGACGCTGGTAATCCAGAACCTGGAAGTGGTTTGTTTGATGGTTCGTATGGTGCGATCGCGCAGCTAACCATCAAGCCTACGGATGCGATCGCAGTAGGCTTGACCTACGTTCGTTCTTACAACAACGATTTCACCGCGGGTAGCAATCGCGCTAATTTGCGATCGTCCCCTTTGCTAATCGCAAATCCACCAATTTCTAGCAATTCCTACGGTTTACAAGCGTCTTGGCAAATTAGCCCTAATTTCGTCGTCGGTGGTTGGGCTGGCTATAGTAACATTCGCACCTTATCCACACTGGATGGAACCCTCGATCGAGGCAGTCTCGATGTCTTTAATTTCGCTGGAACGTTAGCTTTCCCCGATTTGGGTAAAAAAGGCAGCGTCGCAGCCATCATTGTCGGGATGGAGCCTAAAGTCACCAGTGTGAGCGATTCTCTCAAGGATACAATTGGCGAAGATCCTGATACTTCATTGCACATTGAAGCGTTCTATCAATTGCAACTGACAGATAATATCGCGATTACCCCTGGAGTAATCTGGCTCACAGCTCCTGACCACAACAGTAACAATGATGATGTTGTGATTGGTGCGATCCGAACGACATTTACGTTCTAGTCAGACCAACATCCTAAAATCGTTTTAGGAGTAAAAGCAGGTAATGGGTAATAGAAAATTGGTAAAAAGCTATCTATTACCTATTACTATTTTCCTACCTTTTGTTACAAGAGTGTGGTAATAGAGTTTTTAACTCTTACTCCAATTTTGCGATCGCGTTTTCATGCACCATCACTCAAGTTGCCCCCCTTAAACGAGAGATGCGACTCAGCCACGACTACTGAGAACTATCTAATTTAAAGACTTTGGTTAAGAGAGTGCTTACTTTTTTGGCAAGTGAGGAGCGATCGCTTTCAAACTCAGAATCACCGGACTTTTGTTGTTGCATCACTGGACGTAAAACCCAAAGCAAGAGCGCGATACTTAGGATAATTGCTGTTGGGCTATTACCGTTCTGTAATAACACCGTTGGATCAATGGGTGGAGTTGTTGAGCTGGCTTGGCTAGTGGAAATCCTGGATTGTGCTTGAGACATGGGGTTGTTTCTCCTTGACTTTCGACATCTTCATGATTCCTTGGATACCCATGCCCAAAAGCCGCAGTTTCGGCTCATCCTTGTCGCTGCTTTTGAAAGTGAGCCAGAATTGAGCCAATAACAGACCACTTAGAAAATAAGCATGGCGGCTTCTCTTAGAGCATCCAAACTAGGGCTAGAACTTCTTGATCGAGCAAGAAGAAAGAAGGGTTGGACAGCAACCGCTAAGTCTTGGTGCGAGACAGCTCAAACTTCAGTCGCAACTCTGAAACGA
>DATNPT010000065.1:0-2700 GCA_036703075.1 Chroococcales cyanobacterium
CTGGAAGTCGCGGCTATAAAAACCAAGTCCGCCTGCGCGGACTAACGAAATATCAAGGATTTGGAAACCCGCGCAGGCGGGTTTCGTTTGTATAGCTGCGGTTTTAACCGCTTAGCCAACCTTAAGTTGACACCAATGACGGCAGGACAGCTCCTACAGTGGACGTATTCCATGCCAATGAAAACGGCTAGAGTTGAAATTTCCTAACACAAATGATGTTCCAGCTCTCTACATCTTCTCGTGTTTGCGTGCGTTCTGGACTAGAGATAGCCATGAATTCATCAAACAACACTTCAGATTTTGGCAGAGTCAGCGAAGTCGTTAATTTTTTTTGGATTTCCTCACTCATCTGTTGATAAATTAAGCTCAAGTGGGGATTAAGAGTATAGTTGGATGGAATTTTTGAGCTAGTTTGCAAGCTCTGTGATAGCTGGCTGAGAATAGAATTGGGCTGAAATTGCACGAATAATGTTTTAGTAAATTCTTGGGAATAGAGAATGCGATCGCTCTTTAAACTAAAAGGTCGCACTCCCTTTATTGCCTGTTCAATCAGTCGATCGGGAGATTCATCCGGTGCCAAGTCACCCGAATAAATAGTGACATGGGGCGTGAATGATGGAGCGTCATACTCTCGTGCCAGAGTATCTATCATGTCCTGGAAAAATGCTCTGTCTTCTTGTGAGGGAATTAGCCAGTACGATACTTTGGTTACCAATTTTCAACTCCTACAAAAACTGTTTTGTGGCACAGAGTATGCATAGCTTCCGAATTGTACCTAGAATGGCAATGAAGACAAGGGGCAAGGAATCGAGGTTAACAGTGCAGCTCAAGCATGCCATTATTGTTTACAAAGCGAAAGACTCCCAAAGCCGAAGTTGGGCGGAAAAATGTGCTCGACAATTGGAAAAACGCCAATGTCAGGTTTTGCTCGGCCCCAGTGGCCCACAGGATAATCCTTTCCCTGTCTTTTTGGCCTCTGCCATGGAACAAATTGATTTAGCTGTTGTTCTGGGAGGCGATGGCACGGCGCTGGCTGCCGCGAGACATCTTGCTCCCGAAGGAGTGCCAATTTTAGCGGTGAATGTGGGAGGACATCTGGGGTTTCTCACGGAACCGTTTGAGGAATTTAAAGACACCGAGCAAATTTGGGATCGACTCTCAGAAGATCGCTATGCCATTCAGCGTAGGATGATGGTACAGGCGGCTGTCTTTGATGGCGATCGTACCAATACCGAACCTGCCAGCGATCGCTTTTTGGCGCTGAATGAAATGTGCGTTAAACCCGCTTCGGCAGATCGGATGATTACCTCAATTTTAGAAATGGAAATTGATGGGGAAGTCGTCGATCAGTACCAAGGAGATGGGCTAATTGTGGCAACACCCACGGGTTCGACATGCTACACCCTTTCTGCCAATGGCCCAATTTTACACGATGGCATGGAAGCGATCGTTGTAACGCCGATTTGCCCCTTGAGTCTTTCCAGTCGTCCCCTCGTCTTACCTCCAGGTTCCGTTGTCAGCATTTGGCCCTTAGGGGATTATGAACTAAACACCAAGTTGTGGATGGATGGGGTTCTAGCAACTTCCATTTGGCCCGGACAACGGGTAGATGTCCACAGTGCCGATTTTTATGCCAAGTTCATCATTTTGCGGGGCAACTACTCCTACTACCAAACGCTGCGCGACAAACTCCAGTGGGCTGGAGCAAGAATTCGTTACAGCAACAACCACCGCAACTGAGGAGTTGGTCAAAAATACAGTAGACAGAATTAAACATAAGGCGGGCATTGCCTACTAAAACTCCTGTAGCTTGCTGAGATAACAACAGGCAATGCCCACCCTACCCGTGAAAACGGGGCAACCACAGCGGCATTGTCCCTAAAGGTGACGTTCGTGCGTAAGTCCTGAGCTTCAGGATGTCAAATTCCCAAGAACAGGTTAACGTGGTTAATTTCAGGGTTAATCGGCGTGTCCAGTTTACGATCCCAGCCGTCCTCCGAGAAAACGGCGAAACGCTCTACCGCAGGTGGTAATACCTCACCAACACCTCAGTCTCAAAAACGGAGGCATCGATCGCGCAAAGCACCTCCCCTCAAGCGCCTGATCGATTACGGACATAACTATCGCCGCCAAATTGGCTTGGCGATTGCTTGCTCGATTCTCAATAAAATCTTTGACTTAGCACCCCCTGCCTTGATTGGTGCAGCCGTCGATGTAGTCGTGAAGCGGCAAGATTCTCTGATTGCACAGTTGGGTGTTACAGATATCTTCAGTCAACTGTTGATACTCTCGTTGCTCAGTTTCATTATTTGGGGATTGGAATCTGTTTTTGAATACGCCTTTGCTCGATTGTGGCGGAATCTCGCTCAAACTATTCAGCACGATTTACGCTTAGATGCATACGGGCATTTGCAATCTCTCGAACTTGCCTACTTTGAGGACAGAAGTACGGGAGGGTTAATGTCGATTTTGAGCGATGACATTAACCAACTAGAGCGCTTTTTGGATGTTGGGGCGAATGATATTATCCAAGTGACAACGACAGCGATTGTCATTGGTACTGCTTTCTATATCCTGGCTCCGAATGTCGCTTGGATGACGATTGTACCGATACCGTTTATCCTCTGGGGTTCGATTGCCTTTCAGCGTCTCCTTGCCCCGCGCTATGCCGATGTCCGAGAAAGAGTCAGTTCGATCAAT
>DATNPT010000068.1:0-5578 GCA_036703075.1 Chroococcales cyanobacterium
CCTGCTGGATGCAGTTGTTTTTTACCTACCCTCACCTGAAGATAGGGAAGTGGTGAAAGCGTTTGATATCAAGACAAATGAGCCAGTGGATGTCTATGCCGACTCCGATGGGCCACTCGTTGCGCTAGCGTTCAAGATTACCGACGAGGAGACTGGACAACTCACCTACACTCGCATCTACTCCGGCACGCTTCGCAAAGGCGATACACTCTACAATACGCGTACTGGTCGGCGGGTGAAAATTGGGCGATTTGTGCGGATGCACGCTAATCGTCGGGAAGAAATCGCAGAAGCTTCAGCAGGTAATATTGTGGCGCTGATTGGTATTGACTGCGCTTCTGGTGATACCCTCTGCTCGGAGGGAACTAACCTTTCTCTAGAGGGAATGTTTGTACCAGAACCCGTGATTACCCTCTCCATAACACCGAAGCATCAGGACGATGCAGATCGGGTGTCGAAGGCACTCAATCGCTTTATGCGAGAAGACCCAACCTTCCGCGTCAGCGTTGACCCAGATTCCAAGCAAACGCTGATTTCAGGGATGGGCGAACTGCATCTGGAAATCTACGTTGAACGGATGAAGCGAGAATACCATGCAGAAGTTTACGTCGGTCAACCAGCCGTAGCTTACCGCGAAACTATCTCCCAAGCGGCAAAGTTCGACTACACCTTGAAGAAGCAAACTGGGGGTTCCGGTGATTACGCTCATGTCGTTGGTCGGATCGAACCCTGTGACGAACCATTTGTATTTGTCAACCGAGTCGTTGGAGGTGCAATTCCCACGCAGTTTATTCCAGCTTGCGAAAAAGGGTTCCGCGATGCACTCAATAGCGGGGTTCTGATGGGTTATCCGGTGACTGGAGTCAAAGTGATTCTGGAAGGCGGTTCCTACCATCAGGTTGACTCTTCGGAACTGGCATTTCGTGCTGCCGCCAAGGAAGGCTTTTACCAAGGATTTGCGATGGCGAAGCCAATTATCCTGGAACCAATTATGCTTGTGGAAGTGGAGACACCCAACGACTTTGTCGGACGAATCCAGGGCGATTTATTATCGCGGCGTGGTGTAGTCTTGGGTTCCCAAACTATGGAAGGGTATTCAGTGATTCGTGCTGAAGTGCCGCTCAAGACAATGTTTGGTTATTCGACAGATTTGCGATCGCTTACTTCCGGTCAAGCTAGCTTTTCGATGGAGTTCGCGACTTACCGTCCGGTGCCTGCTAGCCAACAGACACAGCTAATTGAAAAGGCAGCTAAATAAACCATCTAGCAAAAGGGAGAATAATATTTTCTCCTCAGACAAGTAGCGTTAAATCTCCCATGACAAAGCCTCAGCTTATACGCTGAGGCTTTTTAGAAAGAGGGAGTGGTACTACCCGCAATCGGTGATAGGGGATTTTTGTTGGGATGGTCACAGTCGGGGATTAGTTGCGGTTGCGCTCTCTTTTACTGTGCTGTGAGCGTTTGGCTGACTTCAGCTGCACTCAAGTAAGTCTTATCTCTAAATTTAGATAAAACTGATAGCACCTTCTCGTCAGCACCTTGTTGCTTAGCGTGAGTGATGAGATGTTCCTTGTTAACGGGATAATCAAGCTGTTGAAGATACTTCTGTAGTTCTAATGGATGTACTTTCGCCATGATTGTCCTCCATTGCTTGCATGAAAGAGTGTGATAACACTAAGAGGTTTGGTCATCATGTATACAGATGTTATTACCAGGTCACTGATATACATCTGTCTCAAGGAAGATAAAACCTAAGTTAATTTATATTAATAAGAGGCAGCGAACGGGTTAAGAAAAACTTCCCGGCTTAAGGAACGCTAGGCATCAGTATGTATAAAGAATTCAAGGCACATTCCTCGCTACTTGCTCTTCAACCCATTTCTTGAAGTGAAGGAGTTCCAAATGAGCGTTAGGTAGATTATTGCTATCGCCTCCTTCCATCAGCTTGTTTTCTTTTAAATATTGCTCGATTAACTGACAATAACTGAGCTGATTTGCCAGCTGCTGTCTAAGCTGCTCGTTTTCCTGACGAAGCTGTTGAATTTCATCTTTCCACCAAGTCATGACTTACCACTGAGATGCTTCAAAAACGATTACTGAGCCATTCGTTCTGCTAACCTAAGCTTGGCAGAACGAGAACGGGGGTTACCCTCTAGTTCTTCGTCTTGCGCCATTATTGGCTTTTTGGTCAGAACTCGTAATAAGGGTGAGTCTCGAAAGCTATGTTTAACAATGCGGTCTTCTAAACTGTGAAAACTGATTATTCCAATTCTGCCCTCAACTTTGAGCCAATTGGGTGCTTTGTTGAGGAATGTTTCTAAGGAGGCAATCTCTTGGTTAACGACAATGCGGAGGGCCTGAAAAACACGGGTAGCTGGGTGGATTCTACCGTAACGGTATTTACGCGGGACGCTGTGCGCGATCGCATCTGCTAGTTCAGTCGTTGTCACAAAGGGCCGTTTCTCGACAATTCGTCGTGCTATTTGCCGCGAGAGGCGTTCTTCCCCGTATTTGTAGAAAGCATCTGCCAGTCGCGCTTCATCCCACTGATTGATTGCATCGGCGGCGGTGAAGGATTGGCTCCGATCCATCCGCATATCTAAGTCAGCGGTATGGCGAAAACTAAAGCCTCGCTCGGGAATATCGAATTGAGCAGAGCTAACCCCTAAATCAGCGATAATCCCATCAAAAAGGATAGTATTTGCTTGGTAGTCAGCGAAATTACCATGCCAGAACTGGATACGCTCTCCATAGTGTTCTAACTTTACCCTCGCGGCTGCGATCGCGTCTCGATCCCGATCGATCGCTGTCACTCGAACATCCGGTGCCGCCTCTAAAATCGACTGGCTGTGTCCGCCTCCACCGACTGTAGCATCCAGGTAATGCCCGCCTGGACGAATACTCAAGCCTTCAATTAACTCCCGACTCAGCACCGGAACGTGTAGGAACGTCGATGCGATCGTCTTTTGAGCCTCACTCTCCATATAATTAAAACAGATGCAACAAAAATAAATAAATAGGCACCAGACCTACTGCCATAAAGCTATCAAATATTGACCATAAGCGACTTTGCGAGTTGTCTGTAGCCTGTTAACCATTGTTAAATATCAACAGACTACCGCTCTGTTATTGAAGCTGACTGTCTCTTGTTGCAACTGTCCAACCTGCTCCAAAGGGGAACTGCTCATTTATGGCAAAAATCGAAACAAGAACAGAACCCATGATTCTCAACATGGGTCCTCACCATCCTTCCATGCACGGGGTGCTGCGACTAATCGTCACCCTAGATGGCGAGGATGTGGTTGATTGCGAACCGGTAATTGGTTACCTGCACCGGGGCATGGAGAAAATTGCCGAAAACCGCACTACCATCATGTACGTTCCCTACGTCAGTCGGTGGGATTATGCCGAGGGGATGTTCAATGAGGCAATTACCGTCAACGCACCAGAAAAGTTAGCGGATATTGCGGTACCCAAACGCGCTAGCTACATCCGCGTAATCATGCTGGAATTGAATCGGATTGCCAATCACCTGCTGTGGTTGGGGCCGTTCATGGCTGACGTTGGTGCCCAGACGCCTTTCTTCTACATCTTCCGCGAACGCGAGATGATTTATGACCTGTGGGAAGCTGTCTCAGGTTATCGCATGGTCAACAACAACTACTTCCGCATCGGCGGGGTGGCAGCAGATCTCACTTACGGATGGGTAGATAAGTGCTCGGATTTCTGTGACTACTTTATGGGCAAAGTAGACGAGTACGAGCGCCTCATTACCGACAACCCCATCTTCCGGCGACGGGTAGAGGGCGTTGGCACGATAACCCGCGACGAAGCGATTAACTGGGGGCTATCTGGCCCCATGCTGCGGGGTTCTGGTGTGAAGTGGGATTTGCGAAAAGTTGACCACTACGAGTGCTACGACGACTTTGACTGGGAAGTCCAGTGGGAAACCGCCGGAGATTGCTTTGCCCGGTACTTAGTGCGGATTCGCGAAATGCGCGAGTCGGTCAAGATTATTCGCCAAGCCTTGAAAGGGCTACCTGGTGGTCCTTACGAGAACCTGGAAGCCAAGCGGATGGCAGAAGGCAAGAAATCCCAGTGGAATGAATTCGACTACCAGTTTGTCGGCAAGAAAATTGCTCCTACCTTCAAGATTCCTGCGGGCGAACACTATGTCCGGCTGGAAAGCGGTAAGGGCGAACTGGGCGTATTTATTATGGGGGACGATAATGTCTTCCCTTGGCGCTTTAAGATTCGTGCAGCCGATTTCGTCAACCTGCAAATCTTGCCCCATATCCTACGGGGTGTGAAGGTTGCTGATATTATGCCGATTCTCGGCAGTATTGACATCATCATGGGGTCGGTAGACCGTTAAAGCGGCTCAAATTAACCCCTTCTTGGGTTGGGGATGTGGAGAAAAGGCAAAAGGCAATTTAATTTGTGCCTCTTGCCTTTTTCTTTTAAGTAGATGGTCAGGATTGAGAAAATCTTAGATATAGCAGATTGCAGCGCCAATCCTTCGATCGCCACCCGTGACGACTATAAAAATCCTAGAGATACCATGATTTATCCTCCTTTATACTCGTTCGATCGCGATCGCAGTACCGCCTCCAGTTCCATGACACAGTGCTGCCATACCCAGCGCGCCATCTTGCTCTTGCAATGCATTGAGTAGCGTGACTACAATTCGCGCCCCAGACGCACCAATGGGATGTCCTAGAGCAATTGACCCGCCATGAACGTTCAACTTGTCGAGCGGAACCTCCAGCATCCGTTGGAAGAGTAGAGAACTTACGGCAAACGCCTCATTGTTCTCAAACAGGTCAAAATCAGAAATCTGTAACTGGAGTTTCTCTAACAGCTTCTTGGCTGCCCCAATTGGCATTTCCACAAACCGCCAAGTCTCGCCACCTTGCCAGCTTCCTCCTAGCACTTTTGCGATCGGCTTCAATCCATATTGTTCCATAGCCGACTGGCTGGCTAAAATTAGGGCTGCCGCTCCATCGGATATTTGACTGCTGTTTCCTGCTGTAAGGACACCCTTTTCTTTAAAGGCAGGGCGTAGTTTAGCTAAGCTTTCCGGAGTGGTATCCGGACGAATCCCCTCATCGCTATCCACAATCTGAGTGCCTTTTTTGGTCGTGACTTCAATCGGCGCAATTTCATTCTTAAAGCTACCCCGCTCCGTTGCGGCGGCTGCACGCTGATGAGAATAGAGGGCAATCTCGTCTAAGTCCTTGCGGTTGAATCCATGTTGTTCGGCGATTCGTTCCGTTTGATCTCCCATGCCTTCCCCCGTAGTAGCATCGGTTAATCCATCGCAAAGTAAGATGTCCGTCAGCGACTCTGGCGCACCCATGAGGAATTTATAACCCCACCGAGCGCGATGGGATAGGAAAAAGCCAGTTTGGGACATCGATTCCATACCCCCAGCTAAAACGATGTCCGCTTCTCCACCTCGGATTGCAAGGGTGGCATTAATTAGACTCATCATGCCTGAGGAACAAACCATATCGATCGCATAGCCATTCACCGTTGCCGGAATTCCGGCCTTAAAAGCGGCTTGGCGGGGCAATAA
>DATNPT010000114.1:0-4939 GCA_036703075.1 Chroococcales cyanobacterium
AAGACAGCAGTTGAATCGAGGTCAGAACAATGCCTAATAATGCATCGGCAATTGCCTGCACGATCGTATGTCGCCTCGAAGCAATTTTCCTGAGATCGCAGTATTCGCTCATACCAGCACGGTACTGCCATCTACCACGATCCTCTGTCCTGTGCTGAAATCCTCCCGCATTAAGTAATCGATCGGGTAGCCCTCCGTCTCCTTGGGTAGGTCTGCGACAGCACGAGCAACCCGCTCCTGAGTACTCCGACGCCACGATGACCACAGCCCCTTCTCGCGCTGCTGCTGTTGCTGTCGCCAAACCAATTCTTGCTGTCCCTCCGAGAAGAACAATTCGTTTGCCATTGAATTTCATCTCAGCTCTTGCACCTAAAAAGTTGAATGTATATTCGGTGACTAAGTGCAAGAGGACGCATGCGTTCAATCTTGAAGTTGCTTCTTAACTTAACGGCAAGTTGTTTTTCTTCACTTCCATTTTTTGTAGAAGTAGAGAAACTTTAATTATGAAGTAAAAACGAACTTCAACAGCGTTGTAAACAGAGGCATTCTAGCAATGACATCCAGTATTTACCAACTCATTGGCTTTCTCGAAGAAGACCTGAAGCTCCCTACCGCCGCTATTACGCTCGCCTTGAAACAGTCGCAACAGATTCCCAGCTTCCTACCGATGACGTTGTGGCAATACGGATTAATTACATTAATACAACTCGATCAAATTTTCGATTGGTTATGTGATGCCCAACTTGACTAATGAGATTTAATGCCATGCAATCTTTAAAAATAATTACTCCTGAAATTAACCCACTACATCAAGTTCGTAACTGGCTTAACTCTATAGAGATTCACAACTCCATTATTGCTTATGTGTTGTGTAAAATAATTCCTGCTAGTTGTCCTTTTGCACGAAAAATTAAACTCTTTAACCACATCTTTTTTGTAATTCCTCCGCTGTGTAAACTGAATCCTCTCTACGATCAATTGATGGGATTACGATTCAAATCCCTTGTTTGTTTGGCAAATCAATAAGGAGAAAAATTTATAAAACCTAAATCAGCGATCGCCTTTCTATCCATCACTCTCCCGGAAAAATTCTTCACTCTTCGGCTGATTTTTAATGAGTTGTCGGTTGTGTCAAATCCAATAGCTGCCGATACTTAAAATCTTTAGCCAAAGAAGCGATCGCGGTTGCTAAGGGCGGATTTAGCTCACTGATTTCAATAATCAAGGTCTGCATCAAATCGACATCAAGACTGTAGATGGCTTGGCGGAGGTTAGCAACTAAATCGGGAGGTAAGGTAGCGATCGCCTCTGAAGTCAAAATTTCTACCTGAGTTTCAGTAGATGCGGCAGTGGATTCAGCATACACAAAGCGCACTCCAATATGTTTGTGCAGGGCGTCAAAGATTTCAGCCTCTCGGAAGGGTTTGTGGATAAAGTCATCGCAACCGACTCCAAAGGCAGTGGTTCGGTCTTTCTCTAAGCTGTGGGCAGTCACCGCAACAATTGCTGTAGCTTGACTCGTTTGGATTTTGGCTGGGAAATCTTTCCTATTTCTTTCCCTCTGTCTGATCTGTTTGGTCGCTTCATACCCATCCATCATGGGCATTCGCATATCCATAAAGATTAAGTGCGGACAGTATTTCTCCCAAATCTCAATCGCCTCAATACCGTTACTAGCTTCCCACAGTTCAAAGCCAAGGGGGGAAAGCATCTTGATTAGCAGTTGGCGATTTTCAAAAGCGTCGTCCGCAATCAGAATACGATACCTGAGTTGATTAGGTTCTAGGGCAAGTACTCTACGGGTTGGTTGTTGGCTTTTGATGTCAGCAGTTCCAACTACGTTGAGTTTAATGTCAAACTTGAAGAGAGAACCCTTGCCCACCTGGGAACTAACGGTTATTTCCCCCCCCATCAGTTGCACAAACGAGCGTGCTATAGTCAACCCTAATCCTGTCCCTTCCTGTAATTGTTGACCTGTTTTCGTTTGTACAAAGGGTTGAAAAAGCTTGTCTAACTCCTCTTTGGCAATGCCTGAACCAGTATCTTCAATTTCAAAGGTAATTGTGTGTTGTTCGTTTTCTTTTACTACCGATCCCTGTAAGGGCGGGTTTAACGAAGTTGCCTGTTGCTCTACACTCCACCTGGTGAAACCCGCCTCTACAACCGCTGAAACTCTTACCGAAACTCTGCCTGCTTTCGTAAACTTAATGGCGTTAGAGAGTAGATTAATCAATACTTGACGCAACTTGACTTCATCGGTGCGTACATATTGAGGAACATCTGGAGTTCGGTGAAACAGTAGCTGTAACCGCTTACTATCAGCCTTAAGCCGAAACATATTTTGCAAATCAGCTAGGAGATAGTGGAGGTCAAAAGCCGTTTCGTTGAGTGTTGCGCGTCCTGCTTCGATTTTGGATAAATCTAAGAGTTGGTTAATCAGAGTGAGCAGGTGTTCTCCACTGCGAGATATGATAGTCAGGTGTTCTTGCTGTTCCGGGGGTAGATCGGGCGATCGCCCAATCAATTGGGAAAAGCCAAGAATCACGTTGAGGGGAGTACGCAGTTCGTGGCTCATATTTGCCAGGAAAGTACTTTTGGCTTGGTTAGCCGCTGTTGCAGCATCTTCGGCTTGTTTGGCACGGGTAGTTTCCCGCTCTAGTTCCAGGGTACGCTCTTTGACTTTTTGTTCCAGCGTCCGTGTATAAACTTCCAATTGCTTATGGGAGAGTTTTAGGTTTCGAGCGAGTATGTAGCCGTTACTAATAGTGGCAGCCCCAACCAGAGCTATGAGTGGGGAAATCGCAATCAGCCACCAGCCTGCCAAAAACAGCAGGTACGCGCTGCTCAAAAGAGTAATCCCGAAAAACAAGACGGCAATAACTGTCCGTCGAGGAGATGTCGATGTCCAGCCTAATATTGCTCCAATCCCCGACCAAACTAAAATCCATAAGCCTTCTAATGGCGCAGAACTAACTTGGAGTAATGGCCGCCCGTCCAGTGCTGCACTCAACAGTTGGCTCGTCAAATGGGCATGAATCTCAACACCAGCCGGTGCAGTACCTAGCGATGTACTATAGGAGGTGTAAAAGCGATCGTTGACACTCTCTGCGGTTGAACCAATCAACACAATGCGATCGCGTACTAAATTCGCTGGTATCCGACCCTCTAAAACAGCCGTCATCGAGATAGTACGGAAGCCATGCCGTAATCGGCGAAAATTTGACAAGATCTGATAACCCCCGACATCAGCACGGATATAGCCGCCGTCATTTGCCTGCAAGGGAGTAAATACGGCTCGACCCAATCTAAACTGGCTCTTGCTACGGTCAAGTTCTTGGGGGGTAATGCCTTCAGTTGCAAGGTAAGCAAAAGCCAGCTTTGCCCCCAGACTTAATATCAATTGATTGTCCTGAGTTCTCAGATACAGTAAACTGCGACGAAGCTTGCCATCAGCATCCAATACCAGGTCGCTTGCACCAACTTGACCAAGTTGGCGCAACTTTGGTGGTGCTTCAACAGCATCACTGTCAGCTTTTTTTACTACTTTCTTAATACCAATCAAGTTGGGTGTAGAGGCAAAAACCTTGACCAATTCCTGATGACCAGGTTCTACTGGTAAATTTCGATAGAGATCTATACCAATAGCTCTCGGATTCTGTTGTTTGAGTCTTAAGAGCAAGCGAGCCATTACAGCATCTGACATCGGCCACTGTCCCAGTTTCTTAATGTCCGACTCGTCAATCGTGACAATCACAATTCGAGGATCGGCAGGCTCTAGAGGACGCAGGCGAAAAAATTGATCGAGTGCGATTAACTCTAATAGCTGTAGTGTTCCTGCCAAACGCAGAGCAACTAATACTCCAGCTACACTAGAAGCCGTTATCAATATCCCAAGCCGTTGCCAGATTCGCTGTTTCAGTGTTGTCCACATAAAGCGATTTTCAATTGAATCCAATCTAACTGCTGGGACAGATTGATGCACTACTACTTTTTAAGTGGCTGTGCCGCTAGAGACTTCAGTCCGCCTGAGTTGAGCAGTTCTTTCCAGGCTGCACTCACGCTTGCATCGTTCGGTTGGGAGCGTTGTAGCTCAAACAGCATGAAGATTGCTTCGTACCAAACATCAGCAGTTCTATATAGAGAAATACGCTCCTTTGGTGTTGCCTTCTCAATTTGATTCATGAGGGCTGAATCGAGTTGGGTTCGTCGAATTCTGCCACGAACAAATTGGTCTTGTAGGCGCTTTTTCGGGTCACAAATCATGGCAAACGACCACGTATAATCCTTACCAATCTCCAAGGGCGGTGCATTAGGCGGTAGGCTGAAGCTGACAATGCCAGGAGTATTAGTTAGAGCAAAGGTCGTCTGGTAAATACCTTGATTGTTTTGATCGAATAGACTAAATTCTGCAGTTTGGGCAGTAGTTTGTGGAACATAAGCTAGAAATGTCGGACGCTCTGCTACCGTTAACCCCGGTTTAGTAACTGGGCTTAAGGCGGTGAGAGGTTGTGAAGTCACTGCATCTTGGGGGCATCTGCCTTCGTCTCGCGTACCTCCCCCCGTCGTCTCGTCAGGATTCTTTGGCGGTGGTGGTAATTGAGCGTTGATTTGCCTCTGATTATTGCTGTTATAGTTTGAGATTTTGGGATGCGATCGAGCTTTACTCGGTAGCGAAGCTAATCGAGCTTTACTCGGTAGCGAAGCTAATCGGGCTTTGCCCGGTAGCGAAACTAATCGCGTCTGTATCCTTGCTAAGACACTAGGAGCAATCACAAGTTCTAAAGTCAGGGCAACCCAGAGGGATGCAAGAGGCAACAGGAATTTTATCGAAACCATGAGCGAGCAACCCCCTATCCCCTGACTACAAACTTCTAGACAAATCTAGGAGATACAGGGGCTACTTTTGTTTCTTGCTACCAGCTTTAACATTCGCTAGATG
>DATNPT010000116.1:0-4114 GCA_036703075.1 Chroococcales cyanobacterium
CACGGTTACAGTCAACAAACGACCGAACCAACCTCCTGTTGCGGTTGACGACGCCGCCACAATGGATCGAGCCACTAGGGATCGGGCGCTTAGGGATAAAAACCAGGAAAGTCGAATGGTGATTCCGGTACTGAGCAACGACAGCGATCCGGATGGGGATAAACTTGCGATCGCGAATGTCACTCAACCCTCTACTAGTCCTGGCGTTAGCGAAGTTGAGGTCAATCCAGACGGAACTCTAACCTATATCGCTAGAGACACCAGTGGCACGCAAACCTTTACTTATACTGTCAGCGATGGTGAAGGCGGAGAGGCTAAAGCGACTGTCACCGTCACGGTACCCGGTTTTTCTAATCCCGAGCCGATACAGAGTACCTTGCAACAGAAGACCTATCAATGAAGAACAGCGATCGCTAATTTCACCCGACACCATACCTTCACCTTGTTACAGCAGGAAAACACCATGAACGAAGAACAAAAATCCGGTCACGTTTTCAACTTCACTAGCTCTGACGGCAACAAAGTAGCGTTAGGAGAAGGCAACATCATTGCAGATGTTATTAAGGGACAGCAGGTGTCTGTAGGGGGACAGAGCAACACCCAAAATCAAACTGTAAGTACAGCTCAACAGCAGGTGACGGAGACTGACTTAGCTGTACTGCGACGGATACTGGATAACGTGAAAGCACAGGTAGAGGCTGAAGCTCCACCCGAAAAAAAGTCTGCTGCCCTAGAGCGGGTAGCGGAACTCGAAGAAGCGGTTACGGCTAAAGAACCCGACCTCTCAACCATGGAATACATTAAAAACTGGTTCGTCAAGAATCTACCTACCCTATCAGGTGCAGTAACCAGTGTTGTCGTTCATCCCATTGTTGGCAAGATTGTAGAGACGGCTGGCGAAACCCTGGCTAAAGATTTTTATAGTCGCTTTTTGGGGAAGTAGGAATAAATTGTCCCTAGTGCAGGCTGGCTGTGGTACCTCTGTAGGGGCAAAGGATACCTTGCCCTAAATCCTGTGTATTACATACAATTAACCGCCATAGTTCCTTGGAAGTTAAATCACAGAAAGTTTTTGCTTAGGGACATAATCGGGGAAAACCTGTTGAAGTTTCGCGGCATCCATCTGGAGATGTCCCTCCAAAACCGTCGCAATTACATCTCGAAAATCAGTGGTGACTGCTAAATCTCGCCCCTCATTCAGCTGGGATTCGGCTAAACCCGGCCACTCGCCATATACCTTACCGCCTTTGAGCGTTCCACCCAACAGCCACATTACGTTGCTGTGGCCGTGATCGGTACCACCATTCCCGTTTTCGCGAACGGTACGCCCAAATTCTGACATGACGACAATGGCAGTATCCGAGTAAACGGGCCCTAATCCTTGGGCTAAAGCGGCTAAACCGTCTCCCAACCCTTTTAAATTTCTGGCTAATTGTCCCGTGCTGCCACCCTGATTAACGTGGGTATCCCAACCGCCCAATGCCATAAAAGCCAGTTGAACAGAAGAGTCTTTAACCATCAGGCGTGCTAGCTTTTGGGCATCTCCAGTAAATCCGACTGGAGAAGGAGCACCTTTATTTGCTGCCATCATTTCTTGCTCCAGATCGCCCATAATTTGCTGTCGCGCTGCCCGTCCTTCTTGATAGGCTTTGCTCAGAGTGTCGTTGCCGCTGTAAAGGCGATCGAATACGGCACTGACTTGAGGACGATCTAAAGGCAAGGAGCGATCGGCATCTCTACCTACTGGCAAGCTGGCAACCGACATTCGTCCCGTTAGGATGCGCGGCAGGGTTGCCCCAACGTTCACCGCTTGGATGGGGGATTGGGAGGGTAGAACGGAGAGTAGTCGGTTCATCCAGCCATCTGATGTCTTTTTGATGCCGGGAGTACCGCTTTCCATGTAGTCTTGAGCATCAAAATGCGATCGCGTCGGATCGGGAGAACCGCAGGCATGGATAAAGGCTAAACTCCCCTGTTTCCATAACGGCATGACAGAATTTAGTGCTGGGTGTAGCCCAAAACGACCATCTAAATCGAGTGCGCCGTTCGCTTCATTGGGAGGAGCGATCGCAATGAGCGATCGAGCGTCATAGTAAGCATTTTCCCAGTGGGGAATTACGACATTGAGTCCGTCTACCGCCCCGCGCAGAAATACCACAATCAATCGTTTAGGATTGCTGTTGCTAGTAACGCTTCTAGCTACCCAGGCATGAGTGCCAATCGACACCATCGCTACGCTAGAAACTAGTCCTAATTGCTCCAGAAATTTACGTCTATTCATTGTTGTTTGTTTTTTGTTGCTCGTTATTTCTTGCACACGACTTGGTAGGATTCAACCCAATAACCAACAACCAATAACTAATAACTAGTACCTCATAAATTCGGGACTTCCTAGCATCAGTACTGCTTTCATTGCCTCTGGGGTACTTTCAATAACTTGCTTGGTTTGAGGTGAAAAACTATTCCCCAACGTTGTAGCTAATTGTTGAGCATCCACGGGTTGACTACCAGGAAAGCGCCCGTTTGCGATCGCAGTTGTTAAGCTGATGCGACGCAATATTCCATCAGGGTTGAGCCATGCTTCTTCTGTATGTTTGTAACCGTCAGGAGTTTGACAGCCATACAACGGCATTCCCATCTGTCTCAGGACACCAAAGACAGGACGCAGATTTTGGAGTTTAGTATCCGTCACTCGAAGGGCTGAGACGGTGTACTGGTAAGGCGTCTTGAATTTCGTATTGTAGTATTTGGGATTAAGAAATTCTGAGCTAGAAAATAGAGTAGCGAGGACTGCACGAATGTCTCCATCAGTATCTAGAAATCGCTTGCTTAGCTGGTCAACTAACGTGGCAGGTGGCTCATCGGCGACAAAATATTGAGCTAATTCGTAACTGATATGACGTGCGGTGGCAGGATGATGTGCCAGAATATCTAAGGCTTGCTCCCCTTGTGCCATTCCACTACCTTTGATAGGTTGTCCTAGAAAGACCTTGTCGCTAAAATCGTGGCGATCGGCATCAAAATAAAATCCGGTGCGATCGGCGGTAGAGACTTGACGAGGGCGAGGAAATCCCCAACCTGTAAGGATGCGGGCTAGGGTAATTACATCTTGTTGGGTATAGCCACCATTCACTCCCAGGGTGTGGAGTTCCATTAACTCACGCGCATAGTTCTCGTTGAGTCCCTTGAATCTGCCTTTGGCACCAGAACTAGTAGGGGCAGTGTTTTGCCAGTTGTCTAAATAAAACAGCATCGCTGGATGCTTGGCTGTCGCTTCTAGTAACGTGCGAAATTTTCCCAAAGCGTGAGGACGAATTGCCTGTTGTTCGTAGCTGCCAACGAGAACCCGATCCAAACCTTTTCCAGAAAAAACATTGAAGTGGTTGTACCAGAAATCGACCATCACCTCTTCGAGTTGACGAGGGCTTTCAATGGCACGCAACAGACGGCTCTGAGATGCTTGTTCGAGTACTTTACGGGTTTGCTGACGTACTGTTATGACAGCTTTTGGATCGTGCTGTTGACCTTGTTGAGTCTTTCTGCGCTGTCTATAGGCTGTAGTCAACTCAAGCGGACTCATCTGCAATGTTTCCAAACTCGCTAATTGCTGAGTTAGAGATTGAGGTTCGCTCAGGGATGTTGGCGTTAGCTGAGATTGGATATAAGCCTCGATGCCTATAGATTTGACGGCTTCAATATCTCCAGGACGAGGCCCAAAGCTCAGGCGATTGATAACGTGTAATATTTTGGCGTCAACCGAGTCAGGAGATGCAACGGCATAACTGGGCAGTTGCATCCCCAACCACAGAATCAAGGTGAGTAAAAGCGATCGTACCCAGTGGTGTGACTTCAGGCTCATTGATGAATGCTAGTTGTGCTTAAAGGGCTGTTGAAGAAAGCCTATTGAGTAAGAGATTGAAGAGTTGATACCTACCATGCACGACAGCCGCCATGCGGAAGCTGTACTCAATATAGACGCAGTCTGCCTTGAAATAGTTCAGCCAAATTTTGTTTGCAACGATAGAAACCGGGTAATAGGAAACTACTCCTGAAATCCCCTTTTTCGCCAACACTCTTCTATCGCCCTCGATCTGCCTTGTCTGCCTTCTGTCTG
>DATNPT010000118.1:0-16117 GCA_036703075.1 Chroococcales cyanobacterium
GGGTGATGCCAGAAATCCAGACAGTTCCCAGGATGTGAAAAGTCTGGCAGGTAAAATTTTGCGCCTCACACCGGAAGGACAAGTGCCGCCCGATAACCCATTCCCCGGCAGTCCCGTATATATCACTGGCATTCGCAATACCCAGGGTTTTGATTGGCTCGATGCCGGGACGCTATGGGTAACCGACCATGGACCAAGTGGTGAGTTAGGCAGGAGCGGACACGACAAAGCCAGCGTGGCCAAAGCGGGAGACAATTTGGGCTGGCCCACATCAGAAGGCTGTGAATCGCGGCAAGGACTAGTCACGCCGTCGCTCGTTTGGCGGCAGGCTTTACCTCCCGGAGGAGCGACCATCTACACGGGCAATGCGATTCCTGAATGGAAAGGCAGTTTAATTATTGCCACGTTACGCTCTGAACACCTGCAACGGGTTGTGTTCGATCCTCAGTCTCCCCAGCAGGTACAACGTCACGAAGTCTATTTGCGGGGGAAGCAGGGACGGCTGCGAGAAGCCATTATGGGACTCGATGGCGAATTGTACGTCACTACCAGCAACTGCGACGGTCGGGGAACTTGCCCATCCGACCGAGATAAAATTCTCCGGATTACTCGTTGAAATTCTCACAGAGTTGCTTGGTCAGAAGTTCCCTGTTACTTTCTAATGCTGTTCACCTGCTATGAGCGATAGTCGAGCATTAACAGCCTTGATATACCCTCTGTCTGGTGAACTACCACGCTTCATTTCATTGACTTAAATCTTGGGTATTTTGTTCGCTTCTGAAAGAAGTTAACGAAGGCTTGAGATAGATTAAGGACTGCCGACTGCAACACCTGAGAATACACCTCTTGACCCTACGGGTACTCTTCGTGGGATTCTCGCGGGAATGGCTAAAGTCTCTGAGGACAGCCTACGAGAGGAGCAGTCTGTAGGATTAAAATAGTAAGTAAAACCTGATGGCAGACAGAAAACCACAAAAGCCACAACTCCCCTCTCCAGCATCTACGCCTACCAAACCCACGGTGATAGCGCTCAAGCCACGAGCCAAAGCTCAAGAAACGCCGCCAGAGTCTCATCAAGAGGTAGTTGAGCCACCTGCGCCAGTTGAGCCACCCAAAAAAGCGCACAAACCCATTAAACCGATCAAGCAATCACCCGCCACCTCTACAGCTCAACCCCTGCCTGATTCAGAGCCAGATAGCGAGTCAGTAGAAAACAGCAATGCCATCTTCCAAGCCATTGGAGTAATTGTTGGCGATGTCCTGTTTGATGACAAAAAGGCTTATGTCGCCTTGGCTGACAAACAATACTCCTTGTACTATTCTTCATCCCACAAAAAAGCCTTTGAAGCGCTCAGGCTACAGGTTAAAACCACTGGGCAGACCCAGCAGCGCTTGATTGTCTATCCCAAAGTCATGCACTTTCCCAAAAGAGACCAGCTCTACCGCATCAGTTTTCAGCTAGTTGGTTTCAACAGCGATCGCGTTGTAAGTCAAGAAGGAAGCAGCGAGAGTGACACTCCGAGCATAGATCGGCAATTGCAGGATGGAGAGTTTAAACTATCTGGGTTATGGCAATTCATCCCAGTTTGCTCGACTCCCTGTATCACCGTACAGAAAAACTTCACGGCTGAGCGACTCGCCCATATCAAAGAAGCTCCCGTAGAACAGAAGGTTCGATTTCTCAAAGCCAGCCACATCCCCGTTCTCTGGCGTGATGCTCCCGTCAGACCCTTTCGCTTCAATCCCAAACTGGATAAACAGCAGCAAGGTCAGGCATCCTTTGTCGGCATCAAAGCCAATTTCTTACCCCAAAAAGATGTCTTCACCTTCTGCTCTTTAGAAATTCCACCAACTAATTCACCACCTAAATTTCTCAAAGCGGGAAAGAAAGATAAGGCACAAGCGATGCAAGCTAAAAATCAACGACAACGCCAAGAGTCAACACCAGTGAGTAGCGAGCAGTGAGCAGTGAGCAGTTAGTCACTGCTCGCTCTGGTGTGGGAACTCTTAACAAAAGCTGGCGATACTTCGCTCCCCTGCCTCTACACAGCGAGAGTTTTAGTTGGAAAACTGGATGGCTACAGATCGTCAATCCGGCTTTCAATTACTTTTTGAATAGTTGTGGGTACATTAGAGAGCAAGTCATAGCGACTAGCGGCTTCGATCTTATCAACGGAGACGCGGTAGTTTTTCCAGGAGGTATCTCTGATGCCCTGGGAGTTGGGCATATCTACCGCGATTATCCTTGTCGATGCCGTAACGCCGCTCACACCCAGATCCGGGCGATCTAATACAACGATAACTTTCCAGGTCTTGGTCGGCACTGTTACCTTGCCTGATGCGATCGCTTCTTTTTTGCCTGTCGGTCCTGTCATAATGTACAGTTCCTTGCCCTGCTCTACAAGCTCTCGGCAATAATCCTCAAGATCTGCCCATGGACCTTGATTTAAGTCGGGAGCTTGAGGAACCATATTGGTCATGAGAAATGTGGCGGAGTTGTCTGTTTTACTTCGAGTGCGATCGGCAGAAGGAGCCATGTGACCCTTGTCGTATCCACTATTGGAGTAATCGCTAGGCTTGACGCGATACCAGTCACTGGGCAACGTATCGTCAGGTCGAAAGTTATTCTGGCGTGGAGCAGTACCCAGCCACGAGCGATTGAGTTGCCAGCTCACCCAATTGGGTATCCCCTTCGTTTGATTGTACGACAAGGCATACTGCGGCTTTTCCATCAAGTAGTTATCACCATTGGTTGTGCTAGTAGTAGCACCACTGGGATTTCCCAGCGTCAGATGAATGCTGGAGGATGAGCTAGGAGGTGCTTCAGGGGATGAATTGTTGTCTGTGCTTCCTGACGATTGCCCAGATGGTAGGCTTTCACAAGCCCGACCGTTTTTGTTCTGGCCATCAAGTTGGTGTGGATCGCTCTTGTCGGCATCAAGCACAGCTTGGGCATCTTCTTGATACTTAAAATCAGAACAATTACAGTTGTCTCCCGCTTGCCGCGCACAAGCTGGCATACTGCTCCTAGAGGCGACATAAGTTTGTGGGGTACGAGGCGAACAACTCACCACCAGTGCTAGGAGAAACGTGGTTGTACATAAAGCTAAACATTTTTTCCAGCCAATAAACAGGGACAAAACACCTCCTTAACCCCAGTACTTTCATGCCAAGGTTGAGCTTCTCAACCAAAGCCTATCTAGGGCGTCGCTTCTTGATCGGATCGTAACCTCTCGTAGGTTGTGACGTTTCCTTTGAGTCAAACCTTTCTTTACTTCATCAATTCTTTATCTAATAGGGGGTGACACCCCTCATACCCAAAGACTATAGTGGGAATATAGATGCACCCTGATGATCGAGAGAGCCGCGAAAGTGACTCTCTTCTTTATTTTTGGGAAAGTTTCACACAACATTCAATAGACCAACGGCGATTCGATGCTCCACAGTTAGACTCGGTATGGAAAACCCGAGTTGCAGATGCTGAACATGGGCGATCGCATCCTTTTTCCCTCCTTAACCCAAAACGATCCCAGCTATGGCACTCTGGAATAAAGAAAAATACCCAATATTCCCGCAATAGACATCCGATCGCCGCATATGCAAACTCTTCCCACCCCTCAAACCGCGCCAAAACCACCAGAATTTGACACCACGATCCACCGACGCAAGACTCGCCCTGTGAAAGTTGGCAACGTCACGATCGGCGGTGGGCATCCAGTGGTGGTGCAGTCGATGATTAACGAGGACACGTTAGATATCGATGGTTCCGTTGCCGCCATTCGACGCTTACATGAAATTGGCTGCGAGATTGTCCGCGTGACGGTACCGAGTATGGCTCATGCCAAGGCCTTGGCAGAAATCAAGCAGAAACTGATCCAGACTTACCAAGCTGTACCCCTAGTTGCCGACGTTCACCACAACGGCCTGAAGATTGCCCTAGAAGTTGCCAAGCATGTGGATAAGGTGCGAATTAATCCGGGGCTATACGTATTCGAGAAGCCAAAAAGCGATCGCTCTGAATACACCGCAGCCGAATTTGACGAAATTGGTGAAAAAATCCGCGAAACCCTAGAACCTCTAGTCATTTCCCTACGCGATCAGGGCAAGGCAATGCGAATCGGCGTCAATCACGGTTCTCTTGCCGAACGGATGCTCTTTACCTATGGCGATACCCCAGAAGGGATGGTGGAATCAGCTTTAGAATTTATTCGCATCTGTGAATCTCTAGACTTCCGCAACATCGTCATTTCTCTAAAAGCCTCGCGAGTGCCAGTGATGCTGGCCGCTTATCGCTTGATGGCAAAGCGGATGGATGAACTCGGTATGGATTACCCACTCCATCTCGGTGTTACAGAAGCTGGGGATGGAGAGTACGGACGGATTAAATCCACAGCAGGGATTGGCACGCTCTTAGCGGAGGGCATTGGCGATACAATTCGAGTGTCCCTGACTGAAGCACCGGAAAAAGAAATTCCCGTCTGCTATAGCATTCTGCAAGCTTTGGGACTGCGGAAGACGATGGTGGAGTACGTCGCCTGTCCGTCCTGCGGCCGCACTCTGTTTAACCTAGAAGAGGTATTGCATAAAGTCCGGGAAGCAACCAAACACCTGACTGGGTTAGATATTGCCGTGATGGGTTGCATTGTCAATGGCCCCGGTGAAATGGCAGATGCGGATTATGGCTATGTTGGCAAGCAAGCAGGTTATATCTCCCTGTATCGAGGCCGAGAAGAAATTAAGAAGGTGCCAGAAGATCGAGGCGTTGAAGAGTTGATTAACTTAATTAAAGCTGATGGTCGCTGGGTCGATCCTTAGGAACGTGGATTGAATCACTTACACGCATTTGCAATCTGTAGAGGCAATGCGCTATGCATTGGTGTCAACTTAAGGCTGAAATGCCTCTGAACAAGACTTGGCTCCCTGCATCGATCCCCCTTAAAAAGGGGGACTAAGATTCCGTTCCCCCCTTTTTAAGGGGGGCTAGGGGGGATCGAAGGTGTGATATGTGCTGCAAAGCCTGCTGAGTTTAGGTTTTTTGCTTAAGTTGACACCAATGTGCGCTATGCCCCTACTCAGGAAATTGGAGGTTATTTAAACCGTTCAACCCTAGATTCGGTCAAATTGAGACTTCTTGAATATCAGCTACATTTGGCAGTAACTCTCTATCATTGCTTGTCACACGTTCCGAGGTTCGTTGACAGCGAACGACCAAGCTACAGTCATGACATCGACCCTTTGATTCTGCAACTTGAGGGAAAGGGATACCCTCCTCTCGATAGCGTTGTAACCATCCAGTTAACTGGGTCAAGAGCCGAGTTAAATCCTGTCTAGTCTTCTCGTGTTGCACGGCATCATAAGCAAATTTGAGACTTTGCGGATGCGGCTGGGACTTCACAAACCAGTAAGTCATTGATAGTTGTTCTGGTAAATAGTCGCTAGTTTCGGTTAAGACATAGAGGTACAAGCGTGTCTGCCAGTCTTTGGCTAACCATTGACGATTTTTGGGGAGCGGATACGTTTTCCAGTCCAGAATTTGAGCGCTGTTGTCGTCTTCAATCAATAAGTCGTAAATAACGGTTAACAAATAACCCTGGAGATTGAGCGTGCGGCAGTGTTCTGATTCGCGGAAGGTTTGAGGATTAGGGGTTAAAACATCGGATGCGGCATTGACTAGGGCTCTCACCCAATGTTGCAATTGAGCATCTTCCTCAACCAGCGAGTCCACGGGTAATCCTAGTTCCCGTTGTTGCATCACCAAGTGAAATCGACTTCCCCAAGCAAGGCGCTCTTGTTGCTCTGGTGAAACTGGCGTTCCCAACTGATCGAAGTAAATGTATTGGAACTTACGAGGGCAGGTTTCTAAGAGATTCAACTGTCCTTGAGAGAGAGGAGTGAGAGGGGCTGCCATTTTGGATTTTATATTTTGGATTACTAACCACTGACAACTGACAAAAAGCCAGTAACTTGAATGCCGATGAGCTTATGGTGCTTTGGTTAGGACAAATACACTGCCTTCATTCCCTCGCCCGATTCGCAGATCGTTGTCGAGATAAGTAATATCCAGCCAGCCTCGCTGTTCTCGGCTCTCAATACCAAAGTCCAGTGCTGGGAAAAACTTTTTACCCGATTCGATCTGCTGGATATATTCGCTAGGAGTCCGATAGCCGAGCCAGCGTTGCAGACCAATAATAAACCGCTCAAACCTGACATTCACTCGACGTTCGTTGACTGGCTCAAACCGAGCAGCAACGCTGACTAAGCTTTCAAGGTAGGGGACGCCAGAGATTTCGGCAATGTTGTAAACTTTGGTCGTTGAGGTGCGGATGCATTGGTAAATTTGACCGAGTTGCGACAGTGGCAATCGACCGAGATTCAGCAGCTCTTGAGAACTCGTGTAAAGCAAACGCCAGTTGCCGTCCAAGAGTTCGGTTGCCTCAAGCGGTTGAGGTGTAGGGTTACGATCTTCTAACCGCGCGATCGCAGCGAGGATTGCGACTTTATCCGTTTCAGTTGCCAATAAACCGCGATTCTTACCTGCGATCGCTTCTAACAGTTCCGCTTTACTAACCATCTGACGCTTACCTCTCTTGATTCCCAGCACTGAAGCCTCGGTGGATGCAATGTGCCACTTCCAACCTGCTTCTTTTATTGTGTTGCCTTCCGGACTCTCCTGCTACCCATCTAGGGAAAGCAAGAACAAGAAATGTTAGCCTAAGATCTAGAATACTTATTCTTAATCCTCGTTAAATTAATAGCCAGAGCTTTCCATGTACAATCCTTCTTTACGTGAAGAACCTCGCGATCAACTTGCTGACGTTATTCCCTTGAAGCAAGAGGCGTCAATTTTAGATTGGTTAGAAACCAATGGTCGTCTCGTCGCCCGCGAAGGTCATGAAGATGATTTCCTGGACGATGAAGAGGAAATCTCTGAACTGATGGGTGTTGATGACAGTAGCTATGACGATGATGATGACATAGACGACGATATAGTCGATGAAGACTAGCTAGCGGCTGCTAACGGGCATAAAATCTCTTGTTTTCCACTCTTAAGGCGGTGTGTCTCACAAAACACATCGCTTTATTATTTTTTGATTGACCCGAGCAGGAACCTTTTTAGGGAACTTATGTCTTACGTTAATGTAGGCAGTTTTGCTGGTCGCCACTGGGAAATTCCAGAGGTGACCTCCTATCTAGAGAGGATACGATAATGATGAACATGATGAAAAGAGTAACCTTAATAGCACTCTTGACCCTTGTTGCTGGTGCTGGCACGCTTTCCCCGGCTCAAGCGCAATTTTCGAGCCAGCGTAACAATAGACAAGATCGCGTAGACGATCTTCGCGATCGCATTCAAGACTATTTAAACAGAGTAGATCGAGAAAGCGATCTCTTTGCCCGCTCCCTCGATCGCGATTTGGATGACAGCCGCCTGAATAACGGAAATCGGGAAGATAATCTCAATCAGCTCGCTAAAGATATCAGGCAATATGCGAGAAATGCCAAGAATAATTTCGATCGCAGGCAATCGGCCCGGAGTGACGTCCAGCGATTGCTGGATGCTACCGACAGGATGGACACCTTCATGAGGCGCACGCGTATCAACTTCAGCCGGACGACTCTAGATAATTGGAACGCTCTGCGTAACGATATGCAAAAACTGAGAGACTACTCCGATCGAGCTAACAGATATAACAACGGTAGGGGCTCCGATTGGTGGCGCTAAGAAGATAATAGGATACTAGTTGATTGAGGATCTTCTTGACCAAACCTGAGTTCGATATTAGTTTCCCCTCAAGGAAATGAAGAGAATGATACAGGCTCTCAGTGGCATTTTTCAGCTCAAACCTTCCTGGATTAGGTCGAACTCAGAGGGGTACATCCCATTGGTGTAAATTCAATTCATTTGTAGTGCGAGCATCCTGCTGGCGTCTAGAAGTACGTCAAGGATGTCGCACTACTATTGCTTTCTGGGATGCACCCACTCAGGTTGCGCTCGGTTCTTATATTTAATCCCACAACTTGAGGTATCAAACCTGAAAGCCCATGTCTCGCAGCCCTTGACGAAGGCGTTCAGCCTCACTAGGGTTGCGTGTTTCGTGGAGAGCGATCGCTTTTTTAAAGGCGGATAAACTTTCTGGTACTTTGCCAATTTTTAGCCAGACAACGCCTAAGTTTTGATAAGCATCGGCATAGTCTGGATTGAGCTGAATCGCTTGCTGGTAAGATGCGATCGCGTCTTCCAATTGTCCTAAGGCTTTCAACGTCTTGCCCAGGTTATTGTATCCAGGTACAAAACTGGGGTCAATTTTTAAAGTGGTTTCATAAGCCGTTTTTGCCATCGCTAAATCGCCAGTAGCCAACAGCAAATTACCCAAGTTGTTGTAAGCACCGAGTTTCAGTTGCGAGAGAATCGGTTGCTGAAGCGCTACTTGATAATGCTTCGCCGCTAACTCGATGTTGGACGAACGAGTGTAGGCGTTGCCTAGATGGTAATGCAATTCAAATAAAATCGGAGCGTCGAGTTCAGTTGAGGTGAGGCCGCGTTTGAGGAGTTCGACACCTTCACTCAATTGACCGATTTGAACGTAAAGCGCTCCTAGTTTACTACAGACATAAGGGTCATTGGGATGACTGGCGAGAAATCCCTCCATCGCTATCCGCGCTCTAGTATATTTATCCAATGCGGCAATGGCTTCGGGTTGGTAGCCATAGTGTTGAATTGCAACAGTAGACAGAGAAATAATTTGCCAGTGGGGTTCTCGCTGCAACAGCTCTTGCACGCTGTCATCGATCATGGCGTGGTAGGGCCGAGAAAAGCGAATTTCGGGATGATTGCGGAATAAACGGGAAACGAGAGAATAGGGTGATTGAGATGCACCGACTTCTTGTCGTACCAGGTTAACTACGAGGTAGCGTGAAGCGGAGCTATTTCGTAGAGAGTTGTGTTCGAGTAGTTGCTTTATCTCCGGGACAATTTCTGGTGTCAGGACTTCATCCGCATCCAGCACCAGAACCCACTTACCCTGTGCGTATTTTAACGCTTCATTTCGGGCTGCTGAGAAATCATCACACCACTTAAAGTGATACACCCTGGCCCCTAATGCTTGGGCAATCTCAACTGTGCGATCGGTAGAACCAGTATCCAGCACTACCATTTCATCGACAATATCCTTGACGCTGCTTAACGTTTTCAGCAAGGACGCTTCTTCGTTTTTAACAATTATGCACAGGCTCAAATCCATTTGGCGCGGGTTATCTGCTGAAGGATGTACTTGTCATTTTAGGGGTCAAGAACGCCTAATGACATAGTAGACTAACACGCTTTTTTAGCAGAGTTACCCGTGCGAATGTGCTTTGTTCCCAAACGGAGCATCAGCGTCCGAGGATTCTAAAAAAATATCAGTATTTAAGTCATCTAGAGCCATACTAGAATCTGCATCATTTAACCAAAATTCAGAATCCCAGTAATCTACAAACTGAATATCTGATAATAAATTTAAGGAGGAGGTGCTGGGTAATGATTTAGCATCCCAGTAATCTACAAATTCGACATCGGCTAATAGGTCAGCGGCGGTTAATACTTTCATGGTTAATTTAAGATTATTCTTGACTACTGAACGTCTTAAGAAGCAATACCTTATCTAATCTAAGAATCGCGCATTTTCTTGCTTACACCCGTAATCCCATAACCAACAACCCGTGATAATTCTTATGTAAAGCTGTGATAGCCATCACAAGATAGCGCGATCCGGTAGTGAAAACCGCCTCCTCCATCCGCGTGCGGTCAAACCTAGTGCAGCGTGGCAGAAATAAGTAACCGGTTAAGAGAAGTCGTCTGACAGGGTGAGGAAATTGCGAATGTAGACGAAAGTTTAATTCCTTTAATAAATCTTAAACTTATTAGAGTGTGGGTCAGTCAAACACCCTCAACTTAAAAACAACTGATACCTATGGCTATTAAAGATAAACCTCAACCTCCTCGAAACCGCCGAATAGGTAATATTTTCCTATTACTGGCCGGTCTGTTTTTTCTGGCAAACCTGTTTTTACCTTATGTTTTGGGGCCTCGGATTCCTCAGGTACCATATAGCATATTTATCAATCAAGTAGAAGATAGTGAAGTAGCACGGGTTTCCGTCGGTCAAAACGAAATTCGCTACCAGCTCAAAGGTGAGAGCAACCAACCCGGACAAGTGCTTTCGACGACCCCCATATTCGATTTGGAACTGCCCAAGCGATTAGAAGATAAAGGCGTCGAGTTCGCCGCCGTCCCACCGCCCAAGAATAGTTGGATTACCAGTTTGTTGGGTTGGGTGGTACCGCCACTGATTTTTGTCGCGATTTGGCAGTTTTTCCTCGGACGCGGAGGCGGACCACAAGGGGCTCTCTCCTTTACTAAGAGCAAGGCTAAGGTCTATGTAGAAGGGGAAGCTACCCGAACCACCTTTGCTGATGTGGCAGGGGTGGAAGAGGCCAAAACGGAGTTAGTGGAAATTGTCGATTTCCTGAAAAATCCCGATCGCTTTACGAATATAGGGGCGCGGATTCCTAAGGGTGTTTTGCTCGTAGGGCCTCCAGGAACAGGTAAAACTCTGCTGGCTAAAGCTGTCGCTGGGGAAGCGGGTGTCCCATTCTTCAGCATCTCGGGTTCTGAGTTTGTAGAACTGTTTGTCGGTGCAGGTGCAGCGCGAGTGCGCGACTTGTTTGAACAGGCGAAAAAGCAAGCTCCTTGCATTGTTTTCATTGATGAGTTGGATGCAATTGGTAAATCTCGTGCGTCGGGTGCGTTCATGGGTGGCAACGATGAGCGAGAACAGACGCTGAACCAATTGCTGACGGAGATGGATGGCTTTGCGGCAAGCAATACGACGGTGATTGTGCTAGCGGCTACAAACCGTCCTGAAAGCCTAGACGCTGCTTTGTTACGTCCGGGACGCTTTGACCGTCAAGTGCTGGTAGACCGTCCGGATTTATCGGGTCGCGAGGCAATTTTAAATATCTATGCCCAGAAGGTGAAACTGGGTAATGATATAGACTTGCATGCGATCGCTGCTCGTACCCCTGGTTTTGCGGGTGCTGACCTAGCTAATCTGGTCAATGAAGCCGCTCTATTGGCAGCACGCGAAAGACGGGAAACCGTCTCGCAGGCAGACTTTGCAGAAGCGATCGAGCGAGTTGTGGCAGGACTTGAGAAGAAAAGCCGCGTCCTCAACGAGAAGGAGAAAAAGATTGTCGCCTATCACGAAGTGGGTCATGCTCTAGTTGGCGCTCTGATGCCGGGGAGCGGGAAGGTGGAGAAAATTTCCATTGTGCCGCGTGGAATGGCAGCGTTGGGTTATACCTTGCAACTCCCCACAGAAGACCGCTTCTTGATGGATGAAAACGAACTGCGAGGTCAGATTGCCACCCTTTTAGGTGGGCGTTCCGCTGAAGAGATTGTATTTGGTAGCATTACGACGGGTGCTGCTAATGACTTGCAGCGAGCCACCGATTTGGCAGAACGGATGGTGACAACCTACGGCATGAGCAAGGTGCTCGGTCCTCTCGCCTACGAGAAGGGTCAGCAGAATAACTTCTTAGGGGATGGCATGATGAATCCTCGTCGGATGGTGAGCAATGACACGGCAAAAGCGATTGATGAGGAAGTAAAAGAGATTGTAGAAACTGCTCATCAGCAAGCCTTGGCGATTCTGAATGAAAATCGCGACTTGCTTGAAGCGATCGCTCAGCAAATCCTAGACGTTGAAGTGATTGAGGGTGCGGCACTGCACAATCTCCTCAATCAAGTTCGTCCTCCTGCTCAAAAGGTACCTGTTGCTGTTTGAAGTAGCTGAATTCTATTAGTAAGTAACAGTAGGGGCACGATATGTCGTGCCCCTTGTATATTCAAGGAGACTGGTGAAAGCAAAGGGATGGCAGGAAAAGTAGAGAAAAGTGAAAGCTCAAGGACAGACTTCCAGTGGCAACTGACAACAGTGGACTAAAGCCGTCGTACCCCTACAATGCCAAACGTACTGCAACTGAGAATTTGGTTGTGTTTATTTAAGAGAAATTAAGCGATCGCCTTTGTCAATCTGCTCGCTTGCTTTCAACACTTCCTGTCTTGCCCATTTGTCGGCGTTTAAAATGTCATCTAAAGAAGGATTTGAACAATTATCGGTTTGATGGCGATCGCAAACTTGTTCGATACACCGTGCTATATCTAAATAGCCAATTTTTTCATCTAAAAAGAGCGCCACGGCCTGTTCGTTGGCGGCATTTAATACGGCTGGCATCGACCCTCCTGCACGACCAGCGGTATAGGCTAACTGCATGCAAGGATACTTCTGATGGTCGGGTTCCCTAAAGGTGAGACTTCCTGCTTTCACCAAATCTAACCGTTCCCAATCGGTATAAATGCGATCGGGCCAGGATAAGGCATAGAGTAAAGGTAAGCGCATATCCGGCCAACCTAATTGGGCTAAAACTGAGGTATCTTGCAGCTCAATCAAGGAGTGAATAATGCTCTGTGGATGGATGACAATGTCAATATGGTCGTAGTCCATGCCGAAGAGGAAGTGAGCTTCAATCACTTCTAATCCCTTATTCATCAAGGTGGCAGAATCTACGGTGATTTTGCGACCCATTGACCAGTTGGGATGCTTGAGGGCGTCGGCAACGGTGACTTCTGGCAACTTCTCCACCGGCCAATCCCGGAACGCACCGCCAGACGCAGTCAGGATAATTCGCCGCAAACCACCCGCTGGGACTCCTTGCAGGCACTGAAAGATGGCAGAGTGTTCTGAGTCAGCAGGTAGCAGTTTGATGCCATGTTTCTCGACTAATGGCAGTACTACGGGGCCTCCCGCAATTAGGGTTTCCTTATTTGCCAAAGCAATGTCTTTACCCGCTTCAATGGCAGCAATAGTAGGTAATAAACCTGCACAGCCAACAATGCCGGTGACGACCGTTTCAGCATCGCCGTAACGGGCGACTTCAGCAACACCCTCTTCACCTGCAAGGAGAATGGGTTGGGGGTCGAGGTCGGCAATTGCCGCTTTGAGTTCTGGCAATTTCTCTTCGATACAAATGGCTGCAATCGCAGGTCGAAATTGTCGAATTTGAGAGGCGAACAGCTCAACATTGCGTCCAGCCGCCAATCCCACAATTCGGAATTGGTCGGGGTACTGAGCGACGATATCTAAGGTCTGTGTCCCAATCGATCCGGTAGATCCTAAAAGTGTAATTGCTTTCACTGTAGTTTGCTAATCCGTTGCAATTTCACTATAAAGCCTACTGGGATCGCTCTATCGGCAAATAAAAAGGAGAATGAGATCGAGACGATTGTATCTGCACGAGAAAGATGTGAAGCGAGATGCGATCGCATCAATCGGCTTTCTTTGAGAGCGACAATGCCTTAGTACCTCCTGTTCTCAACTTCTGACTTCATGAAACTGTATCTTAAACTCAGTTCCCTCACTTACGTTTAATTCAATAGCTCCATCTAGTTGATGCGTTAAAATTTCGACTAACTGTAGACCTAATGTACTTGTTTCCTGGGTATTAACGTCTTTAGATATTCCTACTCCATTATCCTTAATGACAAGAGTAAAGCATTGCCGCTCGGTAGAGTATAACTCTACTTTTAGTGAACCAGGTTTATCTTCAGGAAAAGCATACTTTAAAGCATTAGAAACGAGTTCGTTAATAATTAAACCGCAAGGAATTGCTGTATCAATATTTAGATAAATTGGCTCGACTTTGAGTTGCAGATTAACATAGCGATCGCTAATGCCATAGGACAGGGCGAGATAGCTAACTAGCGCCTCTACATATTCAGCAAAGTTAATTTTTGACAAAGAAGTTGATTCATATAATTTTTCATGAATCAGTGCCATCGAGCGGATGCGATTGTAACAGTCCTGAAAAATTTTCTGTGTTGTAACATCGGTCAGATTTTGAGATTGGAGGTCTAGTAGACTAGAAACAATCTGTAAGTTATTTTTGACCCGATGGTGAACTTCCTGGAGCAGAACTTCTTTTTCCCGCAACGAGCCACGTAGAGCATCTTCAGCTTGTACTCGCTCTGTAATATCAAGTCCTACCCAGACAGCCGCAGTATTTTTCCGATATTTTTGAATCGTAATAAGGTAGTTTCGAGTAGTATTGTTGAACGGTAGCTCTATGACTTGAGAAGCAGTTCGCTCTGAGCTGGCTAAAAACTGACCGATAAACTCGGTTAACTGAAAATCTTTAACAGCAAAGCCGACTTTTTTACCGACGAACTCATTAGGCGAGAGTTTGAGGGTATCTACTAAATATTGATTAACGCCAAGATAACGCCCATCGGAGCTAATCCAGGCAACGCATCCAGGTACAGTATCCAAAACAGCCTGTAAGCGATCTTTCGTTTGTTGCAGTGCCGCGATAAACTGTCGTCGTTCAGCTTCTGCCTGTTTGCGAGCTGTGATATCTTGAAAAGCAACTATAGCATAAACAATAGTGCCATACTCATCATAAATTGGAGTTCCCAACGCTTCTACAGGAATCCTTTGATGCGATCGGTCAATTTCTAAGTCATCAACGCTAGTCTTTTCCCCTTTCAATGCTCGAATAAGCGGTAAATCTTCTAGAGGATATTGCCGTTCTGTTCCAGTGATATAGAGTTGAGTAGCAATCTCAGAACAGCTATTTATTGATGCATCTGATGAAGATTCTCTGCCATATAGCTTCAATGCGGTTTTATTGGTATAGACAAGTTTACCGGCTGTATCAATTACATTTATGCCTAGCGGAATGGCTTCGAGAAATTGATGAAGTTTTCTTTCATTTTCACGTAGGAAAGCATTCTCTCTTGCTTGCGCTCTAGTTTTCCACTGTATGTATCCAATAACAGCACTCACCAACGCTACGACATAAAGAGTGTAAGCCCACCACGTTTTCCAAAGTGGAGGAGTAATAATGATTTTTAGAGACGTGCCTTCTTCATTCCAAACACCGTCATTATTTGAACCTTTAACTCTAAACGTGTAGGTTCCACCATCTAGGTTGGTATAAGTGGCGTAGCGTCTACTACCTGAGTAAATCCAATCTTTGTCAAATCCTTCTAATTTATAAGCATATTGATTTTTCTGAGGATTTGTATAGTCAAGGGCAGCAAATTCAAATCCAAAGAAGTTATCTTTATAGGATAATTTAGTTTCTTTAGCTTCAGATATCGCTGTATCTAGTTTTACGCTTTTATCAAAAATCTTTAAATCTGTTATAACAATCGGAGGAATGTGAGGATTGTCTTTTACCTGTTCTGGGTAAAAGGCGTTAAAGCCGTTTAATCCCCCAAAAAACATCTCTCCTGTCTTACTTTTAAAATAGGCTTTCACGCCATCGAACTCATTTCCCTGAAGCCCATCGCTCACATCATAATTTCTGAATTTTTCAGTCTTAGGATTAAACTTTGATAGACCTTTGCCACTACTTAACCAAAGATTACCTTCATCGTCAGCTAGGATACCAACAACAGAATTATTAGGAAGACCGTCTTTTTCAGTGTAATGAGTAAAAGTTTCAGTAGCGATATCAAACTTATCAAGCCCACCGCCATAAGTGCCAATCCAGAGTGTCCCTGCTGGGTATTCAAGCATTGACAAAACTCGATCATAACTTAAGGTATTGGGATTATTGGAGTTGTGCTTGTATTGTGTAAACTCTTCAGTTTTGCGCTCAAATTTGTTTAGTCCGCCGTTTATAGTCCCAATCCAGAGCGCGCTTGACTGGTCTTCATAGATTGAGAAAACATTATTATCACTTAAGCTATTGGGATTACTAGGATCATATGTGTAATGTGTAAATTTTTCAGTTTTCCGAGCAAACTTATTGAATCCTCCATTGAAGGTACCAACCCAGAGCGTGCCTGACTGGTCTTCATAGATTGACCAAACATTATCATCACTTAAGCTATTGGGATTATTAGAATTGTGTGTGTAGTGAGTAAATTTTCCAGTTTCTCGATCGAATTTGTTGAGTCCGCCTCCCCCAGTACCAATCCAAAGCAAACCGAATTGGTCTTCATACAATGACCATATTTTGTCACTGCTCAAACTATTTAGATTATTAGGTTCATGGGTGTAGTGAGTAAATT
>DATNPT010000134.1:0-23334 GCA_036703075.1 Chroococcales cyanobacterium
TTTGAGGAGGAATAGGTTGCGAACACTTCTCTAACCAAGAGTACAATTTGGATAGCATATCACTGGTTCCCACGGCACCGAGGAAAACCCTTTCACGCCTAATTCTGAGCTTTGTATCATAAACGTCATACTCCGTGATGCCTGTTCTTGGACAAATATGAGTTCCTCGACCAAATTCTAGAAAAGGTTATTTGATGTAGTGCAACTTCATAACTCTAGTGGTAACTCCATTTGTTCCAAATCATCAGTATTAGCACTGCTATTCTTGGGCGTTTTAGGATTCCAACCATCATCATTAAGCGGTGGAGCATTGTCAAAGGTGATAAGTTCACCAAACGATAAGAAGGAGTAATGATATCTTTTGACAAATAGATCTGAAGGCTTCTCTGTTTTTAAGAAAGCCGAAATGAAACGGAGATGATTATAAACGCTCTTGTCATTCTCATGCCGCTTCAGCCAATCGAGGTTATCCTTGGCATAGAATGAACGTTTGTATCCGTCGAAACTGAAAAACCAGTCTGGCACAATGGTAAGATACCAGCCCTGCCCCAATCGTCGATACTGCGTGCGAAAAGCAAAGTGCTTGCAGTGCAATATTTCATTGGGCTTATTATTCTTCATTACTCGTTCGTAAACAGTGCGTTCGTCTTTCTTCTTGCCATACCATTCCTCTTTTCGGATAGCAGAACCCTCAACTTCTCCAAAAATGAAGAGCTTCTCTTTGTGCTGCCAATAAACTTGCTGATGGTATAACTTCTGCTGCAAGCATCGTCCTAATAATGATTTGAAGATATTTTCAGAATTGTCATCAATTTTATAGAACTCTTGAGAGTTAAGCGATGTTGTTGTTTCATCATCAATGATTTTTGAAAGGGGTAAGGTATCGTCTGTTAAATCATGGAAAGTAATAATTTTCCCTCCATGACAGATCCAATCCACTCCAAAACCTACTCCTGCTTGTTTTAATGCGGCACGTGCAACATCTCGTGTTGTGGCATTTTTCTTAAGCTTTAAGTCATCATCTTGAGAATTATTAATGACGTTCTCTCGATCGATAACTAAATCTGAGATGTATAGTTTTTCAGGGAAAAACAATTCTAACAAATTGAGATGAACTGTTTCTGTAACTTGACTAAGATTTAAGTTAAAAAGTTTAACAGGAACTCGGGTACTATCTCGCTTAATAAATTCGCTATTCCATTGCTGAGGATCTAAAACTGCAATTTTTGTAATAAGATCGTTCAGTTCCTGTCTAGCGTCCAAGCCGATAAACTCACTATCGACAACCTCACTAATAAATTGCAATACTTGAGCTTGCCCTTCAGAGAAGATGAGTTCAACTAATTCGGAAAAAAAGACTAAATTGCTTTTTTCAAAAGAATCTATCTTGGCACCTAGATGATCAAATCCTATGATCATCAGGAGTGCTCTACGCTCTGAAATAGTTTGAGTCTTTGGCAAATGGGCTAGCAACCGCACCAACTGAGATTTGATACTCATAGTCATTGGACTTTAGATGCTTGTAAAGCCCCTCTGAAACTAGGTTGTCGATTCTGCTGCCCTAAGCAGGTCTACAAGCTGTGAGGGTAAGTCAGTTAAGATACTCTCTACCAGTATGCCCTCGTTTCTAAAGTAATGCTGCTGAGTTGTTGGTTCAGGAATATAACCTCCAGCATGGTGCAAGGCAACAACCTCCCAAGCGTCATTAAAGACTGGAGAACCTGAAGAACCCTCTAATGTAGAGGTTATATACTGTACTACATTGCCGCCCACGTATTGAACAAAATTGTTCTGGAGCGAAATCTGCTTAGGTTGCCCCCAAGGGTGTTGGATAATATTGACTCGGCTACCATTAGTAATTGCTTGAGGTAGCAATGGTAAGCAACCCCATTCTTTTCCTGGTTCCCCATCTAGCTGAACCAAAGTGTAATCCAAGGACTGGCTGGTATGAAAAATTCCATTAGGTTTAGCGCGATACTCATCAATTGATTGTGGTTCTCCTAGAAAATTCTCTTCGTAATTAAAACGAAAAGTTGTATTAGATAGTAAATCGGAACTGGGTAGAACATGATTGTTGGTTAACAACAAATCCTCAGCGACAAGAAATCCTGTACCTGCTCGGAAGCGTCCTTGGCTTATTGGTATCCTGATATAACCAACTGACCGTGCTACTTGAAGTCCCTGCTGTAAAAATGAGATCGGGCGAAGTGTATTTTCACCAATAATTTTCTCTAATACATCTGCTGGGGTTTCTCTTCCTCGCCACTGATCAACAGCAGGTAATGCAGAGATTGGAGTCATCATGTCATACTTTGTTAGCAGCATATCCAAAAATGGTTTCTGCTGAACCCCTACGAAGCTTTTCAGGGTATTCAAGAACAACCCTAGTGCCTCATGGTCATAGGTTAAACGCCCGTAACTAGATAGATAGCTAACGATCTCACTAACTGCCACAAATCGAACGCCCGAAATATCGATCATTGGTATCAACGGTTTCAGCCCTGCCAACTCCAAAATTTGCTGGCGCGATCGCTCTGTAGCTAGTTCTGGTAGCTCTTTTAAGAGAGTTATTAATTGTTTTCGGTCTTCAACTTCTAAATTGACCATATTTTTATCCTTTCAGTGCGACCAGTATCGTTTAAGGGACTTCTTCACCCGTTGAGGCAGTCCAGATGGCAAACCACTGTTCGACAGAGAGTTGAAATGCTTCTGATGCGATCGCACTGTTAATTCTGTCTATTTTTCCAGTTCCAATTACAGGCATAATCTTTGCCGGATGAGTGAGCAACCAAGCCAACGCAACTCGATCGAGGGTAGTTCCACCAAGCTCATTCCCTACAGAGGTCAAAGCTTCCCGCAGCCGAACTGACCGCTCGTCCATTCCCTGAAATAGGCGTCCTCCTCCCAAAGGAGACCATGCCATTGGTGAAATTCTCAGCTCTTGACATTGCTCTAATGTGCCATCTTCAAAAGCAGCAAGGTGCTGAACTGACATTTCAATCTGATTTGTGACCAAGGGAAAATCAAGCCGTGACGCCAATAAATTGAACTGGCGCGGCATAAAGTTTGAAACCCCAAAGTGCAAAACTTTTCCTGACTGCCGCAGTTGGCTAAATGCAGTTGCAACCTCATCAGAATCCATCAGTGGATCTGGGCGATGAATCAGCAGCAAATCGATATAATCCGTTCGTAAATTCTTTAGTGAATTCTCAACTGAGGCTAGGATATGAACAGCACGAGTATCGTAATGCTTGATGGTATGAGTAGGACGATTCTTAGAAACCAGCTTAATGCCGCACTTAGTCACAAGCTGCATCTGGTTGCGTAGGGAGGGCTGTTTTGCTAAGGCATCTCCAAATAGCTGTTCGCAGGTGTAATCGCCATAGATGTCTGCGTGATCGAAGGTAGTGATGCCTAGCTCTAAGCAAGTCTCAATGAAATCCAGAATCTCTGTGGAACTCATACCCCATTCTGCCATCCGCCACACACCGAGGGCAAACCGCGAACAAGTCAGACCTTCTTGAGAGAGGGCGATCTGGGAAACAACCATTTGGTAATGTCTCTACCCTTATTTTGACTAAGCTTAAACCGCTTAGATATTCCACTTTTAACGATAGGCGATCTGTTTAAACGTCGTCAGGAAGTCAGAGGTCTAACCTCAACCAGCCGCTTTAGCTCTGAAGAGTTGCTCTGGAGGAAGTGCCTGTACTCGACGCCTCTAGTCGTGGGAGGAATTCATGCCTGAGCTACAGTATCGCTAGAAGGGATTGAATCAATTCTTCTAAATGTTGCTCGCAGAAGCTCTCTGCCGCTTCGACTGACATGCCTCGATCGATCGCATATGTCTCGAAGGCATTGTAAATCATCGCTTCGGCAATGTCCTTCTCCTCTTGGGCAATCGCCCACCGCAGTTCGATACATCCTCTAATAATTAAATCGACTAACTTCCTCTCTTGCCTTAGATCGGAAAGAAGCTCATCGGCAATACTTTCATCACGATTTTCGCTCATCTATCTTTAGGAAGATTTGTGGGTGTAGCGCTAGAAGCCGTTCCAGGCTTTACCTCCAGGTGTAATACAACGTATGATAAAAATCAGTAAGTTTACGGATATGTACCTAGCCACTACCCTTTATGGTATTGGTAGAGCCCAACTGTCAGCTAAAAACAGTATCCTGTGTATCTTCTTGAATGGGCGATAGGCATTTATCCTATTTGAGGACGGCTAACAGAGTTGGGGCGAGTCTTCAGGGGAGCTACTTTCATCAGGCGCTTGATGTTTATGTCCGACACGGTTGTTTCAGACAGCGGCAACCGATTCGTTACTCTCTAGTATCAGTCAGGTTTCCCAAACCATACTCAGGGTGCATAGCCGTCTCATCCATAACAGGCGAAAGTAAAAGGTCAAGGTAATTGTAAGAGACTGTTAAGAAACTAACTTCTCTTTTTTTCTCTCCCGAAATGATTAACTCAAGGGCGCATCATACAGTAGGCTAGTAGTCCCTCACCGGATTTTTAGCGATCGCAAAATATCAAATCTTTCTTTCGGTAGATGTTTTAAATCTATTTTTCATCCAGAAATAACCAGAGGATATCTACTTTCCTGCCTTCCCGTTGAGTTTGCTGTCCATCCGACTTGAGGCAGCAACGAGTGAGTCAACAGACAAAGCTCAAACCAAGCGGCATCCAGGGTCATCGAACCGCGCCTGAGTACCAATCGATCGAGGTCTACAGCTCCTAATAACCTGGGATAGAAATCACGTATGCGAAATAATAACACCGACGACGAGCTGCACCTTGCTGCCTTACAACCTGCCCGCAACTTTAGCTTGAGTCGAGCGAACTTAATGCCAAGAAGCTCTGGTAATATCCTCGTGGCTGATTCGACGTTTGAGCAACCTCTAGCGCTCAACACCAGCCAACAGAGATATCTCACGATTTTCTTCGGCTTACTGGGAGGAGGTGTAGTTATCGGAAGTTTTATCGGGTATGTGCAAGTGATTTCTTTGCCAGAAGACACCCTTGGACTCATGGGTTTAACCCTAGTGGTGCTGCTAATGGCTGTTAGCGTGCTGTGGAGTAATCTAACGGCTGATACAGATTGTTCCGAGCGAGTTGGGGAAGCTAATCCTAACGTAAAGGGCAAGCCAGTTCCGGAACCGGGCGAACCAGACGAAGAACCCGAAACCGAAAGCATTCAACGCTTGCAAAAACAAAATCAGGTGCTGCTCGCTCTTGCCCAACCCCAAAAGCTGTATGGTGGGGAGTTGAAGGCGTTCGTGCAGGATGCGATCGCATTGGTTGCTGATGCTCTAGATGTAGAGCGAGTCAGCGTATGGTTATACAACGACGCTCGCTCCCAGCTTGAATGCTTGGACGTACACGAACAATCTACACACAACGACTCCCGAAGCATCAAGGGAGAACGCGAGCAGAAGGCAAGTCACGGGGATACGAAGACACTGGAAATGCTTTCCTCACCTCGTCACCGCGCCACAGCAGCGCGTGCGTCCTCCCCCAACCGCCGAGATATACCGATTAAGCTCAACGAGCAAATCGCTGGTTTCGTCTGCTACGAGCAAATTGCACCCACTCTACACCCGTGGACGACTCAAGATGAAACCTTTGCCCATGCGATCGCCAATTTAGTCGCTCTCGCGCTAGAAATACATCAACGGGAACAGGCCTCTAAAACGCTCAGTGCCAGTGAAACCCGTTACCGATTTCTGGCGGAAAACTCCACCGATCTAATTTCTAGACATACACCAGACGGTATCTACATAGATGCCTCACCTGCTTGTCGCACTCTGTTAGGCTACGAGCCAGAAGAACTGATTGGGCGTTCTGCTTACGCTCTGTTCCATCCCGAAGACGTGGTTCAGATTCGCAACTCTCACTGTGACATTCTCAACCAGCCACAGGTGAATACGGTTAGCTACCGCATCCGCCGCCAAGATGGGGAATACATCTGGTTTGAAACCACCAGTCACGCGATTCGCCAAGCCGATACAGGGACTGTGGCAGAAATTGTCGCCGTTTCTCGCAATTGTACCGATCGCCAACAGGCCATTGAAGCCGTGCAACAGGCAAATCGCGATCGGGTGAATATCTTTGAGAGCATCACAGAAGCATTTTTGGCTGTCGATCCGGAATGGCGATTCACGTATATCAACTCCAAAGCTCAACAGATCTTCTTTACACGTCCAGTAGAAGAGTTGCAGGGGAAATGTATTTGGGATGAGTTTCCCAATGCCCTGGTTACTCAGTGTGAAAAGCAGTATCGTCGAGCGATTGCCGAGCAAATCAGCGTGAAGTTTGAGGTATTTTACTTACCTCTCAATAGCTGGTTTATCGTGCGAGCCTATCCCTACGAAGGCGGATTGTCGATTTATTTTAACGACATCACCGAGCGCAAAGAAGCCGAAGCTTCTCTCTTGGAGCGATCGCACCTTTCTACACTAGCGGCAAAAGTTGGCATTGCCCTGGCCAGTGGTGGCAGCTTATTGTCAATTCTGCAACATTGTACGGAGGCAATGGTGCAACAGCTGCATGCCATCAGCGCAGCCGTATGGACATTCAATCCTGTCACTCAAGAGCTAGAACAACAAGCGACATCCGGCCAGTGGTTCCTGCGACCAACCGAGCTGATAGACATTGTGGCTCAAACCCGTCAACCCTTGTTAATGGTGGAAGGAACTGGAGAACGATATGGGGCAGGAGAGACAAAGACACAGGAACACACAGACGCCTCAACAGAAGCCGATACATTGATTGGCAGCGTTCGTCCTGTTAGCACTGCGACGCATCACCTGAATGCATCACCTCGTCTCTCCTTACCTGCGTCTTCCCAAGTGTTGCCGCTTCTCTCTGCTCAAGTGCCTACCGTACACGCCTCAATCCCTCACTACTTTTCGGGTTATCCTCTGATTGTGGAAGACCGACTGATGGGCGTGATTGCAGTATTGGGCAATCAAACCCTAACCGAACAAGCCCGCGATACCCTCAGTTGGGTTGCCAATGCGATAGCAGTTGCAATCGATCGCTATTGGGCGCGTTCCGAACTGCTCAGCCGTCGCGAATCGCTGCTGTTTGAGCTAGCCAATCAAATTCGGCACTCCTTAGAACTCGATACCATTCTCGAAACAGCCGTCCATTCCATTCGCAGCCTGTTGCAAATCGATCGCTGTCACTTCCTGTGGTATCGGCAGCACGAGAGCGAACCCTGTTGGGAGATCGTCCAGGAAGCTAGAAATCCTAATCTACCCAGTCATTTGGGAACCTACAAGCTTGCCCAAGTGAAGCTGTTTGCAAAGCGGTTGTTAAACCGAGAAATCGTCCATGTCGATAACGTTGATACATTAATCGATTCCGATCTGCGGCAATTTTTGCTGGATATGGGCTACAGGTCGCTGTTGTCAATCCCCATTGGCACCCGTGCTGGGGAAATGGGGGTGATTAGCTGCGGCCATTGTACGGAAGTGCGCCCTTGGGATAAGAGCGAGATGGAACTGCTGCAAGCCGCGATCGCTCAATTAGCGATCGCCCTCGATCAGGCAGAACTCTACGCCCAAGCCCGCCAAGCGGCCGCTGAAGCCCAAGCACAGACCAAACAACTAGAACTGACTCTCAAACAACTGCAAGCGACCCAAGCGCAACTGGTACAAAGCGAAAAAATGTCAAGCTTGGGACAATTGGTTGCGGGTGTCGCCCATGAGATTAACAACCCGATTAACTTCATTCACAACAACCTAACTTACGCCAGCGCCTATTTCTACGACCTACTCAACCTGTTGCGCCTGTACCAGGAGCAGTATCCTACTCCAGTTCCTACCATCTGCGAGCAAGCCGAGCTGATCGATGTTGGCTTTATCGCTAAAGATTTGCCCAAACTGCTCTCGTCCATGCACCGTGGAACCGATCGCATCCGCTCAATTGTGCTGAGCTTGCGGAACTTCTCCAGATCGGATGAAGCAGCTATGAAGCAAGTGGACTTGCATGAAGGGATAGACAGCACTCTATTGATATTGCAGCATCGACTGAAGCGTCCGGGTTCAAATCCTGAGATTAAAGTGTACAAAAAGTATGGCAATCTACCGGTCATCAAGTGCTATCCAGGAGAACTCAATCAAGTCTTTCTGAATATCCTGAGTAATGCGATCGATGCCTTTGAGCAGTCCGGACTTGCAGCTCAAGACCATCTTTCACCGATGATTGCTCACTCAGCACCCGCCATTACCATCCGCACTAGCGTCTTAAACCGCTCTGACTCCACTGGCAAATCGCTGTCTCTGCTTCCAGCACACCACCCCCAGAAAACTGAATGCGCCCAAAGCGTTGTGATTCAGATTTCGGATAACGGTCCAGGAATCAGCGAGTCAGTCAGGGCAAAATTATTCGATCCCTTCTTCACCACCAAACCTGTGGGGCAAGGTACCGGCTTAGGGTTGTCAATTAGCTACCAAATTGTGGTAGAACACCACCAGGGCGTTCTAACTTGTACCTCCACGCTAGGGCAAGGCACTGAGTTTTGGATTGAGATTCCCATCCAACAACTTTGAGCCACGGTCGGTGGAAAGGGAGAAACCCGCTCTCCCGGTAGTGTTCGTTAACCTGTTCTAATTGACGAGCGCTGAGACAGTATTAAAGGTTGGAGGAATCGTAAACGCTCCAATCTTTAATACCTCGATCGCTCAAAACCCCCTCAGCACGACGAACTTCGTCTTCTGTACCATCTACGATCGCTAAATAATTACCTTGATGAAGGCGATCGCTATAAATTCTCGCTTGTTCTTCAGAAACGCCTAGATCGGTAATTACTCTAACTAGACCAGTCGTAGCGGCGGCTTCAATACCAGTACTCGCCACGGTAGCGATTAGTGCCGCGCCGACACTACCTGCTGCTATCACTGGCCCTATGCCGGGAATGGCTAGACTGCCAAGACCAACTAACACGGCACCCAAGGCACTATCTGTAGCAATCTCTCCAACCACCCCTGTGCCAGAGCTTACATCCTTATTGCCAATCCGCTCGCTGACTTGAGCGCCGCCAAGTTGTTCGTCTTGGTCTGCATCCCTAGCAATAATGGAGACGTTGTCCATGGGAAAGCCTGAGGCTTTCAATTCGTTGAGTGCTTGCTCGGCTTCTTGACGACTGGAAAATACTCCAAACGCACGTTTGCGATCGCTTACCCCTCTATCTTCTTCTACAGTAGTCATTGTTATTCTCCTAAAGGTCTGATGCTGTATTCAACAGTGAACAGTTAACTAGTCACTGTATGAACAGTCATTCCTTCAACTTACCTCTGCTGCCCTGTCTGCTCCTCGTACTGAAGATGCAGCTTCTGTTAAAGCAGTCTGTTAAATAGAATACAGTTTGAATGCGATTGGATGAGCCGAAGATGTCCAAGAATGCAGTGGCTAACGGTTAGGCATTACAATCGGCTCTGAGAGCGCTTCGGCTATGGCTTTGAGACAGCGATCGTCTGTCAACATCCAAGCATGAAGACGAACAGGTATGACAATTTCTTTCCCTACTGGCATCTGGGAACTCTGCGCTGGGACAATCATCAAATCGTGGGGCGTCCACATTACAGTAAAGTTCAGGCGTCCCAGCATTGCTGCATCCCGATTCAGATCCTGTAAAAACTCGCTGTCGGGACGCATCTGAACGCAGCCAGGACGCCAAGAGAGGAACCCGGTTAAGGTGCCATGGTTGGGAGCTGATATATTGACGTAGCGCTGTACCCGTTCGATGCCTCCCAACCGTTGGATATAGTAGCGAGACACTATTCCCCCCATGCTGAAACCAACGACATCAATGGGTTGTTCGGGGTCAAATGTCTTTTCGACAAAGTCTGCCACTTGCTTGGCCAAAAGATCGAGACGGCATTCACCGTTGTTGGGTATCAGGTTGAAGCTATGGACTGACCAACCCAATCTTTTGAGATAGGGAGTCATCTTACTGAAAACTGCGATCGTGTCGCTAATGCCGTGAATCAGTAACACGGGATTGCGATCGCGAATCGCGCCATAGTCGCTTGCATAATTCATTCAGACACCTTCAACTGAATTAGTTAAAAAAACATGAGATGATTGTAAATATTGGTAAAATACAGGGAGCTATCAATTAAATAAAAAGTAAGCAAATTTACTTATTTACCCTAAAATGTAAAGTTATGTAAATAAGACAAGACGAATCTTGCACTATTGAGCCGTAAAAATTCATAATTCAATCGGGCTGCAATTTCTGTGAAATGAAATCAAGGATCGCTGAAGATCGGCAGTCGTAATAATAGTTTTGTATCAAAGTTGGAATAGCGTTTCTCCATACTTTGGCAATTCACATAAATGTATCTAAAAGCGTGGGAGTATTTGTAAATGTTTGGTTTTATCAAAAACTTGTTCAGCGGCATCGCTGCTTTCTTCGGTGGGCTGTTTGGTGGTAAAAAATCGCAAGGGGATACGTCAGCCGCCCCCAAACCCCAAAAAACGAAGGGATATTACCTCCAGCTAGACGAAGCCGACACCCCCAAGCCAGTGAATGAGGCGAAGAAGCCAGAACCCGTTAAGGCAGCATTAGCTTCTGCTGCACCAGCAAAAGCTGAAGCGACAGAAGCTAAAAAACCGGAACCGGCTAAAGCAGCAGTAGCAACAGCTAACTCCTCTTCCTCTTCGCAGCCGACCAAGGAAGTCCCAACGGGTGATAATGACAAAGTAACCGTTGCAGCTCAGCCCAACCCACCAGCGCCAGCTAACTTAGTAGCTAGCAATGGCAAAGTTGATTCCCAAGCTGAACAGACTTTTGCTCCCAAGTACCTGACTCCAACGGCTACTAGCAGTCGCCGTCGTCCTGGCCCGAGCCTAGATATGTTCCGCGATATGGCACGTCAGGTTAAGACACCTAGCTAGTGGTTAAACCGCTGAATTACCCTTCGGGTGATTTCTCAAAAAAACTAGTCCGCTATATAACTCAAATGCTGGGTCCCAAAGTGTCTCTTCTCGACGAAACAAGTCGATGTGAGACGGTAGGTGACCCAGCATTTCTTTAAAATCTAGTGCTGTTTCTGCGAAAGTCGTGAAATCAGACCAAACGCGCCGCTGAGGTAATTGACGATTCAGGAAATCGAGCAGGTTGTTCCAGTTGCTTCGGGTGGTTCCTTGGTGTAAGGTAGGCGCTGTCAGCTCACCATACTGGTCTTGAAGAGATGCTGGGGCAAAAGCAATTCCCTGTTGAAATTGATAATTGCGATCGCATAATCGAAGGATAGTGTTTCTCTCAAATAAATGCAGATCGCAAAATTGGACGTAGTCTAGGGTTTGAGTTTTGCGCTGTAACTTGCGGCGTGCGTCCAAATCCACGACTTCATCAAACAGGGGTAAGAGTCCCTCCACTCGTTGAGTCACTTCTGACCAATTAAACGTGAGCGTTCCCAACTGCCCCTCGGCATTTTGGCAAACTACTGTCACTTGAGGGGTGTTACTACTCTCGGAAAAGTAATTAATGTTAAAGACATTAATTTGATGAATATCGGCTAAAGATGCCGAAAAGCAAGGAATGTCTGCTTGCCGCAAGGAGGAAACATAAAATTTCAGTTCTCCTACAGGGCCGGTACGATACAGACGCCAGCCTCGCGTTGGCAGCTGTAATTTTGCGGTGTAAGGATCGATTTGCAGGATACGGGCAAATCGTTGTGCTGTTGCCTGCCTCGCTTCAGGACTGATAGGCTCTAGTACCAACACGCCCAATTCTGCATTGTTTGGGTCAGCAGTAGCTTCAGCCAGAGCTTCTCGACGTTTCTCTTGAGCCATAGCTTCTAAGCGGCCGAGGCCCTGACGCGCTTGAGCCATTACCTTAGGATGCGTCACGTTTTGTAGTAACTGTCGGTAGACGGCTTCAGCCGATTCCAACTTGCCCGTTGCTTCATGCAAGCGTCCGACATAAAGCCGAACCCAAGGATTCTTCGGTTCCTGCTTCACGAGTTGCTTGAGTAGACGGGCAGCCGTGCGATAATCTTTGCGCTCAAAGGCATCAGCAACTTGGTCAATCATGGTGGGTGCGGGAGTGAGGGGTAGATGGGGTGAGGGACTACCAAATACAAAACTTGTCCATCATCAGGTAGTACTGTCTTCTTCCTCGATATCGACAGGTCGGATATAACAGGTTTTGATTTAGCCAAGCAAATTCGTCGTCAACCTCAATTCGCTTCAGTTCCCATCATCATGTTAACGGCTGAACAAACGCTTACCAATAACTGGCGAGCACCGATCATTTGTCAATTCTTAAATCAACCGCTTACCCCTTGAAGCCATTTGCCATTTGCCCTCTGCCCTCTGCCTTGCCTCAACGACAAGTATTAATGCAGACCTACTTACTGGCACAAGGGACACTAACTATTACTGGTTCGCAAAAATATAATTCCAGCCACAATTAAACTTACCCCTAAGAGCTTCAAGAAAGAATAAGTTTCTTTAAAAAAGAAAACACCAAACAATAACGCTAAAACCGCCTCCAGACCCAGTATGAAAATATAAGTGACTCCTAATTCAGACTTACGCATAGCTAGGGTTTGCAGGCTAGCTCCTGCACAAAAAAAGACATAGACAAGCAAGCTAGGTGTCAGATGGGATAGCCCTTGTGAAAGCTTCATGTAAATCCCACCCACTGTAAAGGAAACAGCCGCAGCCAGAACCATCAGTAGATACATAAATTAATTCCTCAAACAGTTAAAATTTTCTTGCTCTCCTGTAGTCATGATGGAACGCTCTATCTTAGGGGCGAACCTATGGTCAAGTACTACATGTGAAGGGAAAAATAGTCCGGACAGTTTCGCGGTAAGCCTTCTCTTTTCATTTGGTTAAAGATTGGAACCCACATTATCTCGTAGGTCAGATCGAAACTGCCGAAGTCTTGAAGGACGCAAGAGTCACAATTCCACTCCCAGATGAGACAGCTAATCAATTTCTTCCAATTCTTTCCCCAACTGCTGAATGCTGTTCAGAAGGGTTTGAATATGGGTTATCGTGGTACGCGGATTGAGTAGGGTAAGCTTCAGATAAGTACAGTTAGCAATTTGGGTTTGAGCAATAACCGCTTCACCCCGTTGCAGTAGAGAGAGCCGGATTTGGTTATTGATTTGATTAGCCCAAGCTACTGGCTCCATTTCCGGTGGAATTCGTTGGGGACGGTAGCGAAAAACGAGTGAATTAATAGCCGGATAATTGGCTAATTCCAGAGCAGGTTCGGCTGCGATCGAGTTAGCAGTAGCACCCGCTAACTCGATAGTGGTGTCAATCATGTCTGCAAATACTTGCCGTCCCAAGGCTTGCAGTGACATAAACAGCTTTAGGGCATCAAAGCGGCGTGTGGTTTGTACAGATTTGGTGACTAAATCCAGAAAGCCTAAATCTCCATTAGTCTCTGGGTTCAGATATTCTGCATGAAGTTTAATCAGGTCAAAATTAGAGCGGTCTTTTAACAGGAAAGCGCCACAACTAATCGGCTGATAAAACAATTTATGGAAATCGACGACAATCGAATCTGCCGCTTCAATCCCTGCGAGTTGATGACGATGGCGATCGCTTAAGATTAAAGCACCTCCATAAGCGGCATCGACGTGCAACCAGAGTCCATGTGATTTGGCACAGGCTGCTAATTCGGGTAAGGGGTCAATACTCCCAAAATCTGTGGTTCCCGCTGTCGCGGCAATCGCGACCGGTAGCAAATCTTGCTGCTTGAGTTCTGCAAGTTTGCGTTCTAAAGCAGCCGGACACAAGCGGTAATCAGCATCTGTCTCGACAGTGACAACAGCCTGTTCTCCCAACCCTAAAAGTGCAGCCGCTTGACGAATGGTGAAATGAGCGACCTCAGAACAAAGAATCCTAAATCGATTGGCTTGTTTGGGCAGACCACGCTTTTGTATCGACCAGTTTAAGCGATCGCGAGCAAAAGCATCGCGGGCCAGCAGCAGCCCCATAAAATTGGACTGAGTGCCACCACTAGTGAAAACTCCGTCAGCCGTTGCTTCGTAGCCAAACAAGCGACACAGCCAGTCCACCATCTGTTGCTCTAGTAGCGTGGCGGCTGGACTTTGATCCCAAGAGTCCATCGACTGATTCGTGGCGCTGATTAACACTTCTGCTGCCAGTGCTGAAATCAGTGGTGGACAGTGTAAGTGTGCAATACACGTCGGATGAGAAACATTAACAGAGTTTTGCAGAATCGCGTCACCGACATGCAGTAGTATTTTTGGGAGTTTTTCCCCTGTTTCTGGATAGATGTCAAGTTCGCTCAATCCAACCGCTAATTCATCTGGACTGACACCGCTATAAGGCTGATTTTGCGATGCAAAGTATCCTATGAGACTATCCATCGCAGCGCTGATTGCGGATGAATAAGCGGTTAAACTCTCTAAGGAATTTCCGAGAAAGAAACGTTCAAATCGATTTTGCTTTGAGATTGCATGGATATCCGCTGTAGCACGTCGAAATTTTGGATTGAACATCAGCGCACCTCCAGCAAATCCGAACCTGCCACTTTCGCTTCAGCGGCCTTGACTGCGGCTTGGAAAATTTCGCAAATGCGATCGAGCTGTTCTCCGGTCACAATCAGAGGAGGCAAGAAACGCACCACGCTACTGTAGCGGCCGCCCAACTCTAGAATGAGTCCTCGCCGCATAGACTCCGCTTGAATTTGACGAGCCATCAGTGGATGCTGGGGGTAAATGCCGAGCGCATTTGCTTTACCATGAGGATTAACAATTTCTACACCGATCATCAATCCTGGGCCTCGGACATCGCCAATGCAACTGACCTCGGATTGAATCTGCCGCAAGTGAGCGGTGAGGCGATTGCCTAATTCTACAGCGCGATCGGCTAATCGATGTTCTAAGGTATAACGTAAAGCGGCAATTCCTGCCGCCATCGCTAATTGATTGCCTCGAAATGTGCCAGCGTGAGCACCGGGTTGCCACTGGTCAAGTTTTTGGTGATACACCACGACGGATAATGGCAAACTCCCACCCATTGCTTTTGAGAGCAGCAACACATCGGGAATAATACCACTATACTCAAACGCAAAGAGCTTTCCAGTACGACCAAAACCAGTCTGAATCTCATCCACAATTAGGGGAATATCTTGCTCGTAGGTAATGCGGCGAATCTCCCTCAGCCACTTATCGGGTGCAGGAATCACGCCTCCTTCTCCCTGCACAATCTCTAAAATCATTCCGGCTGGGGGGACAATCCCACTTTCTGGGTCAGTGAGCATGGATTCGATATAGTAACTACTAGTACGATGTCCCATCTCACCTCCCAGACCAAATGGACAGCGGTACTGATAGGGATAAGGCAGGAAATGAACATCCGGCATTAAATTTGCCACAGCTACTTTGGCACCGAGACTGCCCGTTAAACTTAGAGCGCCATTCGTCATGCCATGATAACCACCGTGGAAGGACAGCATACTGCGCCGTCCGGTTGCGGTTTTGACGAGTTTAACAGCTGCTTCCGTTGCATCTGCACCGGTTGGTCCACAAAACTGAATCTTGGCATTCCGAGCTAATTCTGGCGGCAAACTTGCAAATAATTCCTCAACAAATTCGTCTTTAACTGGTGTCGTTAGGTCAAGAGTACTTAAAGGAAGCTCGCTATCTAAAGCTGTCCGAATGGCTTGAACAACCACTGGATGATTGTGTCCTAAGGCCAAGGTTCCTGCACCAGCTAAACAGTCGAAGTACACATTTCCATCGACATCTTTGACGTAAATTCCTTTAGCTTCGCGAATGGCAATCGGAATACGCCGTGGATAAGTTCGAGCAGTGGACTCTCTCGCTTGCTGGCGTTCTAGATATTGATTGGAGACTTTACCAGGCAGAGTAATTTCTCGTGGCAAAAAATTATTCATGATAGAAAAGGTGAACGATGAATTGTGAATGACGTTAGCTTCAGTTTTGAGTTGATGTCTCGCTTAGATCGAGCAAACCGTTGTGATGCGCGCTCTAGGAAGACAGGTCAACCTACCAAATCTGGTTCATCAGCATTCCACACACCGTTCTCTTTTCTGTCCTTTCACTGGGTACTACGAATTTTTGCATTTTCTGTAGATGCCATCGCATTCAATAGAGTAGACGTGAAAGTTTTTGTCGTAGATGCAAACTACAGATGCAACTTTAGGAAGTTGACTTTTCGTTGAACAGATGAGTATGGCAATTACTATAACTCTTAATAACTTGTGGTTGACAACCCCTTGATTTAAAAAAAGATCAATGGTAAAGAGACATTTTCAGAAAAGATTGTTTTAGAAGAGTGGCTGATTGGAATACCCTATAAAACGCAGCTTTTTGCTCCTTTGCGTGGTTTTCTAAATTTTCTCTGCAAACAAAGTAATTTACGCAAACTTTACTTACTAAAAGAATATTTCATGTCAGCTTTACTTACTAAAGAAGGAATTTACACAAACTTTACGAATTCCAGCGTATTTTCCTTGACATCCTCCCAGAGAATGATGTTAGAGTCATAAGTACATAAGTTAACGCATCATTCAACTCTAAACTCATAGAGAAAATACTTACTTTCATATTTTCGCTCTTTAAAGATTGAGCATTTTTTTAGAGGTACTTTTTTTCGTTGCAGCAATCTATAAAAATAGCTTCTGAACGAGACGGTTGCAATTAGAACTTAACGCTACACGAGGGACGTCTACCGATATACTATCCCACTGATTGCAGAACGTTCATGAATCAAGGTTTTATAGAAGTTTCTAGTGCCTTAACTGGTTCCAAGCTGGGCAAGCTTAGATAGGGATAGTATGAAAGAATTTAGATTTTAGTACGAATCCACTAAAATCTAAATTTGGGCTAATTGCCGGAAGAGATTGTAATCCTTATTCAAGTTGATTGCAATTTTCTAAAAGTGAAGAATTTATCTAAATGGCAGACAAGTCTATTTATCTTTTTGTCTTTTAAAAGATAAACAAATAGATTTTCCTTCCCGCTTTTTTCACTTTCCCTTTCTATAATTTGTGGGTAATATCTACCTATAAATTTAGAACGAATTCCAATTCTAAGTATTTTGTTCATCAAAGCTTCAAGGAAGGCTATAGTCAATGAATGGATTTATCCCCAATACAGTGAAGCTCAAAACCTTTATAAAGCAAGTGTTTTGATTTACCTATATTACAAACTTGATGACGAACAATTACAGTCCATAGTTCCCGATAAATTTTCACCAGAATCAAGTTACCTATGAAACTCATGAAATCCCATAGCTTCAAGTTTCAAGCACAGGAATTGCCTCAGAAGCTAAGCCAGTTATCCCAAGAGCCACTGACAGGATATTTGATGTTTGAGTTCCCTAATTTATGTGGAACAGGTAGTCTCAACCCGTGGTATCTCGGACTATCTCAAGGACAAGTGGTATTTTCTGGAAATCAACAGATTTGCTGGCAAGCATTCTTAGAGATATTTAAGCGTTATATATCTCGTTTACAAAACGCTGAAGCTAAACATCTCACTCTGGCATTGGAGCAACGATTCATGCAAGAGCAAGGGAAAGAGCAATCAGCATTACTTCTCGCACTGCTGCATGAATTACAGCTAAATGCGATCCCGATAGAGGAACTGAGGAAAGCCTTGCGATTGAGTATCTTATCGGATTTCGATAACTATCTATTTAATAACCCAGGTCAGGCTCAGTTTTTACCCTTTTCTCAACTGGATATTCCGACTTCGTCCTTAGGATTTAACATCAAGGATTTGCTATCTCAAGCCAAAGAACGACAGACTTGGTGGCATAAGCTCAAAGGCACAATTCCGTCTATGGACAGTGTTCCTGTACTTAACTCTGACGTTGTCGAGTCTGCAAATTTAACGAGCCAGCAGCAACAGTGGTTAAAGACATTAACGTCAAGTGGTAAAAGTTTAAATCACATTGCCGCTTCTCTAGCCCAAGATTCATTGGAAATTGCTAGGGTTTTTGCCAGCTTAATCGGTAAGAATTTGGTCAAACTGAAATTACCTTATGTTACATCTACTCCTGAAGTTTTTGTCGTTGATGACTCTCCTTTAATCTTGAAACAGTTTGAAACGTTGGTGACAAGCTGGGGATATTCAGTACGTTCGTTTCACGAACCTACAGCCGTCCTCCAAGCCTTAACGTATTCAAACCCTGCCATCTTCTTTCTCGACATCAATATGCCGGGTATAACGGGTTTTGATTTAGTCAAGCAAATTCGTCGTCAACCTCAATTAGCTTCAGTTCCCATCATCATGTTAACGGCTGAACAAACGCTTACCAATAACTGGCGAGCAAAATGGAGTGGCTGCCAATTCTTAAGCAAACCCCTGGCACCGAATGATGTCCCAAGATTCAAAAAAGAACTTCGTATATTACTGTCAGAACTGCTATTGCTACATCCACCAAGTCAGGTTAAAACGCATTTAGGGTATCAAGTATGAAAAACAGTAAGCGGTTTAGGTATAGCTTCGTTGAGGAGAAAACATGCGGTTTATAATTATTGATGATAGTGCTGTCGATCGGCATTTTCTGACATCTCTACTTGAGGAAATGGGACATCAAGTTGAGGCGTATGAGAGTACAACGGGTATCATTGAAAAGCTAATAGTAGGTGAATACACATCTATATTTCTGGATATTGTCATGCCGGAAAAAGATGGCTACAAATTCTTAAGAGAATTGCGATTAAATCAAAATACAGCCGCTCAGCACGTCATTCTTTATTCCAGCAAGAAAACGCCTGTAGAGGTTAGTTATGGAGTTAGACGAGCTGGTGCCAATGACTATCTGACTAAACCCATTACTCGCGAGCGTCTGGAAAAAACCTTACAAAGGCTCTAAATCTTTGTGCCAGCTATAGCGCTTCGCGCTTTGATGAATCATCGGGGTTGGGTTGAGCACTTTGGGAAGCAAGGCTCTCAATCGAATGCTTTGTACCTTACGCGGAAAACTGCTATCAATTCTGATGGATATTCCTTTAGATATCGAAACCAAGTCCTTCTCTTTGCCGTCCTTTGAGAGCCGCTATATTCTTACCCAAGTAGGCGCTCAAAAAATTGGTTTCCCGTCTCATTGGGTTGCTGAGATTATACTCATTGAGCGATCGCAAATTCTCAATTTGCCATTCTATGACTCCAGACTTCTGGGGGTAGTTCACCATCAAGGCAATATTATCCCCCTCGTTACGCTCCAATCGACCAACCTGGTGAGTCAACGACCAAAAATTCAAGAAACGTTGGCAGCGATACATTTAACCCAATCCGTTGGCACACTGGCTGGTGTGGGGCTAATCGTCGATCGCGTCCTTGGCAGTATTTCCCACCAACAATTATCAGCTAACGAATCCGATCTACCTATAGAAGTATTTCAACCGGAGAGGATTCCGCCATCTATTTGGCAACCGCTCTCGATCGCATCTCTACGTTAGCAGGTGTTGGAATCGGATTATATTTTACAGGTTTTTTATGAAATTAAGAAGTAAAGTTCTATTAACGCTGGGAGTTGGGCTTGTTGGCTTATCAACAAGTTTTTATGTTATCTCCAGAGTTTTGCTTACCAAGAGTTATGTTGCTTTAGAAAACCAACAGGTGAATAAAGATGTTCAACGAGTCTTAGATATCTTATCAACCAATCTAGATAACCTCTCTCGTCAGGCTCGCGATTACTCTCGCTGGGATGACTCTTATCAGTTTATCCTCGATCGGAATCAAACCTATATTGACAGCAATTATGCCAACGATCACCTCGCTAATTTAAGGCTCAGCGCAGCAATATATGTCAATCGAGCGGGCCGGGTTATCTTTTCCCAGGGGGTAGACTTTAACCAGAACGAAGAGGTTCCCGTTTCTCAAACGTTTCTCTCTGAACTCTCGTCCTCAAGCCCTTTACTGAACCATCCCGATCCCCAAAGCGAGCATTTAGGCTTCGTTCAACTCCCCGAAGGACCGATGATGGTAACTTCACAACCGATTATCACCAGCGAAGGAAAAGGCCCTATTCGAGGAACCCTAATTATGGGGCGCTATCTGGATCGAGCGTTTATCCAGCAATTGAAAAAACTAACCAAGCTGCCCAATATTACCCTAGTACAGTTTGATGCCCAACAGTTATCTCCTGATTTCGAGGCGGCACGAAAAGCATTCAAGCAAGGACAAACCTCGTTTGCTCAGCCTCTGAGTAAGAACTCAGTGGCTGGATATGCTTTATTGAAGGATATTTCAGGAAAACCTGCATTTGTCATCCGGGTCACTGAACCCAGAACTATGTATGCTCGAGGGCAAGCGAGTTTGAAATATCTCGTTTTCGGAATCCTGTTGATGGGTTCGGTGTTTACTATTGCGATCGCGTGGTTTTTAGAAAAATCTATTCTGTCCCGTCTAAGTCACCTCAGTAACGGTGTTAGTCGGATTGGTACTAGTGGAATTTTGTCTGAACGAGTGGTTTTACCGGGTAGCGATGAACTATCCAATCTAGCCACCACATTCAACTTGGTATTGGAGCGACTAGAACAATCTCAGAAACTATTGCAGGCTAACGCAGAAGGATTGCAGCAGCAGAATACCATCCTCGCTGTATTATCTCGCGATGAATCGCTAGTACAAGGAGACTTAGAGCAAGCCGCTAACTTATTTGTCAAAGCAACATCCCAAACGTTAGGTATCGATCGTGCGAGCATTTGGCTGTATAGCTCCGATGAATCGCAGCTTTCCTGCCTCGACCTCTACGATCGCACATTGGATCGGCATTTCACTGGAATGACACAGCATCAAGCGGATTGTCCCAGGTATTTTCAGCTCCTGAGCCAGAATGAACCAATCGTCGTCAATAACGTTCGTACCGATGCTCGAATTCTAGAATTAGCAGACTCTTATCTGACACCGACTAATATTGTCTCGCTGCTGGATATTCCCATTCAAATTGCAGGTTATCAGGCAGGGATTATCCGCTGCGAACAGGTGGGAATGCCACGACAGTGGCAAATGGAGGAGCAGACGTTTGTTTACTCGATTGGCAGCCTGCTTGCCCTCACGCTGGAAAGTAAAACCCTACAAGATGAAGTGGCACATCTTCTAGATGTTGTCTCGCTGGCAGGAGATGGTAATTTGAATGCTCAGGCTAAAGTTAGCGATCGCATTACTGGGTTGGTTGCCGATACGTTAAACCAGTTCATTGAACGACTAGCTGATGTCTTAGAGCAAGTGTTGAGTGCGGCCCATCAGGTGTCCCAGCGAGCCAACCAGCAAGCTGGACTAGCCCAAACGGTAGCAACGAATGCCGAACAACAAGCTCAAGCCGTCGGACAGGTGTTGGAGTTGACCGAACGAGTGGAACATGCTGCCCAAGGTTCTGCCCAACGCGCAACAGCATCGAACGAATCCCTACAAACCATGTTTAGTACATTGATGCAGGGACAAGATGTCATCGATACATTGACGCAGGGAATCACCGTTTTGCAGGAAGGGACTGACCGAATCGTGCAGCGGATGAAAACGCTGAGAGAATTTGTGGGGTTAGCCGATCAATTTGTGCAAAACCAAAACCAGATTGCATTTGTCACGCAAACCCTATCCCTGAATGCGTCCCTTGTGGCGGCAAGAGCATCTGAACAACGCGACCCCAAGCAATTTGCGATCGTTGCCCGTGAATTTGGCTCCATTGCCGATCAAGTGAGTCAGCTAGCTCAACAAACGAGTGAAGGACTGACAGCCCTCGAACAACAGAGCGTCCAAATTCACACGGCTGTATCAGCAGTCGATGGTGATGTGCAGGGGTTAGGCGAACTCGTCCGGCAATTTACCACAGGCGTTGAGCAATCGAATCAAGTCTTCGATAGCGTTCAGATGGTCACGGGTGAGGCGATGCAAGCGGGTGAAGCGGTCGCTCACTTCAGTCAGGACATTGTTGACGCAGCTCAATTGAGTGCAGTTTTGATACGAGAGATTGCTGAGCTAGCCAACAAAACAGCCCAACTGACTCAGCTATCGCGAGAGCGATCGGATCAAATCGATTTGCTGTCTGCTCAATTACTTCAGAACGTTCAATTCTTCCAGTTACCATCCGCTTGCGAGCAGGACAGCGAAGCCCGCCCAGAAAGCGATCGCGCAGCGTTAGCTACGAAAGGAGCGCCGGAACGAGCGTCAGCGCTGCTGCTAGCAACCGATCTCACTCAAACCTAAGCGAGCGCTTTGACTATTTCTATAGCGGTCGCCATCAAGGTTAGGACTTTCTTTAACAGCCCAAACGACCACGTACTAGTAATAAACATAAAAGCCCTCTGCCTTTTGCCTTCTGCCTTCTGCCTAAGAGCCTTTCGCTATACCAACAAGTCCCTTCCAGCTAAATCCTTAACGCCTAACTCAATTGCTTACTAAGGCGCTGGATGCCCAAAATCCCGTAAATACCCATGAAAACTCTCCCAAATGAACCGACAGTCGTTACTCCAATCCAGGAAGCTCAATTCAATGGGGTTTCAGTGCAGTGGCCCGCCCCCAGAGGCTCGAAGTTTGGTAGTCGGCATCAGATCGGCATTCGTACCCTGGTTGTAACGTCTTTCGTGGTACCAATGGTGACAGCCGTAGGACTCACCGGATGGCTTTCGATTCGCCACGGTCAGCAGGCAGTAAATGATATGGCTGGACGGTTGCAAGCTGAAGCCAGCGCGATCGTTTCAACCCATCTTGACTCTTACTTGAGCGTTCCTCATCAACTCAATCAAATTAACCTAGATGCGGTGGAATTGGAAGCGCTAGACCTACAAAACTTTGAGAAGCTGGGGAAATACTTTTGGAGACAAATGAAAGTCTTTAATATTGGCTATAACAACTATGCCAATAAGAACGGCGAATTCATCGGGGTTGAACGGTTGGATAATGGCAATTTACTGATTAATGAAGTCTCTCGTTCATCCACCGGCGGCAAGCTGCACGTTTACCAAACGGATAATCGTGGCAATCGTACAAAGTTACAGGAAACTAAAACCTACGATCCGAGAACAGAAGCCTGGTATGCTGAGGCCGAAAAAGCCGGTCATCCCCTTTGGACTGAGATTTATCAATGGGAAGATAAGCCAGAAGTGATGTCTATCTCATCGAGTTATCCAGTGTATGGCAATAATAAAACGTTCGTTGGTGTAATCGGAATTGACTTAATCCTCTCGCAAATTAGTGGGTTTCTCAACAAGATCGAGGTGAGTCCTTCTGCCAAGATTTTCATTGTCGAGCAAAACGGATTAATCGTTGCTAATTCAGGCAAGTCGCAACCGTACACGATTATTGGTGGTAAACCCCAACGGCTTCAAGCTGAAAACAGTTCAGACAAAGCGATCG
>DATNPT010000141.1:0-11146 GCA_036703075.1 Chroococcales cyanobacterium
TTTGAGCTTTATATTATCTATAATTTTCACCCTGAAATTAGCTTTGTTAACAGCGTTTTTGTTCAGTTTATAACTTGAGCTTCGCACCGGAAACTAGTCTAAACACCAGTTAAGAAGACCCCCAGTCAATATCAGCCAAGAACAGAAGAAGCAAGCTTTAGAAGACGAGAGAGTTCGCAATGCAATTGAGGGGAAGTTTGGAGTTTCTAAACGAAGATTTAGCTTGAATAGAGTTATGGCTAAACTTCCTAACACCTCTCGCCAGCTATTGCTATTACTTTTTTGGTCATGAATTTGTCCGCCCTGCTACGGCAGGTTTTTTGCCTTTTTTTGTGCTTTCAGCAAAACCACACCTTTGGAGGTAGCCAATTATTATTAAAGCTGATGTTTGGGGGGATTGTCAACAACAATACCTCATCATTGCTTCAACCTTACATAATTAATTAATCCATCGGTGGTTTTCTCGGACTTATTCAGCAAGCCCTAAGTAGCGAGGGCAGAGCGCTCTTGAGTTGAGTCATTTCTACAGTTCTCTCGATCAGGCGACGGTCAAAGCTTTTTGCGATGGCTATTCCGGAGGGATTTTGATCAAAATCCCTCCGGAATAGCCAGTGGAATTCTACCGTTGAACCTTTGAACTAGGGTAACAGTGGTGTAAGTCTAATCAATTTTTTCGATGAAAACTTGATACTCTTTATGAAGTATTTTGATTTTTGGTTCAAAAGTGGATAAAAAAGCATCTATACCAACTTTAGGATTAAAACTAGGTTTAAAGTAAGCGCCAATCATGACACCAGAGTGATAAGAACATGCGAAACTATTAAGATAGACTAGCTCATAATCATCAAAAATAATAATTCCCTCAGTTTTTAGCAACCTCCAACTTAACACAGCATCTTCGAGGACATCGCTGGCTAAATGAGAACCATCAATGTATATGATATCAAAAGAGTTAAGCGGTAGCTTTCGCAGCACCTCTTGTGATAAACCTTGAATTTTTGTTATTTTTTCTGAGGCTCCTGATTTAGAAATATTAAAATTAAACTGATTACTATACTCATTGTTAAAAAGATCTATGCAAGTTAACCTTGCAAATTGATGCGTCAATACATTATCTATTAGCCAGCAAGCAGATTCACCTTCAAAGCTACCGATTTCAAGAGCGTTAATATGTTTGCCTGCAAAGTGATGTAAATACTTTTCCCAAACTGGGATATTATTAGTAAATAAATCGCCGCCGAAATAATATCCTTTCTTTTGAAGGCGATGGAAATATAATTCTATTTGAGATAACTTTTGATGCGCTTCCTGGTGATATAGGTCAAGTTCTATTACTCTCTTAAGACTATTTACCGCCTCCTCATATCGACGTTGCTTAGACAAAATTAAACTTAATTGAAAATGTAAATCAGCAAAATCAGGTCTAAGATTTATCGCTTTTTTAATATTATGTATTGCTTCTTCTAAACGTTCTTGTTGCATTAACAAAATGCCATTTCTATAGAAAGATTCGGTAAATTTCTCTTCAATTTCTAGCCACTGTTGGTTATTTTTAGGGAATGTTTTTAGTTGAGAGCATTTCTCAAAAAATTTTACACATACATCATCATGAGCACCAATTATATTCAATGCTTTCATAATTAAAGGATAAACAGCATTGTAATTTTCTTCTGATAATAATTGAGTCACTTGGGATAGAACTAATTTTTTCTCTGATAAATAGTCTCCTCCTACCGGAACTGGGAGCAAAACTATTGCCAGTAGATTGTTGATGTAATTGGGGCAAAATTCACGAATGTAGTGACGGATTATCCTAGCAGATAGAAACTCAGAACGAGATTCCTGCCGTTGAGCTTCTGCTTGTAATATATCAATCAACTCTGTGGTTTGAGATTCAATTTGCTCAGGTTCAGATTGTAACCATGCTGACATCCAAGTAGCTTGAGCCTCTGCTTCTTGTCCTTGAAGAAGCAGAGCTAAACCTAAATGCCAGTAATTAGAGAGTACTGTAGGGTTAGCCTGAATAATTCTCTCATAGAGAACTACGGCTTCAGCATAGTTCTGTCGAGCGAAATATTCAGCAGCTTGTTGTTGCAGTTCAGATAATTGCTCCATTTTAAGAAACCTATAACCGTGCTAGTGTAAGAAGGTAGGAGACAGCAAGGAAGAAAGCATGTATAGTAAGCTCTTTAACTTTTTGAACTGGTGGTGTTATTTCCGCCATGCTGTAGTAGTATCTACCCAAAGTTAGTATAGCGTCCACAACATGCTCGCTCTTCAAAAAAGTGAAAGCCTCAGATTCTAGACACAATACAATTAACTTTAGGCGCTGGCAAAGTGTAAACTTGTGTATCCGCTACTTATGCTCTTTCTTGAACCGCTTAATCGCACGATGTCATTGGGAAAGACGCATATTATTGTTCAGACCCTGGTCAAATTTTGTTTTCATGGCTTTTAGGGGTTCTCAAGAAATAAATTATTTAAGGTATACAGCTAACTCAGATTTGGCACCTAGAGCGTTGGCATTTTTTTATTTGGAAGCCCTCAGTACCTGGAGATTAATTACTCGCATTTTGGCTAATTTGTCAACGGCTTCTACTGATCTGGTACTCTAGGAGCGAGGGTGAAATTCAACGACATTTTGTCGAATCAAGACATCATATTTGCTGTAAAAATCTTGACCGAGCAGTCCAATCTCTAGATCGGGACTACCTATCGCGACTTGGACATCTTTGACCACAGCCCCACCAACAGCAATTGACTGAACCTTACCAGTGCGTAACTTAACTCCCTTTGCACTTGCTGTATTAGCGGTGACTTCTCCCGATAAAGCAACGCCCAGACGTTGAGCCATTGCCTGTGTGATTACAGTGCCACTAGCTCCTGTATCGACGACCATTTCAAACGTCTGTCTGCCATTGAAGGTTACATCAATCACCGGGGTTTGACGCATGCGACGCTTGATGGGGGCTTTAAAGACCTGTGAGCTGGCAGTGTTCGTTGTTGATTCTGTATCGGTTGACTCATCGGTTGAGTCAGTCTTTGGTGCCGATTTTGCAGTTGGAGACGATGCTCCAGATGTTTGAGTGGAAGAGGGTCCAACAGGTTGGAAGACTGTTCCGGGTGTAAGAGAAATGACAGTTTTTGAGGCGGTACTAGAGCCAGGGCGGGTCGAGCGTTGTTGGGCTAGACGCAGATTCTTCTGATATTGTGCGAGTTTAGATTGAGCTGGCGCATGATAAGGACTAGAGGATGGGATCTGTTTTAAGAGTTGCATGGCTTCTTGCAAACGACTGATGACCAAGCGCCAATCGTCAGTCGATTGAGCTGACTGACCGATACTTTCAGCACTTAAAGCCGCATCTACTGCCTGTTCATAAGCCTCCTTAGCGCTAAGTTTGGGTTGGCTGCTTGGTGTCGCTACTGGCTCGGAATTCTCTGCTGAATCGGTAGGGGGACTAGGAGTTGAAACCGTGGCAACTGGTGCTTGCGGGCGCTCGGAATTCTGCGAAGAATTAATGTGGCTACAAGCCACACTCATCGCTGCCAGCGTGCTTGAAAACAGAAGGAGTAGTACGCGATTGAGTAAAGCGTAACGCCAAAGGTGATTGCCCCAGAGGGGCAGCGCAAAGCGATCGTGAGAAGGCATGCACGTTAATGACTTGTGAGCTGTTCCTCTTTTAGCTTAAATCGGGCAGAAACCCCACGTCTTTTCGGAGCGCTGACTTCCCAGTAGTGGTGTGTCGCAAAGCCTGTGGCGCTAATATTGCGATCGCTTCCTCACAATTGAAGTTCTAAGTCAACTCCAGCCTTGTTTTCAAGCCCTGAGATAGTAGCATGTTAGTGATTAGTTGTCCGTCACTCGTTGCCACCGAACAACTAACAACTAACAACTAACAACTAACAACTGCTTATGCCTATTTCAACTCCTCAACCTGCTCTCCTCGTACTTGCAGATGGGACATCTTACCAAGGCTGGTCTTTCGGAGCCACTGGTACAGCGATTGGAGAGGTCGTATTCAACACGGCTATGACAGGTTATCAAGAGGTGGCAACCGATCCCAGTTACTACGGTCAGATTGTCACATTCACGTATCCTGAATTAGGCAATACGGGTGTGAACCCCGAAGATGAAGAATCTGCCTATCCTCAAATTCGGGGAGCTATAGCTCGTAACATTGCTCGCCGTCCTAGTAACTGGCGTTCTACTCAGTCTTTACCTGATTACTTGAAGAAGCATAATATCCTAGGAATTTACGGCATCGATACCCGATCGCTGACTCGAAAAATTCGCTCCACGGGCGCGATGAATGGTGGTATCTCCACAGAAATTCTTGAACCCGCCGAGCTGCTCAAGAAAGTTCAGGCAGCTCCCAGTATGGCGGGATTAAACCTGGTGCCAGAAGTTACGACCAAAGAGGTTTACGAGTGGTCCGATCCCACACAAAGCAACTGGGAGTTTCACCCTGTCATGAGTGCTGGTGAGGGTGAACCCCTAACGGTTGTCGCGCTCGATTTTGGCATAAAACGTAACATTTTGCGGCGTCTTGCCAGCTACGGTTGCCGCGTGATTGTGGTTCCCGCCGATACACCACCTGAAGAAGTTCTGAAATATAACCCAGACGGCATCTTCTTATCTAATGGACCTGGCGATCCGGCTGCCGTTAGTGAAGGGATCGCAACGACTAAAGCATTGTTGCAGCAAGAGAAGCCAGTCTTTGGTATTTGTATGGGACACCAGATTCTGGGGCTTTCTATGGGAGCAGAGACATTTAAGCTCAAATTTGGTCATCGGGGCTTAAATCATCCAGCCGGTTTACAACGGCAGGTAGAAATTACTAGCCAGAATCACGGTTTTGCCATTAATGCCGATACGTTAGACGCTGATGTGGAAATTACCCATCTCAACTTGAACGATCGCACGGTTGCCGGGTTACGTCACAAAACGTTACCCTTCTTCTCGGTGCAGTACCACCCAGAGGCTAGTCCTGGCCCTCACGATGCCGACTACCTATTCAATCGCTTTGTCGAGTTAATGCGCTCGTATCCGTCAAGTGGCGGTAGAGGTCAAAAGCCAGCCGTCACAGATTAGGGACTAAGGACTAGATAGGAGGACGGACTTTCCTACTCCGGACTCCCGCTCAACCTCTCTAATCGCTAGCCTCTAGTCCCCAAAAATAAACTCTTGCCAAAAAGATGTCAGTACTCTAAATTAGACGGGAACTTCTCGCTATACTATTCGATACGAAGAAAGTTCTATAGCGGCTTTGGACACTTAAAATGTATAGGAGTCCATGAAGCAGCTAGACGAGTACGGTGCGACACACCGGAATTAGCTTGAGGCGCGATCTACAAGGAGGTTCTAAACTTCCTGAGTCGGAAACTGGAAAGATAATACATCTTTAATTCAGACAAGACTCGATCGACCCAAGAATCCCTTAATCGAGCCGCAAGCTCAGATGTGGGAATGTCAATGTTGTGATGTTAGTACGCTACAGCTAGGAGGGTGTTATTCCTGAGCCACTAACCCTGACAGTCAGCTTAAGGGGCACTCGCGAAGTCAGGGAAAATAGCCAACTTTTCCGCCTCACTGGATTGCTAGACGCATTTTCAGAAGCCACCTTTCGTAAGGTGGTCGGTAAATGTATTGAGGATGGTCCACCAAACGTTGTTTTGGACCTTTCCAAGATCGACTTTGTCGATAGCTCTGGTCTGGGCGCTTTGGTGCAGTTAGTAAAGGCGGCTCAAACTCTTGGGGGAAGCTTGCAAATTGTAACGAATCCCCGCGTGACTCAAACGGTCAAGTTGGTACGCCTAGAAAAATTTCTTTCACTGCAACCATCTGTTGAGGACGCTTTGGCGAACATCAAAAGTAGCTAAAGAAACCTTTTAGCAAGCTGATGGGGGCGGGCTTACAACCCGCCCTTACTCTGTAAAAACGAGATAGATGCTTGAAGTTGGGAATCTATTACCAAGCATGTCGAATAGTCCAGGCAACGCTAAAATCTAAGCAATTAAAGTCGAGCAGAGGTAGTGACATCAAAGGAGGAAGAGAGTTCAAACGTCTTGGAAATGAACTCGGCACAGTCGTGGGTTCACAGCCGATTCACGCAATTGCTGAGTTGCACCACCTACTCTAATTCCCAGCTCCAGCAACTGTCGCCTGCATCATTGGCGTACCTGGGAGATGCGGTCTATGAACTTTATATCAGAACTTGCTATCTGCTGCCGCCTAGACGAATTTCTGATTATCATCATCAGGTCGTGGGACAAGTCAGAGCAGAAAGTCAAGCCAACCATTTGCGATCGCTAGAACCCTACCTCACAGAACCCGAAATAGAAATCTTGCGGCGCGGACGCAATGCTGTAACAGGGAGTCCTCGACGTCTCGATCCAAAAATTTATCAACAAGCAACCGGTTTAGAAACGTTACTTGGATACCTCTATCTAACCGATCCTCAGCGCCTGCTCCAGTTATTGGCGCACTTAGAACTCGATCCCCATCAATAAAAGTCCTCAGTTTCTACCAATATGGCTAATCAAAACCGCCGCTCTCACGCCCCTAGCAAGCCAAAGCAAGGGAAGCCCTTCCGCGAACCACGGGAAAATCGAAAATTTTCCCGTTCCCAAGACGACGAGATAGCTGATTCCCCTAAGCCTCGTAAGTCTCGCCATCCTCATCCTGGTAAGCCTCAGTTAGAAAAACCCGATCGCCCAAAACGAGACGGTGTGAAATCCCATCCTAAGGCAGCGAGCAAAAGCGATCGATTTGAGGGACGCCATGCTAACAAATCAAAGCCTCGAAAATCCGATCGCTTCCAAAAATCCGAGGAACCCAAGTTCCACTCCCGCAACTCGTTCCCCAAGCCACTTCGTAAAGAAGGTCAAGAACGCCCTGAGCCAGAGTTCACTACTAGCGAACCTGCTGTTGCCGACACGCTCGAAGAGAGTAATGACTTAGTCTACGGCCGTCATCCCGTTCTAGCGGCTTTAGAAAATCAGCGCCAGTTGCATCGAGTTTGGATTATTCCTCAACTGCGCTACGATCCCCGATTTCACTCCTTGCTGCTCCAAGCGAAGGCCAACGGCACGGTAATAGATGAAGTAGATCCGCGACGCCTTAGCCAAATTACGGAAGGTGGCAACCATCAAGGGATCGCAGCTCAAGTCTCTCCCTACTCCTATATGGATTTAGGAGACTTGATCGAAAAAGCCAAATTGACAGCGGAACAGCCGGTGATTTTGGTGTGTGATGGGATCGCCGATCCCCATAACCTGGGCGCAATTATTCGCACAGCAGAAGCCATGGGTGCTCAGGGGCTAGTCATTCCTCAACGCCGAGCTGTTGGAGTCACCTCGACAGTGATGAAAGTGGCAGCCGGAGCTTTAGAAAGTTTTCCAATTGCCAGAGTTGTCAATCTTAGCCGCGCTCTGGAAGAATTAAAAGCTGCTGGCTTTTGGATTTATGGTACGACAGCGGGTACCGGTAAACTACTACACACAGTTGAATTCAAAGGCCCGGTAGTCTTAGTCATAGGCTCGGAAAGTAATGGTTTGAGTCTGCTGACACAACGCGGCTGTGATGTTTTAGTTTCGATTCCGCTACAAGGCAAAACCCCAAGCCTCAATGCCTCAGTGGCAGCAGCAATGACCTTATACGAGACCTATCGCCAGCGTTGGTCGAATCTACTTTACCTGGACACTATTCCCAGAGATTCTTTGAAAAAAGAAAGATAAAGTAGTATAACGAAACGTAAAGAATTAGGCATTAGCAAGATTGAATAGAATCCCGTATAGCAGGAAAAAAACATGAAAGAAGTTTTTCTCAAGATTCTCCAAATCTTTGGACTAGCTTGGTGGGTTGAGATTGTTACCGACAACCCACGCTGTACCTATTATTTCGGACCTTTTGTCAGCGAGCAGGATGCCTACACGGCTAAGGATGGGTATATTGAAGATATAGAAAACGAAGGGGCTCAAGGCATTTTTGTTGCAGTCAAGCGCTGCAAACCTAGCACTCTGACGATTTTTGACGATCTAGACGAGCCTACTGGACGCGAGACCATACGGACGTTCAGCGGACAAATGTCCTAATATCCTGGGACGTTACCTCACTTGAGGTTTGACTCAACGGAAACGGGAATTGAGCTTTCTCATACCATTTCACTTTTGATGCGCTACACATCACCCTCCCCTAGCCCCCCTGGATTTCGAGGGGGGACAAGAAGCGTATCTGTAGCAAGCATTGAGTAAATTGGTATCACTCTACTCCAGCTCAAGTCATCACTTGAGGATGAAGTGCGAGCCAACGGTCAATATCACTGAGTACCCGTTCGGGGATTTCCCAAGGAAATAAGTGAGCCGTGTTGGGGTAGCAATGCCACTGGCAATCCTGGAGGTGTTCGGCTGTTTCTCGACTCGACTGGGCGGTGATGTGTCGGTCAGCTTCTCCAGCTAAAACTAAGCAGGGACGCTGAATCCGCTCTAGGTCAGCCAGCCGATTATAGCCAGATCTCAAAGCCGTATTGAGGGCGCGGGTGGCGGCAGCAGAGGTTTGTAGGTAAGCTGACATCGCTTCGAGGGCGATGTACTGGTAAGCACTGGGGGTATGTTGTTGGATGAGATAGCGGAAAAGCGATCGCTTGCCAAACGTTTCAATATTCCACTGCCAACCAGGCTGAACCCGATTCAAAATCGCAGCGAGTCCCGTGTAAAGATTATCCTCCCAGCTAATGGGAGGATGATTGCCTCTCGGTCGAGCTGCTGAGGCTACCAAAATTAATCCGCTGACTCGTTCGGGTAGCCTCAGCGCCAGTTCCATTGCCAGGATTCCTCCAAGCGACCATCCTAGTACCAGGCAACGGTTAATCTGGAGGCGATTGAGAAGGGCTTCCAGGTCAATTAGGTGGTCGCTCATGTTAAAGTTCAGCTGAGTTCGACTATTGCCGTATCCCCGCAAATCGGGCGCAATCGTCTGGAAGTTTTGGGATAAGTGCTGAGTAAAGACAGACATACTACTGCCCGATCCCGGATGACCGTGCAAGCAGAGAATGGGGAACCCTTTTCCCTTGACGTGAACGTTTAGGTTGAGAGCTGAAGAGGACACTTGAGGCACAGATACCACTTAATTGTGTTTGAGCTGGACTAGTCAGCTATTTCCAGCTTAATGCCTTGCTCCCTGGAGGGAGCTAAAAAGCGTTCTATAGCCGCTTCCAAGTTGTAGTAAAACTTCACTCATGTAGTTCAAATCGCTTACGCTAATTAGCTAAAACCTAGACTAGAAAGAGTTACTTCTAAGCAGCTCTTACGGGTTACTGCTCTATCAAGAGCCGTAGCCTTATACTGAAGTTTGCAATTGGAGTCAGGAAGGAGGCGTAGTATGGCATCCATTCGAGAGTTGCACAAGCAACTCATCCGTAAAGAACGCTCTAGCGTAGAAATTACCCAAGAAGCTCTAGACCGAATTCAGGCGCTGGAGCCGAAATTACATAGCTTTGTGTCCGTGACAGCAGAACAAGCGCTAGAGCAGGCACGTCAAGTGGATGCCAAAATCGCGGCTGGTGAAGACGTTGGGCTATTGGCAGGAATTCCCATCGGGATCAAAGACAATTTGTGTACCAAGGGAATTCGTACCACTTGTGCCTCTAAGATTCTGGAGAATTTTGTGCCACCTTACGAGTCAACGGTGACGCAAAGGCTCAAAGACGCGGATGCAGTGATGGTGGGGAAAACCAATCTCGACGAATTCGCGATGGGGGGTTCTACCGAAAGCTCGGCTTTTCACCTCACTGCTAATCCTTGGGATTTATCGCGGGTACCAGGAGGTTCTTCTGGGGGTTCGGCAGCGGCAGTGGCAGCAGATGAGTGCGTGGTGGCACTCGGTTCCGATACGGGTGGTTCGATTCGCCAACCGGCGTCTTTCTGTGGCGTGGTGGGGATGAAGCCTACCTACGGTTTAGTTTCCCGTTATGGTCTGGTCGCTTTTGCGTCTTCGTTGGATCAAATTGGTCCATTTGGGCGAACGGTGGAAGATGCCGCGATTTTATTAACTGCGATCGCAGGTTACGATCCCAAGGACAGCACCAGTCTCAAAGTCGAAATTCCCGACTACACGAAGGTACTTCAGCCCGACCTTAAACCGAGAGGACGTCTCAAGATTGGTGTGATTAAAGAAACCTTTGGTGAAGGTTTAGATTCCATCGTCGAACAAACCGTCACAAAAGCGATCGATCAACTGCAAAATTTGGGGGCTGAAATTCATGTAGTTTCTTGTCCTCGGTTCCGCTACGGGTTACCAACTTACTACATCATTGCTCCCAGTGAGGCATCGGCCAATCTCGCTCGCTACGATGGTGTCAAGTATGGTTTCCGGGTTCCTGACGCGGACAGTCTCCTCGCGATGTACAAGAAAACTCGTGCGTCTGGATTTGGGAAAGAAGTCAAACGCCGGATTTTGGTAGGAACTTACGCCCTGTCAGCCGGATACTACGACGCTTATTACCTCAAAGCTCAGAAAGTACGTACCCTGATTAAACAGGACTTTGAGGATGCCTTTAAACAAGTCGATATTTTAGTGTGTCCTACCGCTCCCACAACAGCTTTTAAAGCTGGGGAAAAAACAGAAGACCCTTTAAGCATGTATTTGGGTGACTTGATGACGATCCCAGTAAACCTTGCTGGCTTGCCGGGAATCAGCGTACCGTGCGGGTTTGATGAGAATGGGCTACCGATCGGGATGCAGTTGATTGGTAAAGTGTTGCGCGAAGACCAACTGTTTCAAGTGGCTTATGCCTACGAGCAATCAACGCCGTGGCATTTGCGCGTACCTCAGATGGAACCAGCTGTGAGGGATTAAACTCGCCCGGTAGAGGGAATTTCCAGCACGAGTTCCTAAGATTGAACAGACGCAAGCGATCGCTTGCGTCTGTTCAATCCGTTTTGTGGCGATTATAGCGGTTTGCATTTGGATAAGGTACAGGGCTGATGGTTTTAAGGCGAAAGTTGCAGGTATTAAAGAAAACCCGGACTTGAGGGTTTCCCCCTCTCCCCCCCGCGCAAGGGTTGATTAATGCTTAAGTCAGTGACATTCGTTTTAAGGCAGAGGGCAGGAGTTAGATGTACTCCACTCAAGCGAGAACCGCTATAG
>DATNPT010000168.1:0-14554 GCA_036703075.1 Chroococcales cyanobacterium
TATTGCCAGCAAAGCCTCTGCCTGACGCATCCGGCGCACCATCTGGGGTAAGATAATTTGCGCTAAACGCGGGGAAGAGTTGATTTCTGCTAGGGAAAACCAAGTGAGATGAACATCAGATAATGCGATCGCACTATAAGTTTGCAAGAGGGAAAACCATTGGCCGAAGAATGCCGAGGGTTCTGCCCAACCCAACCAAACCTCTTCACCATTCTGGCAAAGCGTACTGAGTTGTACTAAACCCTGGCAAACTTGCCAAATGCCTTGGGAAACCAGAGGTATCTCCTCTCCTTTGGCATAAAAATGCAATCGCCGCCCTTCCCTGAGTTCGTGCCGATCGCTTTCAAGAATTGCTGTGGAAGCTTGGGGCATGAGAACGTTCCGTGCTTACTTTACCGGCTTACTTTGTCAGCCCCACTATAATTTACGCAGGTAAAGGCTCGGTAATCAGGAGATTAAACAATGCGTTGCGCTGTCAAAAACGAACCATTGGTTTGCTGATTGATTGGTTCTAAGGCAGGTTCTAGCAAGCTCTGATGAAAATCTTTGCGGGCTGTGGCATTAAGATATCGTTGCTGTAATGTTCGCCACTCCTGCCATGCCTGATAACGCGCTTGGGTCAACTGGGCGCTTAACATTGGCATTTGCTCGGCGCTGCCTGAACCCAGAGTGTCTGAGAGGAATGCTGCTAAAACAACACTGTCTTGAATCTCGCCTAGGACGCGCTGAATTTCCTTAATGTCTTTTAAATAACCTTTATAAGTAGAGCCATAAAAGTCAGTAAATAGCTCCATCTGATAGCGCACTCGTTTAGCTTGTTTACGTAGACTATGGAGAGTGTCTCCGTGAACGTTCAAAAGCTGTTCTACAATCTCTTTATTTAAATCGCTGGGAACGCCAATTTCTCCGGCATCTAGCTTAACTCCTGTCAACCAAGCTGTATGAAGAAACAATTGGCTGACGGGTGGCAGTAACAAGTCTGGCAGGATTTCTGCAATAGGAAATTCAGCAAATTCTCCGTAACTCGGTCGGTTAAGCCAATCTTGCAAAGCCTGTTTAAGTTCTTGATATCGCTGTTGATTGAGCGTTGTCTGAACTTGCTCTAGCGACTTTTGACGTTGCTTTTTTAAAGTTGCCAAAACTTTCTTTAAGGTATCTTGTTCTTGGCTTGGTAGCGTTGGAAGATACTGAGTTTCAAAAGTATCTTTCAGAACATCTATGTCCCTCAGTTCTCCCAGTATCCGGGCAACTTTACCAATGTTTTTCTCCTGAGCTGCATTTGGCAGCGAGAGAGCAGGAGCAAAGCCCGTAACGGCTGTCCGCAGACGCCGCATACCCACGCGCATCTGATGTAATTCTTCTGGGTCTTTGTCTGTGAGAACTTCGGTTTCGTGCTTTAGCGTTTTTTGGAAGTGTTTTTCAATTGCCAGATAAGCCCAATGACCGAATGTTTTTGGGTCAAGTTTTGCTGTTAAGAGCCTAGGTTCTGGTTGGTTGATTTTTGTCATCTGTCCATAGGCAGGCTTTTAAAAGTCAATCAAACTTTAAAGCCTAAATCAATATTAAGCTTGGGATTGGACTGCTAATATTACCATATTTTTTTGACATTTATTCGTGGTATGGGCTACTTGAGCCAAGATGGTTGCGTAATATCTAAAGGGTGGGAAATCCACGAGTCATAGCGAGTTTGAGTTCATCGAGCCGAATGATTCGCTTGACGATACCAGGAATGCGATCGCGCGGCTGAAGCTCCCGGATTTGTTCAACCGATGCACTGCTGATATCGGGGAGGGGTAGCTCCAGATTCTGGGGCAAAGGATGTTTCGGCGCGATCGCAATTTCCTCAGGAACGAAGGTATTGAATTCCATCACCTGTCATCTCCAAACCTGGTCGAGGCTAATTATTGCCCTGTTTCATTACCACAAAACGTTGAAAATAGTAACTACATGTTGCAAGGTTTGACATGCAACCAGTATCTTTAAAGAATAAGTTGTTTAAACGCGCTAACTACAAGGACGCAATCCTGTATCAAACTGTATGACGCCGAGCCAAGACTTGGGAGCAGCAGTAAAGTCCACCGGGGCATGTAACACAAGAGACTTTTCCAGTTTGATGCCAAGACCTGGCTGGAATGTCCAGCAGGCTAACTGGGAAGGCTTTTTGTAGCGGTTGTGACACAGAAGGATTTGGCGAGTCCAGCAATCCATTGCCAGCGATCGCTAGATTCAGTTTTACCCGAGTAGTGCAGAGTCTCAGGGGAGGTGACGTAGACTGAGTAGCCCATTAATGGCTTTCTTCGTTTCACTCCAGTTCATGGACATCATGAATGGTAGCGTCAAATCAAGTTGTCGTTAATTGTGGCTCTATTTGATAGCTCAGTCTTGATATAACTGATTGATGTTTGATTAGGAAACGACCTCACCAAAAACTCTTTTTTGAGTTCTGAGTGAGGTAAGAGCTAGTCATCACTTCGTCCTAAGCGAAGGTTAGGAAGTCTTACATCCATATTGATTAATTCAGTCGTGTAGATCGGGGCTTTGTAAAACCCTAGAGCCTTGGCTCTCATTTCAGGGGGCATACACTACCCGTTTCCTTCTCGTTCCATCAGCGATTTAAAAGCCTTTTCACTTATCTAGACGTTGTACGCGCTTGTTCATCAAGGTTAATTGTTAATTGCTGCATTGCACAAGCAGCCACAACTAGACTCTGACTCACTGCAACTCTCTTTCCAAAAGGATTAACCACTCGTAATTAAGTTCCAAGGAGTTATTAGTTAACCCCTGCCACATGAAATTTCTTGAATAAGAAAATCATGGCGAGCCTGGAGCTGATTAACAGCAAGTAAAATCAGGCAAGTTTTTATGAAAGCAAGCGAATTTCCCAGTGAAGCCACTCTTCTAAATCGGCATGAAACAGGAGAACAGAATTTTTCCGGTGCCAATTTAAATGGAGTTGATTTAAGCGGACACAACCTGAATCGAATCAACTTAAGTGCCGCTCATCTTAACAAAGCAAATTTAACGAAGGCTAAATTCATCAGAGCGAACTTGAGCAATGCAGAGTTAAAAGAAGCAACACTCAAAAGTACTCAACTCATTGAGACAGTACTCTCACGCGCTGACCTGACCAAGGCAATTTTATGTGAAGCAGATTTAAGTGGAGCCATACTCAGTGGAGCCATTCTATCGGGAGCAGACTTGAAGCTTGCGACATTAATTGGCGCTAGCTTAATTGGTGCTTTAGTCAAAGGAACAAAACTCGCGAAAGCAAACTTGACGGGAGCAACCTTAAGCCGAGCCATTCTCACAGAGGCTGACTTAAGAAAGGCAACGCTCAGTCGAGCCATTCTCAGCGAGGCGGATTTGAGCGGAGCAAACTTGAGTAGTGCAACTTTAATTCGAGCTTATTTGCATCGCGTAAACTTACGAGGAGCTAATCTCGAAGGCGCTAATTTGAGCGAAGCTGACCTCAAAGGTGCGGATTTGAGAGGTGCTAACTTGAGCGGTGCTGACTTGCAAGGAGCAGATTTGAGTCAGGCAAATCTGAGCAGTGCTGACCTGAGCGAAGCTGACTTGCAAGGCGCAAATCTCAGTATGGCGAGTTTGACTGGACTGGTCTTGAAAAAAGCCAACTTACGAGGAGCTAATCTGAGCAAAACAAACTTACAAAAAGCTAATTTGTCAAAGGCTAACTTAGCAGGTGCCAATCTGCTGGAAGCTGACTTACGTAATGCCAACCTCAGTCAGGCTAATCTTTTGCGGGCGGGTTTACTGTTGAGCTATCTGACGAAAGCTAATCTAAGCGGCGCTAACTTGAATGGAGCTAATTTAATTGGAGCTAATCTGAACGAAGCCAATTTAAAAGAAGCGTCTTTAGAAGAGGCCATCATGCCGAATGGTACAACCTATAGTTAGCCTGAACTAGGAGTAGCGACTTTTCAGACATCCTTTTAATAAGATTGGGTGGGTTAGGCACAGCCGTAACCCACCCTACGACTTTGTATCGACTCTGTGCGATCGCATTTGCTAAGAGTGCAATATCCCTTGAGAAACTGACTCAGTATTTTCGTTTTATTTAATAATTTACTCAGAAACAAGAAATAAAGCAAAAGTACCCTTCCGGGGTACTGTTACTCCTCATTCGGCTTTGCCACCATAGCAGACATAAGGTTTCGTCATCAGTCACTCATTTCTCTAATTTTAGGAGGTACTTTATGGAGACAGATCGACCTATTGAGCTTTCCCTGGAACAGAAATTTATTCTCAGGTCTTTTGAGGAGCAAATCAAGAATATTAGCCTTGAACAAGCTAAAGTTCTCCTCGCTGAGCTACATAGGCAGTTATTGCTACGGGAAACTTACTTCAAGTATTTCATCAAGCAAAGCTTACTTCCGGATTTTCCCCAAGATTAACTCATCAAACTATCCGGAGCTAGCCAATCGAGTTCCGAAAGAAACAAAACAGCTAAGTCCTGAAAGACAGAAGATGCAGGACTCAAAGAGTCAAAAGTTAGAGGCACAAAACGATATAACCTATCGGTTGCCAATATGCAGTCCGTCTCCCAGGGCTCTCCACCACAAACAGAATCAAGGAGTTTTCCATGCAGCGACAAATGTGCTGGTTATCTCAGTTTGGTCAGGATGGGCAGAAAATTTTACACTTACGGACTGCCCTCCACGAACCGTGGCGACCCTACACAGCCTTTCCTCAATTTTCTGTTCCAGATCACCGGATACCTGGCGGTTCTAAAGGTTGGGCAACCTACCAAAAGTTACTCCAATCTGGCTGGGTTTTAGTCCCCAGCTATACTCAAACCGCTATCGAATACAATGAACTAGCTAGCTAAAGAGTTGCTGATTTTACGTCGGATTCTGGAAATAACTACAGCGATTAGTAGGCTCGATTGTACTGGATATCAAGTTGCAGTCAAGATGTTGAGTACTTCCAAGCTGAGGGTAAGGGAATCAGTTCTAACGGCTCTAATCCCTTACCCTTCACCATAATCGAAGGTACTATCGCAAGCAACTCGGTAGAAGTTGAACAATTCCCTCTCAATACTGTCGTTCCAGACTGATTGAGAATACCCAACGACTTAGGCAACGCGATAAGGACTGGTGAGTCGATCCAACTGCTGCACCAACAAGCTGAGGAACAAACCGACATCCGTGACAACGCCGATCGATTCGATCGAACCGCGATCGCTTAATTTCGTCACCACAGCAGGATTAATATCCACGCAGACCATCTTTACACCTGCTGGCGTCATATTGCCGACGCCAATCGAGTGCAGCATCGAAGACAGCATCAAAATCATGTCTGTCCCTTCTAGCAACTGAGCGTACTCAGTTTGCGCTTTAATCAAATCCATCTGCGTATCCGGTAGCGGACCATCATCTCGGATCGAGCCAGCGAGCGAAAAGGGTACATGATTTTTCACGCACTCATACATCACCCCTTTGGTGAGTACGCCCTCTTCTACAGCGGCGGCGATGCTGCCACAGCGACGGATCAGGTTAATGACTTTTAAGTGGTGCCGATGTCCTCCGCGCACGGGAACTCCTCGTGTCATATCTACGCCGAGCGACGTTCCCATCAAGGATTGTTCAATGTCGTGAACTGCGATCGCATTTCCCCCGAGTAGTGCCTGCACGTAACCTTCCCGAATCAGACGCGCTAAGTGTTGGCTTCCACCCGTATGAATCACCACCGGGCCAGCAGTGACAACCACTCGACCGCCTCGATCGCGAAGTTGGCGCAGTTCCCACGCAATTTGCTCGACGACCAATTCCACTCGCCGTTCGCTGGAAACACCAGCTCCCATAAAGCTGAATTCCTGAGCATTGCGTTGCTCGCGGGACTCGGGCTTGCGTACCGTGCGAATTCCTTCCACACCCACAACTACGTCTTCGCCGACTTTTAAATCTCGCAGCACTTTGCAGCGAGCAATCGGGTCATCAGGAGTATGAGTAATTGCAATCGCGCCATCCATACGCTGATTTTGCACCTTAATCCACCGGCCATTGACCCGTACCTCTGTGGGATAGATCGTCGTGACGTAAAAGTCATCGGGAGCCACACCATCTTGACCGACAGGTTCCAGGTTGGTATCACAGACTTCTTGAGGAGGAGCTACAGCACCCAGATCGATCAACTGGGTCATGATCTCTTCCATCACATCGTGGGACGGAGCGGATACCTTCACATCAGCGCTGGACGTGCTTTGCCGCTGTTCTCCTAGCTGGAAGTTGAGAACCTGGAAACTGCCGCCATTTTCTACAATCAAATCTAGGGCACGGCTGATGAGTCCAGAATCCAGTAAATGCCCATCCATCCGAATCGTGCGGCTTTCCACTGGCGCATTGGCATGGACTTCCGCCCGAACTGGCTCGGTAACTCGTAGAGTCAAGCACTTCGCTGCACCACCCGCTTTCAAAAATTCGGTCAGTGGCGTTTCAACCACTTCAAAGCCAACTTCTGCAAGGCGAGCCTTGAGGTCGTCGCTGGCTTTGTTCATCACGATCGTTTGGTCAATGTTGACTGCATTGCAGGCAAAGTTCACCGCATCGGCTTCCTCAACAGCAATTCGCTTCTCTGGCGACACCCGCATCTCAATCAACCGATTGGAATAAGCGTCGAAGGCGGGTGGGTAGTAGAGGAGATAGCCACCCGTGAGGGGGCAAAAACAAGTATCTAGATGATAGAACCGTTCATCGCTCAAGCGCAGCGACACGACTTCAATGTCCAGCCATTTGGCTAGGTAGGGGTGGGAATCAAGTTCCGAACGGAAGCCATACCCTGCCCATAACCAGCGGCCTTCGCGATCGAGTAGCGCATCACCTGCCCCTTCAAATGGAAGGTCTTTGGGCAGTTCGTGTACAGTGTAGTCATGCTGCTCAAACCACTGTTTGAAGTGAGGCTCCTCACCCTGACGCTCTTTATGGTAAAAGCGACTGAGCACGACAGTTTTGCCCAAGACTAAACCCGCATTAGCGGTGAATACCATATCCGGCCAACCGGGTTGAGGTTCCACTAAATCGACGAGCGTGCGATCTTTGAGAACGTGATGAAGCTTTTGCCACTGCTCAACAGCGCGATCGCGCGAGGATTTGTGGATATTGCCCTCCATCCACGGATTAATTACATAATCCACGTCGTAGTGGTCGGGGGCACACATGAGGAAGCGAATCGAATCAGTCATAATCAGTTTTAAGCCGGGGTAAATGCTTGCATGGGCAATAAGTCTCCTCTCTACACGCCGACGCCAAAGGCAATACTAGCTACTGCAAAAGAAAAGCCACTCGTTCTGTTTCTGCCTAGAGAGGGTTGTTGCTTGGAAGACAGACCAATTCTCTATTTTATCGCGCTAAGAGGAATCAAATTAGTCAGGCTCTAGTGGGAGCTAACTCATATGTTGCGATCCTCTGACATACTGTTGGTATACAGAGTGCGATCGCGAATTGAGCTTTTGTTCGGTTGAGTGTAACCCCCTTAGCTCACCTGAGTTCGACGTAAAAGCGATCGGTGCTGGTTATTGCCTAAATTCGTCCTCAGGGAGTTCAATCTGGGACTTTTTCTTTGGCAACATGAATAGGCAGTTTGCGTCGTAGATATCCATGAATACGAAAATCTTCCTCCCATTCTTTTTTACAGCCTTTCTATTCAGTGGATATCCAGCGCTTCAAGTAGTTCGAGCAAACCCGCCACTGCTCGTCGCTCAGTCACTTTGGAAACCCTTCTCCTCTAAGGACGGAGGCTTTACAGTCTTGATGCCTGGGCAACCGACTCAAGAAACTAGAACCGTTAACACTGAACTTGGTTCTATCCCCGTTCAAGCGTTCTCCGTGCTCCGTAGAGGGGAAGCGCTTTATGCCGTAGCCTACTCGGATTTTCCGGGAAATTTTTCGCAAAATCCTCGCGATATCGATCGCTTGCTAGCTCAGGTCGCCTCAGGTTTTGCCCAAGGTGCTAAGGGGAGATTGGTCAGCCAACAAACTATCCGTTTAGGGAATTTTCCTGGGCGGGAAATTCGTCTGCAACTCGATCGCGGATTGATTGCCAGAGGGAGACTGTTTGTTGTGAATACACGATTGTACCAAGTTGTAGTGGTAACCGGTCAGGAAAGAAATCTAACTAAAAGTATTGAGGGCTTTTTCAAGTCGTTCCGATTACTCGATAATGCGACCGTACCACAAGCCCCTTCTCCCGAACAACTCAACACCAATCTCAAACAAGCTGTTTGCCGTCAAAATTGGCCGCAAGCTCTCCAAATTATCGACCAGATGCTCGCGATTGCACCGAGTCCAGAAACTCGCAACCAGTTAGTTACTTACCGCCAACGAATACAAAGTCTTGCTAACTCTGGAGGTAACATTCCTCCGGCTTCGCTGCCTGATTGCAGTGCCGTGCAATAACTTTTAGATCTCAGCAAGGAACGATACCCAGACAGGGGTTTGGTTGTTGGTTATTAGTTTGTGGTTCCTAGCGATTAGGCAAACAACGAACAACCAACCTCAACTTATCCGAACGCTCATCCCTTCACGCGCTAAGAATCCACCTTCAAAGCTATTTTTCACTTCCACTTCTAGATTGTCTAGAAAATCATCGTTATGACCCGGTTCGTGGTGAAAGATGGCCAGCCGCTTGGCACCTGCTTCCTTGGCAGCTTTTACACCTTCTTGCCAAGTTGAGTGTCCCCAACCTACCTTTGGAGATTTCGGGTTATGGTATTCTTCATCGGTGTACATCGCATCATAAATCACTACATCAGCATCGCGAGCTAAATGCAGCACGTTTTCATCAATGCGATCGGCAAAATGTTCTGTATCCGTACAGTAAAAGGCAGAATGACCTTGCCACGTCACCCGATAGCCCATAGCACCATTGGGGTGATTGAGAGGTGTCGTTTCAATGATGATATCGTCTAGTTTCATCGAATCACCACAAACTAAGTCGTAGTACTTTAAATCTGCCTTTAGTGCCTTAGTGGGTACGGGAGAGTCTGTGTGCAGAACGCGATGGCAAAAATGCTGTGCCATCGATGTCCCCTCTGGGGCTGCCCCATGAATGTGTAAGGTATTGCCTTCAATAAATGCTGGGGTGAAAAATGGTACGCCTTGAATATGATCCCAGTGATAGTGAGTAAAAAACCAATACGCTTCAATCGGATGCGAAGGCTCTAGACTTTTAGCCAGCATTCGCAAACCCGTGCCGCCATCAAAAATTAAGCGTTTTCCGGCGACTTGCATTTCGACACAGGAGGTATTGCCACCATAACGAACAGTGTCTTTTCCAGGAGAGGGGATACTACCTCGGACTCCCCAGAATCGAACAACAAACTCAGAGGAAGGGGAAGGGCTATTGGTTTCCATTTGCAATTAAAGCTTCAAAGTACCGCACTGACCCTGATGACGTAGTAAGTGATCGCACAACACTAAAGCGACCATTGCTTCTACCATAGGCACTGCTCTAGGCAAGACGCAAGGGTCATGACGCCCTTTGGCGGCTAGTTTTGTTTCTTCACCCGTGCTAGTCACCGTGCGCTGTTCTTTTCGTATAGTAGCAGTGGGCTTAAATGCTACCCGTAAGATTATATTTTCACCGTTACTAATACCACCTTGAATACCACCAGAGCGGTTGGTAACGGTGCGAGTTGCACCCATTTCATCTCGATAGAATTCATCGTTATGCTCGCTACCCGTAAGTAGAGTCCCCGCAAATCCCGAACCAATCTCGAATCCTTTACTGGCTGGTAGGGACATCATACCCTTAGCTAGATCTGCTTCTAATTTATCAAAAACTGGTTCGCCTAAGCCTCTAGGAACGCTCCGAGCGACACATTCAACTACACCACCCAGCGAATCGCCGCTACGTCCAATCTGCTCGATGTGTTCGATCATTTTCTCGGCACATTCTGCATCCGGACAGCGAACAATATTGCTTTCTACTTGTTCTAGAGTAACGGTGTTCGGGTCAATAACAGCTTCTAAATCTTTGATTCGCTTGACGTAACCGACGATTTCAACACCCGCAACTTGTTGAAGTATTTTTTTTGCGATCGCACCGGCGGCCACTCTACCGATGGTTTCCCGTGCCGAAGACCGTCCCCCACCCTGCCAATTACGGATGCCGTATTTAGCATCATACGTCGCATCGGCATGAGAAGGGCGGTATTTCTGCGCCATCTCATCATAATCCTGAGGACGACTATCTTTATTGCGGACTAAGAGCGCGATCGGGGTTCCCAGCGTTTTGCCCTCGAATACGCCAGAGAGGATTTCGCAGACATCTGCTTCTTTACGCGGTGTCGTAATCTTACTCTGACCCGGACGCCGCCGATCTAATTCCTGCTGAATTTCCTCCGTTGAAATTTCCAATCGCGGAGGGCACCCATCAATAACTACACCCACGCCTCCACCGTGAGATTCCCCGAACGTAGTGACGCGAAATAGATGCCCAAACGTGCTGCCCATGTTGCCTAAGTTGAAGGATGTCTAGAGATTTCGATTTTAACAGCCATTGATTGGCCACACTCGAAAAGGAATGCGATCGCGTTTCTCTGACTAGCTACTTTCACCTCACACTCGTCGTGGAACTCCCAATGCCTTCAGCACAAAGCAAGTCGTCCAGATTGAGCGTTTAAACTTCGACTGGATGTTGACCATAAAATGGTAGTGCTTCTGACCAATGAGGGCGCTTACCTTGTTGCCAATTGAGAGAGGCAAGTTCTAATAAACTAGAAACCGAAGCACCCAGCCCAACACCCGCCGGAATTTCAATTAACTCATAGGAAGTTAGCCAATTATCCAGCGTGTGTTGCCATTTTTCCGGTGTCAGTACTGCATCTGGAAGTAGCGCCATGAGTCCTGAAGCCGATGAAGATACCTGATAAATAGCAGCAAATAATTGACCGCGTTGGGCAGGCATTTGAATTGCGATCGCTCTATTCTCGCAAATCTCACCCCTCTGCTCAAGTACCAATACATTTTCTTGTACTTCCTCCTTATCAAGGGGTTTGGAAAATGTATCTTCTTGTACTCCCCCCTTAGCCAGAGGGGCTGGGGGGGTAGAAAGTTGGGAGAGGTGCGACCAAGCTACTGCTGCTAGGGTCGAAATGGCAAACAAAGGAATATCCAATTGCTGTGCTAAAGTCCTGGCTGTGACAACGCCGATACGAGTCCCCGTGAAACCACCTGGGCCCTTTGCTACAGCGATAAACGCTAAATCTTCCCAAGTTTGAGGTTTGAGAAACTCAGCCAGATTTACATGCAAATGAGTAGACAAATCATGCCCCAAATCCCAGACTTGGCTGCGACTGATATCTGCAAAGTTACTCACTGCTAAACCCAACTGAGGGCTACTGGTATGAATGGCTAAGCCATACTCATTGGGTTCTAGGTTACTTTGCATCGAGCGCGCCGCCAAATCCTGCTTGTTTTTTCCACGCTACCATTATCCCAGCCGTTCAATTGCTATCTCGTGGGTAGTCAGGATAGAAGTCAGGAGGCTAAATTAGAGGAAGTTGGCACGCGAGCGAACTAATTCTCAAATCCGGAGACTGAACACTTTCCCAATTTACTCAGTCTAGGAATGCCAAAACATACTCTCAATCGGAGAACTCAACAGTTGCTTCTCTAGAGAAGAGAGTGGAAGAATAATAGGCCAAAACAGGGTTGCGATCGCTAAAACCTTCAAACACAACGCCTTTTCTGGCTCCGAGAGGTTAGTGTCCAGCCTAAAACGTTTGAACCAACGAATAAAACAATGGATCGCCTTTGAGAAATAAAGGACTGCCAGGACGCAGGATAGTTCTTGGTAGCTGACTATGTCGAGTAAACACATCGACTTGTACCCTTCAGAAGTTTTTTAGCAACAGATTTTAAAGCGTTGATACGCACCTGTAGAGCGAAGCGTTTAGACTTCAATTCACGCCTTTTGCAGACCTGATATTAAAAATCTTCCCTCTATCGGGTGATTTTGGCAATCAACTGAATCACAATTTAATATTACAGAGAGTATATTTACTTAGTATAACTGATACGACGGTGGGGTCAAAGGAAGTGGAAAAGTCACAACTACCCTCATACAGATGCTTTCTCCAGGCTGACATACAACTCAGAGAAATTCCATTCCCAAGCGTTTTTGTAAAATAGTAGTTAACGAATTCAGGAGCCAGGTGACTGGTGAGAAAGGCCTATCGAGACTATCTACGGTAACCTTCAGGGTCTAAAATCAAGCCAGCTCAAGCAGCTGCAACGGTTGTATCATCAGCGTGTTCCAGGCGATTGCTTAACAACACCAGAGTTTGCACAGCGATTGGCAGCCATTAGTGCTGACATTAAACAGCCGCTGTGTACCTATATCAACCGTCGAGGTCAGGTCATTCGTGTGGGTGTCGGGACACCTCCTCAGACAAAAATTCCCCCCCTAGAACTGCCTCGCTACGGTGCAGAACGCTTGTGCGGCATTCGCTGTATTTCCACTCAGCTCAAGTCAGAATCACCTAAAGAAACGGCATTGACCGCGATGGCGATTCAGCGGCTAGATGCCTTGGTGCAACTCAATATTACGGAGTCAGGATTTGAAAGGCGAGGCGGTGGCGCTACAGGTTATGTCAAAGAAGCCTACTTAGCTCACTTAATCCCTGCGCCAGAGCAAGCCGTACAAAGTCTTGGCGATGGCATGGCACCTTCTGGTGCTGGGCTGAGTTGGAGCGTGTCGCCCCCCTTGAGCTTGGATGTATTGACCAAGCAGGATTTCCTCGATTTGGTCGAAGGATTAGAAGCCGAGTTTCGACGAGAATTTGTTGCACAACAGGTCGATGTTGACCAAGATCGAGTGCTAATTGTTGGTTTAATGACTGACGACAGCACGAAAGAGCGATTTGAAGATGGGTTAGCAGAAATCGGTCGATTAGTGGAAACGGCTGGGGGCGAAGTGTTGCAGACGATGCGGCAAAAGCGATCGCAACCGCATCCCCAAACGGTTGTCGGTGCTGGTAAAGTCCAAGAAATTGCCCTTATCGTACAAACGCTGGGAGCTAATCTCATCGTGTTTGACCGCGACCTCTCACCTGCACAAGTCCGAAATTTAGAAGCTCAAACGGGTATCCGTGTAGTAGACCGGACCGAGGTCATTCTAGATATCTTTGCCCAACGCGCCCAATCCCGTGCGGGTAAGCTGCAAGTTGAACTCGCTCAACTGGAATACCTGCTGCCTCGCCTGACAGGGCGCGGTCAGGCAATGTCACGATTGGGGGGTGGTATTGGTACTCGCGGTCCGGGTGAAACCAAGCTGGAAACGGAGCGCCGTGCCATTGGGCGTCGCATTACTCGGCTTCAGCAAGAAGTTAACCAATTGCAGGCTCATCGTTCTCGAATGCGACAACGGCGTCAGCAGCAAGAAATTCCTACAGTTGCTGTAGTGGGCTATACCAATGCAGGGAAGTCCACCTTGTTGAATACCTTGACGAATGCTGAAGTCTACACCGCAGACCAGTTGTTTGCGACCCTAGACCCCACCACGCGACGCCTCCCAGTTCCCCATGCTGTGACCGGAGAGTCGATGGAAATTCTGCTGACCGACACCGTGGGCTTTATTCACGAACTGCCGCCCCCGCTAGTAGACTCGTTCCGTGCCACGTTAGAGGAAGTCACGGAAGCTGATGCCCTGCTGCATGTGGTGGATTTATCTCATCCGGCTTGGCAGAGTCACATCCGATCTGTAATGTCGATTTTGTCGGAAATGCCTGTTACACCAGGGCCGATTTTAGTGGCGTTTAACAAGATCGACCAAGTCGATAGCGATACCTTGGCGCTAGCTCAAGAAGAGTTTCCTCAAGGTGTGTTCATCTCCGCGAGTAAGCGTTTTGGATTGGAAACCCTGCGCCAGAAACTGGCTCAGTTAGTTTACTATGCTATCCATCCGCATTGATAGCGATCGCTTATCTTCAGCTTTATGAGTTCAGCAATCTTGGTGACCAAGAAAAGGACTTGGCATTGCCGATCGTGAGCGTTAATCTCTAGAAGAGGATAAAACTAAACACCAAAGACTAGTACTCACCCGAACATTTGATGCTTCATCCCGGCGACGCCGAGATTTTAAATTTTCTTGAGCAAATCCAATTGGCACGCAATGTGTCAGTAGGCTTGCGTTGCTATCGTTTGCGGACGATGTGTATGCATTTTGGACGCTGGCTGAAACTAGAGTCCGACCAAATGCGTCAGTTGGTTTTCTTAAGCTACTGCCACGGCTTAGGAAAAATTGGTATTCCTGACTCGATCCTGCTCAAGCCCGGTTCTTTAACCGAACAAGAGTGGGTGAAGATTCGAGAGTATCCAGAAGTTTCGGCCTTGATCTGCAACCAGCTACCCTATCTTAAGGAGTTTGCTCCTTTGGTGCGATCGCATCAAGAGCGACTCAATGGTACAGGCTATCCTGATGGCTTGAGTGGTGAAGAAATCCCGTTTATCGTGCAGGTGTTTCAACTGGTGAATGTTGCAGATGCAATTATCAGTAAGCGCCTCCATCGTAAAAGCAGCGATCCGCCAAGCGAGCG
>DATNPT010000302.1:0-6622 GCA_036703075.1 Chroococcales cyanobacterium
TTTTTCATAAAGCATGAGGAGGTGTCTTCCTTCCATCGCCTAGCGCTCCCATGACTAATGTTTAATTGAAATATTCAAATAATCTAATTATTTATTTTAATCATTCATCATCGTTCGCTAGTCTTTCAGAAGTAAAGTTTCTTCTTAATTAACCTTTACATAAGACTTAACTTAATAAAATTTTGTTAATAACAAGGTCGTTATCTATATAATCTAGACTTATTCCTCTAGAAAACCTTAGCAATATTTTTTAATTTAGGCTCACTCTTAGTTTTTCCAAAGATGTAATTTGGATATTGGGATAACTTCAGTTAAGTTTTGAAAAGAAAAATGAATACAATACTAGTGTAAAGTCTACGTACATTTGCTGAAACATTCAGATTGAGGCTTAACCGATTCACGAGTAAACTTTATAAAAAGAGGCGATTGTCTTCAAAACTTTGCCAACAATTTAAGGTAAGTTTTGAAGACGTTGCTCCTAAAAACAGATTCATCAAACCTTTAGGTTTGTAGAAACATTGCAAACGCGTGCTTTGACGAGCCGCGAGTAAACAAGCTGCACTCGGTGAGAGTTCTTCACAAAAACACTTAGTGCAGCCTGGTCCAAATAACTATCCAGGTGAAAAAGGTTAAAAAGCTTACTGTACAAACTTTCTTGCCTTTTGCATAAGAGCCTCCTGTCTCCTGCCTTCTTGCACTGAGCCAGTTCTCTTAACTCTACAGCTGAGTAGGTAACAAGGAGTAGACCTGACCATCGATTAATAGGCGAGTAATGCCTTTAGCTTGGAGGTGAGAGCAAGCCTTTTGCAGCATCCGACCATCAGGAACTTTAATCACTCGCTGAGAGCGGTTGGAAAAACGCCTTGCCACTTTATGGTTATCAAAGACTGGCAACGTTTTCTCTTGAACTTCCTCAGCGGGAATCCGGCCTAAATCACCAAATTCTCTGAGAGGTCGAGCAATTAACTCTGCCGCCCGATCTACAACTAAATAGCAGGTTCTAGGAAGAGAGGCTTCAGACAACGGCAAAACTTGAACCTTAAAATCGCGCTCAAAAGAGGCTTTTATTCGCTCCTGACTTGCCGAATCTTCCGGTTCGTCTTCCCAATCGTCATCATCTAAGTCGTCATCATCTAAGTCGTCATCCTCATCCTCTAAGTCCATCAAATCTTCATCGAGCAAGCCGTCAAAGCTACGGCTTTGCGGCGGCTTGATTTTCTCAATTGGTTCCTCTAATTCCTCAACGTCGCTGGTCTCTACTGGAGTAGACAAATTGAGTTGCAACTGAGTGGGTGTATCCTCCTCTGTATCCTCCTCAGTAGTAGGTTGACTACCTATAGAAGAGCGTTTGCGTCGCCGACGACCGTCAGCAGACATTGAGGCTGATAGTTCAAGTTCAGTATCAGTGTCCTCCGATGATGGCGGGGGGGGGTGCACCACAGGAGGCGACTCGACCGCTGACTCCACTGGCAGCGGTGCGGTTTCGGTATCGGGAACCGATTCATCACTCACAGTGCGATTCGATCGCTTTTGTTGGATTAGCGCCTCGTAGTCAGATTCCTCCAAGTTACTTTTGAGAATCCGACTAATGGTCGAATTACTCACGCCATATCGTACAGCCAGAGTTGAGGTTGTCTCTTCTGGCTGTCTATACAGTTTCAAAATATCGCTTTTATCTACTTCAGAAAGTTTTCTGGGACTCATAGCTTACCTTAAGTCCGTCTCCGCGTGCTACGGCGAGAGCGGCTTGACACGTCATATTCCAGGGCAGCTCCTATGGCAAACAGTACACCACTGAAAACAAAAAATACTTCCAATAGGCTTCCGCTTTCGTATTCTACAGCGGTAGCATCTTCATATTTAAACCACATATCTGCAATGTAGAGGGAAAATGTAGCTGCTGCAATCATCCGCCACGATTGAGCGAAGCGCCCCCCCCAAAAGGCTAATAGGAGAGTTGAGGCGATAATCAGGAGAAAGACATCGCCGACGATGTAGAAGAAATTGACGGGTCTAGACAACGGACTGAGAAAGTTTTCCACGTTAACTGCCCATGCTGGCGGCTGTTTGGCAGGACTGTGAGTTGCTCTAGACGATGTGGATTGTTCTGTCGAATTAGCGGTCAGCAACGGTGCTGTCTGAGCTGTGTTGGGTTGTGATGCAGCGCCTTCAGGTGCTGTTTGCTCAGTTTGAGCCGACAACGGAGTTGCATCGTCTGCCCTTGAAGTTTCTGGTGTGGCTAACAAAATAAAAATCGCTAAGCCAATCCCGATGACAGCAATCACCCCTACGGTTATCCATTGCCACGTCTCCAAATTCAATCGTCGGGGAAGCACGGCTAACACCATTCCCCAGCCGAGAAATAAATAAAACCCTAAATAAAATAAATCTGCCGGTGACACATCAGGGTCAAGACCGAGAGATAGCTCCCACCAGCCAAAGATTAAGTTAGCGATAAACCAGGAAAGCATTCCCAGCCCTATTCCTAACCAGACATTACGTCCACTGGCAATAGTCGGACTGCGCCAATTTCTGTAGCAAAGCCAAGCAGCGATTAAAAAAGGTAAAGTTTCTAAAACGTATGTGCCAATTAAGTACCAAAGAGGACTCTCTTGACCGGGCGCTGTCAAGCTAAATATCAGAAAAAACGTTAGCGATATGACTGCCCAAGCAATTCCCCCATAGACGACAACCTGACTTGATAGAGCCAATTGAGTACCCGATGACTTTTCGACAGAGCTGCTCATAAACCTTTCTCGCTGATCGTAAATCGTAGAAATCCCCAAAATCCGATGTTAAAGAAGTGACCGAATCATAAACTCCCAACAGTATCTTAGTCACCGTTAACGGTTAAACGTCGTAACGGCAATTTTTTTTACCATACTCTCTAGATTATCGCCATAATTTACCAAGGGGCGATGATTGCAGCCAGTCCACAAACTGAGTCTGTTCGTTCGCTGGCATATCCTGCAAGATATCCCTCACTCCCTCGGCAAAGTTAGCATTCCCAAAGTATTCTTTGCCCAGACGATGGAGTTCCTGCAACAGAGTAATCAAGTGGTGCTCCTCCCACGGCGGAACCTGTAAAGTGGTCAGCGGATCTACGGTCAGTAAATGCTTCACAGCTTCTGGCGAGTCAGCTTGAGGAAAGTGCCACTGTTGAAAAATGTTACTTAGATCTTTCTGGAACAATGTAGCTTGCCGACCACCTAAGAGATCTTCAACATCCATGTAAACGGTCTGTAACAGAATCAGACAGGCTTGGATATAGGGGGCCGCTTTGGCGTCAAGCCCCGTCTCATGACCGAGTTGCTCTAGCCGAACTTTTCCCCAAACACTGTAGCGATCGGGTTCTTCTAAGAGGACGCAAACTTTACCGCGATTATCCGTAAGGTCTCGCCAGAAGGTTTTGGCTTCTTCTGCTTGCTTAGCACCAAACACACTAATCAAGCGAAAGGTCTGCCCCTGATAAGTGAGAATGGGGATTTGTTGATCTCGCTTCGGGTGTTGAATACTGGAAATTTCAACATCCTGCCTTTTCAGAATAAACATGCGACTGGCAAATGACTCCTGACCGGTCCGGGGTGTCTCGAGAGGAAGCGCTTTAGTACCCAAGCAACCTTACTTCAGAATGCTTGTGCCAGGGTTTGACTGAGCCAAGATTGCCTTTAGGCGTATCAACACTGATACAAACACCTGATGATGATGGTTTATAGTGTACCTTGAGCGTCAAGAGACTTGAGGAAAAGAATGTCTTTCAGTTGTTTGCCATCTTAGCTTGCTCAGTAAGGGCATTTCCCCGATATAATGCTTGATACCATCAGATCGCTTTATCGGGCAAGCAATTGTCTGTTCTAAGCCTAGAAATACTCGCTCTAAGGTAGTAGTTCAGTCTGTTGGGCAAACCTGCTCTCGTAGCTCAGGGGATAGAGCAAGGGATTTCTAATCCCTTGGTCGTAGGTTCGAATCCTACCGAGGGCGCTATTGCGTAAACCATTACAAAAAAATAGCCCTGAGTAGACACTCAGGACTAGTCGTCATATCTGGGTACTCTTTTAGAGGACTTTAGATGTGAATGCCGCACTCAGTTTTGCCAGTACCCCGCCAACGACCTGCGCGTTCATCTTCACCTTCGGCGACTGGTGTTGTAATAGGTTCATCGCCAATGCTGGGGTAGCCTTGGTCGTGTAGAGGATTGTAGATAACGTCGTGCTTATTTACGTAAACCCAAGATTCTTTGCGCGTCCAGCTAGCTAGAGGATTAATTTTCAGACGCCCTTGAGCGTCAATTTCCAAAACAGGCATTTGAGCGCGAGTTTCGGCTTGGTCGCGACGACGACCAGTAATCCAAGCAACGGCTTCTAATTCTGCTAAAGACCGTTGCAGCGGTTCAATCTTGGTTACATGATGGAATTTTAGAATATCTGTATCCCAGAGTGCTTCGCCGTATCTAGCAGCAAAGGTTTCACGGGAATCAACATCTGGAGTCTGATAAGTTTTTAGAGCTAACTTGTAGACTTCTTTTGCTTTAGCAACCAGTTCCAAGGTTTGGGGGAAATGATGCAGCGTATCGAGAAACACTACTGGAACTGGTGTCTCTGGCTTGAGGTCGCGGTAAAGAATATCTGTAATCACCAAATCATCAACGTTAAAAGCACTGGTTTGCACTAGACCAGTGGGAAAATTCTTAACGCTCCATGCCAAAATTTCTCTGGGCCCGGCTGTGTCAAAGCGTTGATTGAGTTCATCTAAGTCAAAGCTGAAACGTTGAGTTGGTGATTCGGTCAGTTGGCTCATAATTGCTTTTGCGTTCGATTTTGACGGATTGTTAACTTATGTCGATTTTACTCTATTAAATGCGCGTAACTCTATCGGGAAACCGGATTTGTTCAAACCAAGCTCCAGAAGCTTGAGGAGTAGCAGGAAACCTACAATTCGCTTGCAATTGTAAAGAAATTATAAAGCTTATTACTTACTCATCACACTGGAAAATAAATCTTTACAAACTTAACGAAAAACATGGGGATATAAATCAATGCGGTTAATTCTTTACAGCAAACCGGGATGTCATCTGTGCGAAGGACTGCAAGAAAAGCTGGAACAGATCCAAGGTTTGAGCTTGGATCTAGAGGTGCGAGACATCACCAGCCGAGAGGATTGGTTCCAAAGGTACCAGTATGAAGTGCCGGTACTATGTCGCAGTCGCTTCGACAGAGAAGAACCATTGCCTCGACCATCTCCACGCCTGAGCGTGCGGCAGTTGGAGCAAATGCTACAGAACTATTTGCCTACAGATGAGGCAAAATAGGCGCATAACGGGGAGAGGGGGTGATGAGCGATCGGGAGAGCTGTATCAGACAAACCTCTTACCCACTACCGAGTGTCTAGCCCCTTTCTGGGTGAGGAGTTGATTGAAATGAAGCTGCGCGATTTATTAGCAACAATTCCCAACATCGCACAAATGACCAACCATCCAGCGTTGGATAGCGAGGTGACGGGGATTTGTACAAATTCCCACGCCTGCAAGCCAGGAGATTTGTTTATCGGCATGCCAGGAACGCGGGTAGATGGAGGAGAGTTTTGGGAGAGCGCGATCGCTTCTGGTGCCGTTGCGGCCCTGATTTCGTCCTACGCCGCTGAAAAATGTCCTCCTGATTTAGAGAAAGCCTGTGTGATTACAGCCGAGGACATGACCGTTGTCTGTGCTGAGGCGGCAGCAGCGTTCTACGGCTACCCAGCACGCCAATTGAGGCTAGTTGGTGTTACTGGCACCAACGGTAAAACCACAACCACGCATTTGATTGAATTTTTTCTCGCTCAGGCTGAGTTGCCCACAGCCTTATTTGGGACGCTGTATTCCCGTTGGCCGGGTTTTCAGCAAACAGCATCCTACACCACACCCTTTGCCGTGGAACTGCAACAACAGCTTAAGTTGGCCGTATCAGCAAAGTGTCAACTGGGTGTGATGGAAGTGAGTTCCCACGCCTTGGCGCAAGGACGGGTAAGGGGTTGTCCGTTTGAGGTGGCAGTGTTTACGAACCTGACCCAAGACCATTTGGACTACCACCCAGATATGGATGATTACTTCGCGGCGAAAGCGCTGCTGTTTAGTCCCGATTATCTCCAGGGACGAGCAATAATTAATGCCGATGACCCCTATGGACGGCAGTTAATTGGACAACTCCATCCCGAGCAGGTTTGGCGCTACAGCGTGCAAAAGGAGTCCGCTGAATTGTGGACGAGCGATCTCAACTATGAACCGACAGGGGTAAGTGGAATTCTACATACACCCATGGGAGATGCTCCGTTCCAATCGCCTCTGGTGGGTCAGTACAATTTATCCAACTTGCTGGCCGCTGTCGGGGCTTTGCTACATCTGGGTCTGAAGTTAGAGGCGATTGTGGAGGCTCTACCGCAATTTTCAGGGGTTCCCGGACGGATGGAACGCGTACAAAATCAGCCAGAACAGGAGATCAGTGTAATCGTCGATTATGCTCACACGCCCGATAGTTTGGAAAATTTGCTCAAAGCTGCACGACCCTTTATTCCCGGCAAAATGATTTGTGTGTTTGGTTGTGGAGGCGATCGCGATCGCACCAAGCGTCCGAAAATGGGTAAGATT
>DATNPT010000194.1:0-4070 GCA_036703075.1 Chroococcales cyanobacterium
AAACCCTTACCTTTAGTACAAGTGAAACAAGACTCACCTGACTTGACAGAAATCTTTTTGAAATTAGTGCGAGAAGACAGAAATGCTTGAACTGTTCCTGGCTGAGTTTCGGCGTAGCTGGATTCAGTTTATTCGCTATCCCATTGAGGCAATTGGTGGAGTTATCGTCACCACCACCATTTTTTATGGACTGTTTCTGAGCGTCCGCTACATTGGGGGGCCGTCGTTGCAGTTTGGCGATCGACTTGATGCGATTATTGTTGGATACGTGCTTTGGGACCTAGTGCTGTTTATTATGACCGACATTGCCGGAGGGCTACAGTACGAATCTCAAACTGGCACTCTTGAACAGTTATTTCTCTCGCCTTTTGGTGCGCCGACGATCTTTTTGATGCGAGCCTTAGCCAGCTTAGCCTTACATCTGATTTTGATTGTGGGCATTCTGCTGATTATTATGCTCCTGACTGGCTCTCGCCTTGAATTCCCGCCAATCCTGATTTTTCCCCTACTCACTGTCGTACTGGGGGCTTATGGTTTGGCATTTACCATGGGGTCTTTAACGTTATTGCTCAAGCGGATTCAGCAACTATTGTTTATCTTCCAGTTCGCTCTGTTATTGGTGATGGCGACTCCTACTGAAAGTTGGACAGGTTCGCTCAAGATAGTCGGATGGCTGCTACCAATGACGACGGGTGCGGGGCTGTTGCGCGATTTGATGGCGAGAGGTGAGGCGTTTGATTGGGCGAGGTTTGCTCTGGCTTTGCTAAACGGATTTGGATATTTAACCGTTGGTTTATTGATTTTTCGTTTTGCTGAGCGAGAGGCAAAGCGACGAGGAATACTTGGCGGGTATTAACCCCAGAAGCTATCCCAGCCAACGAAAAGCGCGGTGCAACTCAGCCGTACCATTATCTCGATACCAACGACCATGTGAGAGAATGATGTTTCTAGGTTGCCATTGGAGCATCCGCTTCAGGCAACTACGGGCTTGCTGCTTACGCCCCCAGAACGTCATTCTCAAATCCAGTGGGGCTTTGCCATCCGGTGAGGCACAACCAGCCAGCTTAATCAGCCAACGAAAGTTCTTAGACACTTTGTCAGGTTCAAAGTTTTCGATTAGGTCTGCAAGGATGAGGGTAGAACTGTTGCGATGGAAGAATACCACTTCATCCATGAATCGACTGCCCCTGAAGATAAACTGATCGAGATCTGCTGCCCATTGCGGCGATGGTTCATCTTCCAAATCGGCATGAAACGTAACTTCAATCTTCTGCTGTGATGCGCGATCGCGTACACCTGGCGATGCCCATGCTGTGGCTTGTGGATAGGCTTGAGCCCAAGTCTCAATGTGAGCGTAGTGGATTTTGTTGGGTGAAATGAGATGGCGCACTGAGCCAAGTGTATCTATTTCAGCTTTAAGTTCTGGAGTCAGTTCTACTGGTGAATGACACCATAACTCACCACTATTCAATCGCACGATTGTCATGCGAGTTGGAAAAGGGATAAAGGTTCCATACATTGCCATCCGCACAATCGCTCCATCAACAATCCAGATGTTTTCATCGACGGGTTTGAGCGTGTTGAGCGGTTCATACAGCTCAATAGTGTTGTGACTCATAGACGCAGAACTTCCTAACAGTTGGATATCAATGTAGCCTGACCGAAAATTGATACAACGGAAGAGAAATCAAGCTGTAAACATCTACGTTGGGTAGAAAGTAACAGTATCTCAACGGCGAACCCATACACGTTTTGGAATAACAAGTATTATGGCTACCTTAAAGGCGCTCAAGACATTATCTGGGGCTGCTGTCGGAGCGGCATTGATGATAATGGGGACATTACCGGCTCGTGCGGCTGTCATGTTCTATACCAATCGTGCCGCATTCGAGGCAGATACAACTGAACGCACGGCGATTAGTTTTGAAGGAATAGCCGATTCTGGCAGTTATGTTTATACCCCCTCACCACCGGGTCTATCCCTCAGTGGCGTTAACTTTGCCGACAACACAGTTAATCAGCAATATGTTGTTGATTCGGGATTTGCCGGTTACGAATTTATGGGAAGCGATTTCCTCAGTGCGACGCACCCAGGAAGTACCGCTGACATTACTTTTTCTAATCCAGTGACGGCAGTTGGAACTGATATTTCAGGTATTGCTCGATACGGAGTTCCCTTCCAGTTTGCTCTGTCTACAGGCGAGTCCTTTATTTACCAACCTCAAGAGGACACTATTGGATTTTTAGGATTCACGTCTACAGCACCGATTACTTCGTTAACTATTTCACCGCTCGACAGCCTCGATAATGGTCCACAACTAGATAACTTTACCGTTGGACAAGCCAAACCTGCCGCCATTACAGCATCTGACGATGCGTTTCAAGTGTTCTTGGGTGAGGATGAGGGATTGGGCAGAGATACGCGACTTGCTAGCCGACCGAATGCAGATGCTGCCCGTGACAACTTTCTCTCTAATTTAGGTTTAGGGAATGTGGGAACGGAAACGTTTGAGAGTTTTGAGCCTTGCGTTACTCCTCCTTTAACCCTCAATTTTTCCGGTGCTGGCACGGCGACTGTGGAGGGTAGCGGTAGAGTCTGTAATACGCCGACAGGAACTAGTCAGGGAGTTTATCCGATTTCGGGTAATCAATACTTCACAACATCTGACATTTTTTCCATTGACTTTTCACAGGAAATTAACGCGTTCGGCTTCTATGGTATTGATGTAGGCGACTTAAACGCTCAAATCGTTTTGCAGTTAGAAAATACCTTAACGGGTTTGAGTAAGTTGCTGACTCTTGATAACACGGCTAGTTTTAATCAACCAGGCGGTTCAGTACTCTATTACGGTGTTATTGCTCAGGACGATTTTTCGTTTAATAAAGTCACTTTTGCTAACACCGCGATCGGATTTGATTACTTCGCTTTTGATGATATGACGATCGCTAGTATCAAGTCTGTAGAACCTCAAGCTATTCCTGAGTCCACCTCTGTATGGGGTTGGATGTTGGGTGTAGTCGGTGCAGGGTTATTGCTCAAGCATAAACAGAAGCTGGCGGAATAAAATCGCCACTTCAACTCACTGCGATCGGGTGCATCTCTATTGTTTGTTTTAGCTATAAAACTGAATTTCTATTCCCACAAAACTTGGTAAATTTTGACTCGTTGCTCTCGTCCTCTGAGTTTGACGCTGCCAATAAATTGAGTAGGAAATTTGTTCTCAATGTGTCGGTAAGTTTCCGCATCGATCAAAATCCGGCAAATCCCCCCATCAAAAGATTTATCATAACTCTCTAACCGAGACGCTATATTAACGCTATCTCCGATTGTGGTGTAACTGAGTCGCTGGCGAGAACCTACACTACCCGTGATGACAGTTCCCGTAGCAATTCCCACGCGCATGGCAACGGTTGGAAGTCCTCGATCGCGCCAATGCTGATTAAGCGATCGCAATTTGACTGCCATATCCAACGCACAACTCACAGCCCTTGTCGCTTCGTTAGCAATTTCTTCGGGTGTTGTGCTAGGGAGGGGAATGCCAAATACTGCCATCACTGAATCCCCAATAAATTTTTCCAACACTCCATCATGGTAGAGAACGCTCTGAGACATGACATTCATGTACTCGTTGAGCCAAACCATCACCGTTTCTGGAGCCATCCGCTCGGTAATCGTAGTAAAGCCTTTAAGGTCAGTAAATAGCACGGTTGCTGTTAGCTTCTGCCCTAAAAGTTGCCCGTCTTTGAGGAATTGCTGGCGGTTGCACCAAATCGCTTGGGCGATTTTGGGAGAGACATGCTGCCCCAACAGGTGCATCACTGCAACGCGGTCTTCCCGTTCGATGTATGCCATGTAAGCTGTGATAACAACGGCAGACCCGGCTAGGGCTAAAAGCGGAGGCACGAGGGGTATCCACCACCCTGCGAGGAATGCTAGATACGAACCCAGCGAGAGCATACCCCCAACTAGCCCAATCCCAACAGCTTTCGAGCGAACGCGAAGTAATTTCCAGCCCAAAATCGTGCCGACAAAAGACCACAGGAAAATCCACACCCATTCCCAAGATTCA
>DATNPT010000195.1:0-5414 GCA_036703075.1 Chroococcales cyanobacterium
AGATAAGAGACTCGCTGGTTTAGTAACGCATAGACAGAAAGTAGCGCGATAATTTAGAAAGCGCTACTTTCCTTAAAAATACAGCTCAAGAATTGAGGAATTAACTATCCATTCGTCTTAAACGCATCAATCAGAAGCTCAACACTACAGCGATAAACGAATAGAACTAACGGCTCTGTTGCCCGTGTGTTTACCCTTCTTAAGCTGGCTGTTAACTTCCGATCGCTGTCCAAGTTTGAGAGCCAACAACGCCATCAGCATGTAGTTTTTTCGAGTGCTGGAAGGCAATGACAGCCGATCGCGTTTGGCGATCGAAGACTCCGTTGACGGGACCGTTGTAAAGTTTTTGTTGCTTCAGCCTAGTTTGGAGAGTTTTCACATTTTCTCCTCGACTACCTAGTCGGAGTACCGCCACACTTTGTTGGGAGGAACTACGACTCATCGCACCGGATGTCGCTGACATTTGAGTAGAAGCTGGTTTGGGCATACTCATGGCAGGTTGACTGGAATGCTGAGGTTTTTTACTACTAGCAGGAGCTGCCTTTGCTGGCAAACCCATCAGCAATAAGGAAGCCATTGAGATTGCACCAAGAGTTCCGAGAACGAGTTTTTTAGCCATAAAATCAAAATTTTTTATTCGCTCGCGTGACAGATTCAATACACTCCCCGGCAGTTACGGAGGAAGCAACTCGTGAAGTAATTTTTTCCTAACTAAGCTTGTCGAAATTACCTCGCTTTGGGGAGTCGTATTAATTCCTTTGGAGAGAGCTTACTGCTCATTTATGTATAAGTTATGTCCAAGTTGTGTCTAAGTTGTGACGCATCAGCCTCTCCGTTTTAGTCACAAAGTATTCATCAAACCGACAGATGAATGACAAATGACTCGCTTACCCTACGTTAAAATAAATGACCCAGTCCACCACACGAATTACTGCTTCAAATAAGTCAGTGGTGTGGCGAGGGCCCGCAGGGCTTTGAGTGTCAATGTACAGGGTATCACCAGTTTTTGGGCAAGCCATAGCATGCTTTTATTAAGAGTGCTAAGCTATCTTTAGGAAGCGTCAAGTCAGCAGCGCCGATATCGATCGGAGGATTTGAAAAGGTGTTCCAAGAGCAATTCGAGCGGTGTTTGTCGTCTGTCTTTAGAGAGAAAGCTGAGATGAGCTGAGACCCGAGACCAGGCAAAAAAGGAGAATTTGTGAGGAACTATGAAACTTTTGCCAATTATCGGGTAATCTATTGCACAATATCGCTACAGCTTTTGTTATTACTTCCATGCGAATCTTAAATCGACCTCCTCAGACAGAGATGGAGACAAAGCAACGCATCCTGCAAGCAGCACAGCGTTTGTTTGCCTCCCGAGGGTATGACGGTACAACGACCCGCGATTTAGCGAGTGCAGCTGGGGTAGCAGAAGGTACCCTATTTCGCCATTTTGAGAATAAAAAGGCAATCTTAGTTGAGGTAGCAACACAAGGCTGGGTAGAGATTCTCACAGATTTGCTGACGGAGCTCAGCGAAATGGGCAGTTATAAAGCAGTAGCCCAAGTGATGCGACGGCGAATGACGCGGATGCGCGACAATGCCGATATGATGAGGGTTTGCTTTATGGAAGCACAGTTCCATCCGGAATTGCGCGATCGCATTCAGTCAGAAGTGATCGAGAAAATGACGGATGTTGCTGAAGCCTTCTTCCAAACCGCAATGGATCGAGGCATCTATCGTCGCGTCAATCCCAAAATTGTCGCTCAGGTATTTTTGGGCATGTTCGCCGTTGCGGGTTTTAGCCACGACACCATTATGGAGCCAGGAGCTTCTCCCAAGCAGATGCAAGAAATGGCAGAAGGAATTGCCGATATTTTCCTCAATGGCGTATTAGTGAAAGAGTAGTTATTGGTTGTTTGTTGTTTGTTGTTTGTTTTTAGTATTGACACAGTAGATGACGTCCCAGGTACTCGATAGCTTCTCCCCTTGTTGGATAACATAACCAACAACTAACAACTAACAACTAACGCCCTTGCTTGTTTAATCCATCCTGCCACTTCCTCCACATGAGGACAAAGGTCTCGGCGCTGCATTGTTGCCACTTGCAGACGCAAAATTTGTTGGTGCAGTCGGTGCGCTGGAGTCTGAGCTAACTGGACGACGGAACCGATACCCGCATGCAGTAATAGCCCGCAATATTGACATCCGATACCCGGTATGCGGGCCAAATCTGCCAGGGCAACCCATTTATTGACGTACTGAAACTTAATTTGTAACTGATTGGCCAATACCTGCTTAGATTGGGTCGTGCTAGCTTGTTTGAGCAGTTGGCCAGTTGTTGTAATGCCCAATTCTTGTAGCTTGGAGCAATCGCTTTCGCTTAATCCAGGTAGTTGAGCGATTGACCAATCACAGGATTGGAGAGCACTTTGACGAGTTTTTGGTTGAGAAGACATCTCGCCTACCTCAGAAGTTGATGTATATCTGACATTCTGGCAAAAGAACTCCGAACACCAACCTGCTGTTCAGCCTGCTTTATGTTTGCTTTACAAACAACCTGTTAAATTAAGCCTGAACTACCTTCTTTATCCTGTCAGGCGCTAAGAATGTATTATTTAAAGTTCTTTTTCCAGAAAATTTACACCCATGTAAACTTATGCTGGGATTTACAGTCCGTAATGTTGATTTTTAATAACAGTATTTGATTCTTAATCTTCAATAGTGGAATCTTAAAAAAGGAATAAAATTAGTCATACGCAGTCATACAGGGTGTAGGTGTTTTGAGACTGTGGTTGTTTGAAACCTCAACGTTGCAACTAGCTGGAGGCTTGTATCGGTCAAATCAGCTTTACTCTAAGGCGACCATTTCAACCTCAGCCTCCGATCGATAACCGAGGTCAAGCGATCGAGGCATCAACAATCATAGCCTCGGACTATCCCACTCAATTGTTGATTTGACACGGCACTCTCAGTGCTAGCCTGAAGCAATTATGTATAAACTTGGGGAAGACGTGGAGCGGTTCCTCACTCCAACCGAAAGCTTACCCTCTCTCAACTTCACCTTAGATGCGACGGGCATAGTGCTCGCTGTTAATCCCGTGGGACTCCAACATCTAGGGTATAGCGTTGAGGACGCGATCGAGCAGCCAATCTTCAGCCTGTTTCATCCTGAAGACGGAGCGAGGTTGCAAACTGAGTTTATGGCGTTTGTGCAAACATCGGAGCGGGCAGTACAGGGACAATTTTGCCTACTCGCTCAGGGAGGCAGCACTCTACCCGTAAATGTGACGCTTCAAGCTCTACAAGGCATTGCTCGCCATACAGTCTTTTTGTTAACGTGCCAAGGCATGACTGTCGCTCAGGACAACAAGACTGGATGCGATATCGACTACGTCTATGACTTTAAGGAGATAGCGCATACCTACAGCGAACTTCAGCTATGTCAACGGATCAAAGAGGAACTCCCAAAGAATAATACGTCACTCAGGCAAGCGCAGGAGCGTGTTGCCAAGATTAACGAGTGCTTTTTAAGCTTTAGCTCTGACCCTATTGAAAACATTAATCGCCTCACCGCTCTGGCGGGTACTCTTTTAGGCGCAACCTTTGCCTTGTATAATCGCCTCGATCGCGGAATGCTCCGCTCGATTGGGCAATGGCAACTCCCTTGTGACTACAACCCGATAGAAACTCCAGACGGTCGGATTTGTTGGGATGTCATCCAGCACGGCGGCAATCAACCTGCGGTCATCCGTAACTTGCCCGAAACACCTTATGCTCAGACTGACCCGATTGTCAAACAATATCGGTTGAGAACTTACATCGGTCAGGTGGTCAAATGTCAAGGTGTTTACATTGGAGCACTGTGTACGGTCGATCGAGACGACTTGATTCCCAGCGACGACGATAAAACACTCTTGGCCATGATTGCTAGTGCGATTGGTGTGGAAGAGGAGCGCAGACAAGCAGACGAAGAGCTTGCCTTACGCCATCGAGAGTTGCTAGCGCTACACAAGATTTCAGAAATTCATTTGAGAAATCGCTCGCTCAAAGCCACATTTGAACAGATTGTTGAAGAAATTAGTACCGCCACGGATTTCCCGATAGTTGCGATCGAGATTTATGACCAGTCTAGACAGATGATGGTGTTTGAGGCGGTTAAGGGTATTGAACTGCCGCCTAATACTAATGTCCTAGAAGTTCCAGTCGATCAGACCTTTTCGGGGACTGTGGTACGTACAGGTCAGCCAGCGATTAAATTCTACGCGCCGCAAGAAGCTAAAGCCTGTGATGGGAACGAAACCCTCAAGCAGTTAGGAATTAGAACGTTCATCTGTATGCCGATGAGCGTCAGCGATCGCGCGATCGGCACCTTAAGCCTAGCTCACCCAGAAGTGCTTCAGTTAGATGACTATCTGATCCAGTGGTTGGCTAGCTTAGCGAACTATTTAGCATTCCTAATCGAGCGCAAACGCTCGGAAGAAGCATTGCGGGAAAGCGAAGTACGCCTGCACCGAGTCTTGCAAAATATGCCCGTGATGCTCGATGCCTTTGATAGCGACGGTAATATCATCGTTTGGAACCGCGAGTGCGAACGGGTGACAGGCTACAGCGCTGATGAAATTGTCGGCAATCCGAGAGCGAGGGAACTGCTGTATCCGGATTCAGACTATCGTCAGCGCATGATGGCAGCTTGGGCCGAGCGCGGCCATCATTATCGCGATTGGGAATGGAAACTCACTTGCAAAGATGGCACGGTTAAAACCATTGCCTGGTCTAACGTTTCCCAACAATTTCCCATTCCGGGTTGGGCCGCTTGGAGCGTTGGCATGGACGTTACCGAGCGCAAGGGAGATCAAGAAGCACTCAGGCAACAGAAGGAAGTGCTGCAAACTATCTTCGAGCACCTTCCCGTCATGCTTGGCTTCTTCGACCCGCAAGGCAAAATCCAGTGGATTAATCGCGCTTGGGAGAAGACATTAGGCTGGAAATTGGAGGAAATCCAAACGAACGACATTTTTGCCGAATTCTATCCAGACCCAGACTACCGCCAAAGCGTTATCGACTTTATTGAATCGGCCACACAGAGTTGGGGGGATTTCAAGACCCGAATTCGCGACGGCAGAACGATCGATACAGCTTGGGCCAATGTCAGGCTTTCTGACGGCAGTACGATTGGTATCGGGCAGGATATCACGGAGCGCAAACAGGCAGAGGAAGCACTGCGCCAAAGAGCAGAGCGAGAGCAACTGATTGCAAGCATTACTCAACACATTCGCCAATCTTTGAATCTAGAAGAGATTCTCGACACCACAGTGGCGGAAGTGCGGCAATTTCTCCAAGCTGACCGAGTTTTGGTCTATCGCTTGAAACCAGATGGGACAGGAAGTGCTGTAACTGAAGCCGTAGTATCGGGTTGGCCGACTATTCTA
>DATNPT010000196.1:0-4425 GCA_036703075.1 Chroococcales cyanobacterium
TGTCAATCTGCTGACTCAAAACAGAAGATTTCCTAGACAAGGTGGTTTGGGCGGTCAGCAGATGATCCGAGTCCCCATCGAAGATCGAGCAGGTGGAATCCCAGTAGTCGCTGTAACCTTTAACGGCAATCAGCGTTTTCCTATGCTTTTAGATACGGGTGCCAGCATAACGACGATCACTCCAGCAATGGCTAGAGCGCTGAGGTTTAGGCAGGAAGACACAATTGAGGTTCAATTGGCTAGTGGTCAGAGCCATAAAGTTCCTGTGGGACGCATACCGTCTATTAACGTGGGGGGTTATGTAATCGACAACTTTGAAGTCGCAGTCACAGAGTCTCCACTTTTAGGCCAAAACTTCTACAGCCGATTTAACATGACGATTCGTGAAAATTTTGTTTTCTTACGACCGAAACTGCGTTAATCCACATTCCGCATTTTAAAGTAGTGTCACATTAGGAATTTTCTGGGAATGTAAGTGATAAAGCTGCATGACGCTACTCAGGGGGAGACGCGACTGGACTCCCAAAGTCATAGGGGATGTATGTCCCCGATTCAGATGGTCAGCGGCAGCACAGCCAATCATGGCGGCATTATCGGTGCAGTACTTGAGGGGAGGGAAGAGAACCCGCAAGTTGCGCTCGGTAGCCGCTGCTTGTAAGTGCGTTCTCAGCCCGCTGTTCGCGGCAACGCCACCTCCAACAGCAATTGTGTTCAAACCGTAGTCAAGCGCACAAGCGATCGCGCGTCTGGTAAGCGATCGCGCTACGGTATCCTGAAAGCTTGCAGCAATATCGTTGACTGGCAGCTCAGACCCATCCTGCCCCAATTTTTGTACCAGTCGCAGCACCGCCGTTTTCAAACCACTAAAACTAGAATCATACGGGTGATAGCCACCGCTAGGCAGGGAAACTTTGCCCTCTGGTAAGGGAAACGCTCTCGGATTGCCCTCTCGTGCCAGACGGTCGATAACAGGACCACCGGGATAGCTGAGGTTTAACAATCGCGCCACCTTGTCAAAGGCTTCTCCTGCCGCATCGTCGCGGGTTTCTCCTAACGTTTCATAGTGACCGCAATCTTTGACATAAATTAAGCTCGTGTGACCGCCAGAAACCAGTAGACACAGGAAAGGCGGTTCTAACCTTGGCTCTGTGAGATAGCTAGCGTAAATGTGACCTTCCAGATGATGAACACCTAGAAACGGCTTTTGGTGAATCGTAGCAAGCGTTTTGGCGGCTGTTAGACCGACGAGCAACGACCCGACTAATCCGGGCGCACAGGTTGCGGCAATGCCATCAATTGCCTCCCAGCCAAGTTTAGCTTCAACGAAGGCTTGAGCGATCGCATCGTTAATCGTCTTCACATGAGAGCGCGAAGCCACTTCCGGCACGACTCCCCCATACGGCCGATGGACTGAAATTTGAGACGCCACTACGCTACTACGACAGGCGCGATCGTTGACAATCGCTACTGCTGTTTCATCACAACTCGTTTCTATCGCTAATACGCACGCCATTCACGAATGACCTTAATCAAAAGGCTACTTTTGGTTAATTAAACTTTACTAGGTTAACCTGTGGCAGTAAGATTGCTTCGATGTACAAAGAGCTTCATCCTTCATTTGTACATAAAACTTTTTGTTTTGTAACAAAAGGAAACAATGTTCATGAGACGATTATTGGCGTTGATTTTTGCCGTTTCTCTGTGGTTTAGTTTTGTCACTCCCGCTTCGGCTGATGTGGCTTCACTCGTACCTTGCAAAGAGTCTAAGGCATTCCAACAACGGGCTAAGCAAGCCAAAGATACTGTTGGCGATCCTAAATCTGGAGAAAATCGATTCAAAGGGTATTCCGAGCAGTTCCTTTGCGGACCTGAAGGTTTACCTCACTTAGTAGCAGATGGTAGCATCAGCCATATTGATGAATTTACAATCCCTGGCTTGTTGTTCCTCTATATTGCCGGTTGGATTGGTTGGGTTGGTCGCTCTTATCTGAACGATATCAAGAAAGAAGCTAACCCTGAAGAAAAAGAAGTCGTCATTGACGTACCTCGCGCTCTTAAGTTCATGTTGAGTGGATTCCTTTGGCCGTTAGCAGCAATCAAAGAACTGCTTTCTGGGGAATTGACCGCTAAGGACGAAGAAATTCCAGTTTCACCGCGCTAATTGCAATTTCACTTTCATACTACTTTTGGAGAATTTTTCATGGAAAACGGATTGCTAAGGTGGCTTTCTCTGTCACCAGTTCTACTTGTTCTTTTCCTTTCTTTTCACGCCGTACTGTTGATTGCGATTAATACCGTTTACCCAGATGCATTGGCTTGGCCTTTCTGAGGTTTTAACGTAGCCGTTGAGGCAAGTCATTTTTTGAAGGTTACCCCATAAGTTATTGCCGAGAAACCCGTGGATAGGAAAGCCATTCGCTAATGCGATCGCTTTACTAAACACGGGTTTCAGTTTTCATGCCCAGGATTGTGCTACGTGCAATTTATACTGCCATAATGGAAAGCTGCTGGTTTGTTATAGATCGGGGAGACTTTAATATCCATGGGACGTTTGGCACTACTGAGTGTGTCTGATAAAACGGGGCTAATTGATTTTGCCCGTCAGCTAGTTGAGGAATTTGAGTTCGATCTGATCAGCAGTGGTGGAACGGCAGCAGCACTACAAGCCGCCGGACTGCCAGTAACGAAAGTGTCTGATTACACGGGTTCGCCTGAGATTTTAGGCGGACGAGTGAAAACTCTGCATCCCCGAATTCATGGCGGTATTCTGGCGCGTCGGGACTTGCCGCAGGATGTAGCCGATTTGGAGGCACAGTCTATTCGTCCGATCGATCTGGTTGTCGTCAATCTTTATCCCTTTGAACAAACTATTGCTAAACCAGGAGTTCAGCTAGCTGAGGCAATCGAGCAGATTGACATCGGTGGACCAGCTATGCTAAGGGCTTCAGCGAAAAACTACGCTCACCTGACAGTTCTGTGTAACCCAAACCAATACGACGCTTACCTCCAAGAGTTGCGCCAGCATGGGGGCGAACCGTCAACCGAGTTTCGTCAAGGCTGCGCGATTCAGGCATTCTCTCACACCGCCGCTTACGACCAAGCGATCGCATCTTATCTAATCGGTCAAACTCCGGTCGGTGAATCTCCTGAATCCTCCCTACCTCAACGATTTACACTTTCCGGGCAGCAACTGCAAGCGCTGCGCTATGGCGAGAATCCCCATCAACCCGCTGCTTGGTATCAATCGGGAAGTGTACCGACGGGATGGGCGGCAGCTACTAAACTTCAGGGGAAAGAACTCAGTTACAACAACTTGGTAGATTTAGAAGCAGCCAGACGCATCATTGTTGAATTTACCGATGCCCCAGCCGCCGCGATTCTCAAACACACGAATCCCTGCGGTGTTGCTGTAGGAACGACGCTTTCAGAAGCTTACGAAAAAGCCTTCAACGCTGACTCCGTTTCTGCCTTTGGTGGCATTGTCGCCTTAAACCAACCGATTGACGCTGCCACGGCAACAGCGTTAACTCAAACGTTCTTGGAATGTGTCGTCGCACCCAGTTGTCAGCCTGATGCCCAAGAAATTCTCGCGGCGAAGTCTAAGGTGCGAGTTTTACTGCTGCCCGATTTAAACACTGGCCCTCAGCATACCGTTAAAGCGATCGCTGGCGGGTTTCTGGTGCAAGCGGCTGACGAGACGTTGACTCCCCCGGATCGGTGGCAAGTCGTGACCCAACAGCAACCGACACCCGATCAATTAGACGAATTATTGTTTGCCTGGAAGGTTTGCAAGCACGTTAAATCCAATGCTATTGTCGTCACGCGCGATCGCACTACGCTAGGGGTAGGTGCGGGTCAAATGAATCGTGTCGGTTCCGTCCAGATTGCCTTGGAGCAAGCTGGGGAAAAAGCCAAAGGCGGTTTCCTTGCCAGCGATGGATTCTTTCCCTTCGATGACTCGGTGCGGACAGCCGCCGCCGCCGGAATTACTGCCATTGTCCAACCTGGCGGCAGCCTGCGCGACAAAGATTCCATCCAAGCGGCCAACGAGTTAGGTTTAGTAATGGTGTTTACAGGCGTGCGTCACTTTTTGCATTAGAAGGAGACAACAGGCTGTACTTGCTGAGATATCGGTTAGCATACTCAATCTTGGTTTTGAGGCTGGCCCCGGTACGACCTGTGAAGAGCCAAATAATCGAACGACCGATATCGCGCAGGATGTGAAACCAGGACTCCTGTGCTTCGTTTGAGGGTATAGAGATGGGGGTGAAAGCGATGCCTTGGCTACCGAGAATAATGGTAGCGATCGCTTTTGCCCTCGGCATGTGAAAATCTTCAGTCAGCAGGTACAGATGCTGAATGCCTCGACGTTTGAAGTCACCGATCAGAGTAGTAAAGTTCGTCACGGTATCAACAGCCCGCCAA
>DATNPT010000202.1:0-3512 GCA_036703075.1 Chroococcales cyanobacterium
CTCCGATCAAAAACAGAGATTGAGTTTGCTCGTCAAGCAATATGAGTTCAATTAACTTCAACGTCGCAGAATCGACCCACTGTAGATCGTCTAAAAAGATGACCAGGGGATGCTCTTTTGCACAAAACGCCCGCATAAACCTTTGAAACGTGAGATTGAAGCGATTCTGTGCTTCTGTTGCTCCAACTTCGGGCACAGGTGGCTGCTTGCCAATAATGAACTCAACTTCGGGAATGACATCTATGATAATTTGCCCGTTGTTTCCTAAAGCACTGAGTAAACGCGATCGCCATACTTCCACCTGTTCATTGGGTTCACCCAACAGTTGCTGCACCAATTTTTGCAGAGCATCGACGATCGCGCTGTAGGGAATATTGCGCCGAAATTGGTCAAATTTACCCCAGATAAAATAGCCGTGCTTTGCGGTGATCGGTTTAGAGAGTTCCTGTACCAATGCTGTTTTGCCAACGCCAGCGTAACCAGAGACCAGCATCATTTCACGGACTGCCTTACTCCCTGCCACTCTGTCAAACGCTACCCATAATGCTGCAATCTCCGCTTCTCGCCCATACAGTTTTTGAGGAATGCGGAACTGCTCGGAAACATCTTGCAGTCCCAACGATATGGCGTTAATCTGACCCATCTCCGCTAGTTGTTGGGCACAGCGCTCTAGATCTGCTTTGATGCCCCAGGCACTTTGATAACGATCTTCTGCATTTTTTGCCATCAGTTTCAAAATCAGGTTTGAAACAGGTTGGGGGATCGTGGCATTCAATTCATGCGGGGGAATCGGCGGTGTAGCAATGTGACAGTGAACTAGTTCCAGGAGATCACTCGTGGGAAACGGCAATTGTCCCGTCAACAGTTCGTAGAAGGTTGCACCCAGTGAATAAAAGTCGGTGCGATAGTCGAGCATCCGGTTCATTCGTCCGGTTTGCTCTGGCGACAAATAGGCGGGGGTTCCTTCTAGAAGATAGAGACTTTTGAATGTGGGATTGGTGCGACTGAAGCGAGTTGCAATGCCAAAATCAATGATTTTGACAACGCCAGTCCTCGGATTAAAGACAATGTTGCCAGGATTAATGTCTTTATGGATGACATGAGCCGCATGGATTTTGCCTAGAGTATCAGTAATGGCGATCGCCATATTCAAAAAAACCGACAGCGGCATGGGAGAGAAGTCTAATTGCTGCCGCATCCAGCATTCTAAAGACTCTCCACCAAAGTCTTCCAAAAGAATAACCAGCGTGCGCTGGTAGTCTTGCTGACTGTATGCCTTGACTACGCCTTCAATGTTGAGAAAGCGAGTAATTTCATACTCCTGCCGATAGCGAGTTAATTCCTGAGGAGAGGGATAATCCTGCTTGAGAACTTTGGCAATCACTGCACAATCATCTTGCTCTCTGATGCCCCGATACACCAAAGAAGCTAAGCTCTCATAGATTTTGCTGTGGATAGTAATTCCAGGCAGGGTAATCATTGAATGCTCCCCCGATGAAGGACTGTCATCCGTTTCCCAAAGTATATCGCTTGCCAAACTCCAGAATATAAAGCTCCTGGCGAGTGGCAGTGGCGATCAGACTATTCGGCTCTAGAATCTGCAAACTGGATCTTGTTTGAACGTCTTGCACGAACACACCAGTTGGGTCACGTCAGTCAGCTTTAGCCCAAATGGTCAGTTTTTAATCAGTGGCAGTGACGATCGCACCCTTAAGGTGTGGGACATCGCTACCGGATTTTGCATTCAGACATTGATGGTCGATCGGTTGTATGAATGTACTTTCGATCAAATTCGGATTCTAACTTAAGTTGAATGGCACTGACTTAAGAAGCGATCGCGCAGAACCCAAACATGGTAAAAAAGTCTCCCAGGCTGGATTTGAGTAGCTTCCCGCCCAGGAGATGGAATTATCAGTGCCTCTACTATGCCCAAACCAGTAGAAATTCTCAAGCGCAAATTTACTAACAGTGTAGGACTGCCGTTTCGGGAGTTATTGCCAGAGTCAACAATTGTGGAAGCTTTAGAAGCGGAGAAAATAGAGTATCGCAACCGTCTGTTTAACCCGATTGTCACCCTATGGGCATTTCTGTCTCAAGTATTGGATACAGATAAGAGCCTGCAAAATGCGGTGAGTCGCATCATTGCTTGGTTGGCGGCGGATGGAGAAGCGATTCCGTCATCGGACACAGGGGGATATTCCAAAGCTAGAAAAAGACTGCCAGAGAAATTCCTGCTAAGGCTATTAGGCAAAACAGCCCAAGGACTAGAGAAGCACAGTTCAAGCGAAGACCTCTGGTGCGATCGGCATGTCAAACTGTGTGATGGGTCAACGGTGCTCATGAGTGACACCCCGCAAAACCAGGCAGAATATCCCCAGCACGCTAATCAATCCCCTGGCTGCGGTTTCCCAATTGCCAAAATCGTGGTGATGTTTAGCTTGGCAACCGGAGCCGCCCTAGAAATACTGATTGCCCCGTTCAGGATAGGAGAAGTGAGTCTGGCTCGTCAGCTCTACCTCAAACTGCTGCCTGGGGATGTCCTGTTAGCAGACCGTGCCTTCGGTAGTTATGTGGACTTAGTCTTGGTGCAGCAATACTCTGCTGACGCCGTGTTTCGGAAACATCAAAGTCGTAAAAGTGACTTCCGACGGGGCAAAAAATTGGGAATTGGTGACCACATTGTGACTTGGAGCAAGCCTCAACGTCGTCCTCGAAGCATGAGTCAGGAGGAATTTGCCGAACTCCCTGATCAAGTCAGGGTGCGAGAAGTGCATCTGCTGATTCGGCAAAAGGGGTTTCGCCCTCATGAGATTATTGTTGTTACCACCTTAGTAAACGCCAAAGTTTATACCAAAGCCAAGCTCGCTCAACTTTATCAATGGCGTTGGCAGGTAGAGGTGGACTTACGTCATGTGAAAACTACTTTGGGCATGGAGATGTTACGAGGGAAAACTCCCGACATGGTACGTAAGGAAATCTACGTGCATTTGATGGCTTACAACTTGCTGCGTACCGTGATGTGGCAGGCTGGCAAAAAAGCCGGAGTTTGTCCGATACGCATTTCTTTGCAAGGCACTCGTCAACATTTGGGACACTTCTGCCCGGAGTTTTACAAACTGGGAGCCAAAAAACGCTGGCAACTGTACAGCACTCTATTGACCGTGGTCACTGACCAACTACTACCAGAGCGCCCTTATCGTTATGAACCTAGGCTCAAGAAACAGCGCCCCAAGCCCTATGGCTGGATACAGCAACCCCGTGATGTTCTCAAACGTAAGCTAGCTGCGTGATTTGGCTTAAGTCAGTGCCATTCAGCTTAAGCTAATGATGTAAACGCAGCAACATTGATTCTTTACGGACATTCATTCAGGATTGGAGTATCTTGAAAAGGCTAACGAACACTGACGTGCATCACTTAAAGGTCAGGAAGGTTTATTTAAAATCTAATATTGCTAAATATTTACCGGGATGCGACTGGCGCAGGGCTAGCGAGTCTTCACGAACATAGAATC
>DATNPT010000211.1:0-12813 GCA_036703075.1 Chroococcales cyanobacterium
AACTCGATATTGAGTTCTAGCTTCTCTCCTAGCCACAGAGCATGATTCGTGTGGTCTTCCACATCATCCCCCGTCTCAGGGTGAATGAGAATATCCAACCCCTCACGATTGAGCATTAACCAGGGGACGACGTTACCGAACTGATTGGGCAAGAACGCCACTTGATACATCGCTTTTGGGTGTGGTCCAATCGGCTTTTCATGCCAGCGCCCAAGCCGCACGTCAAACCGAGCGCTCAAGCCTTCGCGTACACGCGCAGCCGCATCACGAGTTGCAGCATCGAAGTAGATATGAGCGTGAAAACCAGCAATCCCGATAGTATCGTCTTTCATCGCTTCGGTAAGTTCCCCTGTTTGCTCTCTACTCTAAGCGGCACGAAGTCCACCTTGCCTTAAGAATTGTTACCTAGCAAAGATTCAAACTTCTGATATCAGTTTGGCTCATTATTCTCCTAATGAAGCCGAAGTTCGTAATTGCACAGCTCCGCTATCAGATTAAACCTTAAACCAAATCTTTTTCGGCGATTTCTATAACGCTCCGCTAAAATTTTGAATATTTTCAATTTCTGGTTAATATGTTCGCCAATTACTCAAGTTATTGCTAATTCCCTATTTCCCTTTTATCTGATATCTCAACTCCCCTTTGCTTGGCTTCTTTTTTGGAATTTGACTGTTAATATGAAGTTTTTGGAATCCCTTTATAGCCTTTGTCCACCCAACGCTCAGTTGCACACGACTCAACTTTAACCACCCTGGTAGAGTTGACTTACTCGAAAATTTTTCCGTCAAGCTCCCTAGTGGGCAGGTGATTGCTCTGATTGGTCAATCGGGTTGTGGCAAAAGCACTTTGCTGCGTTTTAAGTTTAACTGCACCTATAACTACACCTAACTCAAGAGTGTGCGATCGCACACTCTTGCTAAAGTTGTTTAAGCGATCTTTCATCGAAGAAGATGCGGAGGTGTATCCATATCTGTGCGTCGTTGATTTGCGCCCACTTACTTAATATACTAAAAGAGAAAGTATGATGACGTAGTTGCAACCATCCACTACTGGTTGTTTCGTCAAGGGCAAAAAATCATATATGGCTATTGTAGCTATTGATAAAATTAGCGTTGGCTCTAATAGACGCCCTCTTAAGGAGCAAAAAGTCGTTGAGTTGATGGAGTCTATCAAAACGAATGGACTCTTGAATCCAATTACTTTAGACCAGAATCATAACTTAATTGCCGGACTTCACCGTCTCACTGCCTGTAAGCTGCTTGGGTTCGATCGAATAACGTGCAATATTATCACCTACGAAGATGCGGCTCACGCTCGGTTGGCAGAGATTGACGAGAATCTGATCCGTAGCGAACTAGATATTCTAGAACGAGCTGAACTTTGGTTAGAGCGCGATTGGCTTCTCGAACAGATGGGACTAAGGGCTCAACCAGGAGACAATCAATACACCCAGAAAGGCGGTGTATCCATTTCACCTCCTGCTAAGACGACTTTAGAGTTAGCCAAAGAAGTCGGTTATACTGAGCGAACCTATCAGCAGGGCAAGCAGATTGCTAAAAGCATTGTCCCAGAAGTAAAAAAAGAAATTAAAGGCACTCCGATAGCGAATAGTACTACAGCGTTGCTGAAGGTGGCTAGGGCTGGCAGCAAAGAAGGGGCTTTGGCAGAAAAGGCAGAAAAGGCAGCCAAAAAAGCCAAGGCGAAACGAGAGCAAGAGGAGATTGAACGACAAGCCAAACTAGCAGCGGCGGCAAGGGCTAAGCAAAGGGAGTTACAGATGGTAACCCTTCGTAGTGTGGCAGCCGAGAAAGAAGCTAAGTTAGCTGCTAAAGAAGTCCAATCTAAGGTTCAACAACAAAAGGAAGGAAAAGTCACACACTCTACAGATGTATTGAGCGCCCAGCTCGGTGACGAGTGGAGCCTAGAGCGGCACTGGGTTTATTGCGGGGATACCTCTAGCAATGAATTTATTAAGCGTCTTCCATCTAATGCAGCTTTAACAATTGCCATTCCCTCACCGACTTGGAATCATGATTACTTGATAGATGAAGCCCAAGTTGTGGCGGTGTTACAGGAGGAAGGTTACATTCATCCATTCTTTACCTCCCACCAGATGCCGTTTAAATTCGAGTTATTAATAGGCGAACTATACGTTGCCCTGTTTTCTCGCCGCTCAATTCCCAAACCGCAAAAGCCAATCCAAATCGAGAGGGTAGAGGGAATAGTGGCATATCTAGTGAGCTTGTATACGAATCCAGGGAATTATGTAATTGCACCGTTTGTGGGACATGGAGAAGTCCTGATAACTTGCGAACGGATGGGGCGAATCTGTTTTGCTGGGGACAACAATCCAGAACAAGTCAGTCGAGCGATCGCCCGATGGCAAAATTGGACAGGGAAGAAGGCATCAAGAGGTTTGTAGACTCGATTTGGAAGTTTAGACAGGATTGGCTGAGGGGTTATTTCTGCCGATCTAATAGAGAAGAAATCCAAACCTTGCTCTGGGCTTATTCTGCAAGCAATAGGACTCAAACATCACAGGATGCTTGATTCAACATCCAAGATCGTTGTAGCGTGTATTTCAATCGATGTACTAGGACAAGCAAAGGAATGAATAATTGATTTCAAGTGATTGCCCTGACATCGTAAAAACAGCAGATTGATGCTGAAGTGTCCTACAAACAGGATTCTCGTGCGAGAGAAAGCCGTTTCTACAGCCTTGCTTTCTGCATCACTCTCCTGACTTTGAGTTGGATAGTGAAATGCTTCACTATATGCTCTAAATCTAGTTTATTAAACTCTCTCAACTACAAAAAAAATATTTTTTTGGGTTTATTTAACTTAGCACATAGCGTCTTCAAATGGTTCGCGAGCCGCCAAATGGCTAAGAGCTTTATTTAGCAATGGTTTTTATTTTATATGTCTAATGAAAACACTATAGCTATAAACTGTTGTTAATACTTTTGTATCTAATTTATAGATTGGCATGAATAGTGTGCGACCTTACCAACAGGCACTGAACAGGCGAAAGCTGTGGGCTGGCAACGGGCAGCAATTGCTATCCAGAATTGGTTAGCTGATGTGGCACTTGAACAAGGGAATTTAGAGGAAGCTCAATACCTTCAAGAAAGTAGTGGAGCGTAACAAAGACAATCTCGCGATCGCTTTCCATAAGCGTTCTTTCGCAAGCTTAGAACAATTGCGAGAGAATCAGCCACAAGCTCATCGCTGGGCTACTGAGGCAGCGGAAGACTTTGGAAGTGTGAGGATGATATCGGAGGCAAGGGAAATGCAAAGCTTACTCCAGGCTCTAATTTGGTATCAGTAGAGTCTGGGGATTCTCTACATTACCCTCCTTTTGTGGACTCTGTCTCACACTATCCCTGGTCTAGACTTACTCATCTATCTTAAGTAATATCTCCTTATAGCATAAGAAGTGTTAATAGTTTTCTAGTTTTTTAAGCAACAAAATTTATATTTTTCCTTAATTTTTAGAAGATTTATTTATGACTCCAAAGTAACATGCAGTTATATCTATTAAGTCCCATGCTGTTTTTCAGGGTGAGGAGATGTTTGATGTTTTTAGTTATGTAAACAAATCTTTTTATTAATTTATGAACAAAAAGATTTGGCAAGTATATTAGTATTGCAACCTAACTCCTAGTAAATTGGTAGGGTTGTAAAATTGAATTAGTTGAATTCGATTTTGCTCGCTCTCTTCATCTACAGGAGTAGATAGATGCTTTGGTAGGAGGAGATGCATCTATCCATTCAAAGAAAATTTTAGCTGAGTGCAGCAGGCGTTAGAGAAGGTATTAACCCAGGGGCTGCCTGGGAGTATTTCTGTTTTTATCGCCACTTCTTCTCTTTCTGATGACTGATTTCTATCCGGATGCAGAAGTCACTCGTGAGTCTAAAGAAAGAGTAATGCGAAAGTTCTTTCCCTGGGTGTATCTGAGTACACATTGAACTGGTTATATAAGAGTCAATGCAAGTAGAGACTCTAGATATTCACTTAGTCCCCCTGGCTAGAAGCGATGTTATCTTTACCACTCGATCGGCAAAACGTTACTCTCCCGTGTCGGGGTAACATTCTCCCTAGAGCGCTTTTCCAAGAATTACCGATTGGTATGCTAATCATGGGAGCGCAAGGTGAAGTCCGCTCGGTGAATCAGGCGGCACTGAACTTGCTAGGATTAACCGAAAGTCAGATGCTGGGTCAATCACCGCTAGACCCGGACTGGCACGTCATCCAAGAAGATGGCACACCATTTCAGTTCAAAATCCAGTCAGTCCCAGTACGAGTAAAACATGCATTTCTCCTGCTGGCAAGTCGTCACTCGCTACGCAACTTGGTGTTGGGAGTTTATCGACCGGAAATTGGCGATCGCGTTTGGCTATCGGTGAATACTGAGCCACACTTCAATGGGGACGGGTATATAGAGCAAATTATTTGTACGCTCAGTGACATCACAAATCTTAAAGCTGGAGAACAACTATCAAAAATCCATCAGTGCTTTGTCAGTCTGGGTGCAGACCCGGATGAGAATATCAACCAACTTACAGCACTAGCGGGAGAATTGCTGGGTGGAACATTGGCTCTCTACAATCGACTCCACCAGGATTTGCTCGTGTCCTTGGGTCAGTGGCAGACACCACCAGACTATTGTAGCGTTGACGAACCCAGAAACCGGATTTGCGATCGCGTGATTCAAAGCGGTAGCAATCGCGTCTTTGTGCTTCAGGACTTACAAAACACATCATACGCTCACAGCGATCCAGCAATTGCGACCTATAACTTGCAAACCTACATTGGGCAGGCGGTGAGGTGTGCGGGTGAGTCGATTGGGTCATTGTGCGTGATGCATCAGCACAGATTCATTCCCACTCAAGCGGACAAACAACTGCTAGGGATGATTGCGGGTGCGATTGGAGTTGAAGAACAACACAAGCGAGAAGCCGTAGTTTGGGCGCAAAACGAAGCGAAATGGCGATCGCTGATTCATAATAGTTCCAACCTGATCGTGATTCTGGATGCAGATGGCACAATACGCTACATCAGTCCTGCGGTTCAAGGAATTTTAGGATATAAGCCCGGAGAATTAATTCGTAAAAACATATTTGACATCGTACATCCAGAAGATATTGCTGTAGTTAAAGAAGACTTTCAGCACGTTCTCAAAAACTCAACCACCCATTCATCGATTGAGCTACGGTGTCGCCACAAAGATGGCTCATGGCATTATATAGAGTCAACCTACAGCAATTTGCTGATGGATGCTCCTGTCGCTCGCTTGGTAGTCAATGCTCGCGATATTACAGAACGAAAACGAGCCGAGGCAGCTCTGATCCAATCGGAAGCTCAGTTAAGAGAAAAAGCAGATCAGCTCGAACACGCTTTACATGAACTACGAGAAACTCAAACCCAGCTAATTCAGACGGAAAAAATGTCCAGTTTGGGATTGTTAATTGCAGGCATCGCGCACGAAATTAACAATCCCGTCTCCTTTATCTACGGCAATATTCCCCACGCCACTCAATATGCTCAAGATCTGCTGCACTTAATCGACCTTTACCAACAACACTCTCCTCACCCAGCACCAGCTATTCAAGCCGAGGCAGAAGCAATTGACTTAGAATTTATCAGCAGAGACTTACCCAAAGTCATGCACTCCATGCAGATGGGAGCAGAGCGGATTCGTCAAATTGTTCTATCTCTGCGAAGCTTTTCGCGCATCGATAAAACAGCTCGGGAACCCATCGATTTACACCAAGGGATTGATAACACGCTACTGCTATTGCAGCACCGATTGAAGGCGAAAATGGGACACCCGCCCATTCAGGTGATTAGAGAGTATGGCGAATTACCTTTAGTAGAGTGCTATGCTGGTCAACTCAATCAAGTGTTTATGAATATCATTAGTAATGCACTCGATGCTGTGGAAGAGTCAGACATTGAACAGTATTTAGCACAGCGAGATGTCACTGAAATTGAAGAGTCGCTCCCCACAAAGATGTATTCTAAAACCCCTTGGATTCGGATTCGCACAGAATTAGGAGAGAGCGATACAGTCGTCATTCGCATTGCAGATAATGGACCTGGAATGTCACCGCAGGTTCAACAACAAATATTTGACCCATTTTTTACCACTAAACCAGTCGGTCAAGGCACTGGCTTAGGGTTATCAATCAGCTATCAGATTGTCGTCGAAAAACACGGCGGTCAGTTGAAATGTGTTTCGCAACCTGGAGAGGGGACAGAATTTTTGATTGAGCTTCCAGTCAAGCCGTTCGAGCAGCAATTAGGGGTGGTCAACAGTGTGCAGTGAAAAGCGATCGCCTGCTCACTGGTCACTGTTTGAATATGATGCAACTGGCAACAAAGTTAGCAATTTTCGATTCATCTTCAACGAACAGTACGTGCATGGTTATCTCATGCGAACGGACGGGAGAGGTTCATCCCGTCTAACCTGTCGATACGATCGGAGGATGCAGCCGAAAAACCCCAACTCCTTACACAAGCAATGGTCAATTTTGTGTAACTGCGGTTTCAACTGCCTAGAACGAATTTTGCAAGGGCGAAGCATTCGGACATAAAATTTAGGGTTTGAGCAATAAATTGTCCCCCGGATGCTTAGCCCCTACCTAGAACGCATGATGACTGAACCGATGCTCTATCCCCGATTCCCTTTTGGATAGCTTCGCTTCACGCATTCTCAATTGGATAAAAATAAGATGGTTGTAGATGGTGGTTTTCTAGCCCTTTATAGCGCAGCTACAGTTATTGTTCATGCTTTAGGGATTGTACATGCTGCCCATGCGGTGATGAACGTTCGTTCGTCCCAAGGCACGATCGCGTGGGGCATTTCTCTTGTCACCTTTCCCTGGTTAGCGATTCCGTTGTATTGGATTCTAGGCAGAAATAAATTTCATGGCTATGCTGAAGCCATGCGCTTAGCATTTCGAGAACAGGATACACTTATTCGTCAAGCCTACCGTGAAATCCTGGAATTTAAGACTGCACTACCCGAAAAATTAGCCGTGCTGCAACCCCTCGCTGAGGCGTTTACAGGAATTCCCTTTACATCGGGTAATGCAGCCGAATTGCTGATTGATGGGCAGCAAACCTACGAAGCCATGTTAAACGCGATCGCATCAGCAACTGATTATATTTTGCTGCAATCTTACATTGTTAACAACGACCGGGCAGGTCATGAGTTTAAGGATGCTTTAATCGCTAAGACTCAGCAAGGAGTTCGCATCTACTTCCTCTACGATGAAATGGGTTCAAACCACCTATCCCGTTCCTATATCAAATCTCTAGAAGAAAATGGGATTCAGGTGAGTGCATTCCACACAACTAAAGGCAGAGGAAATCGTTTCCAAATCAATTTCCGAAACCATCGCAAAATTCTGGTGGTGGATGGAGAAATAGCATTTGTGGGGGGATTAAATATTGGTGACGAATACTTGGGAAAGAACCCCCGCCTGAGTCCGTGGCGCGACACTCACATGATGATGCAAGGTCCGACGGTACAATGTCTACAAAGCTCCTTTCTGCGAGATTGGTATTGGGCGACTAGAAACGTACTCAAGGTTAACTGGCACATTAAACCGAATCGGGAAACCAACCAAACGGCATTTATTTTACCGACTGGGCCTGCCGACCGACTACCAGCCTGTAATCTATTTTTCGTCAATGCGATCGAGCGAGCTCAGACTCGCCTTTGGATTGCCAGTCCTTACTTCGTGCCGGATGAGTCAACTCTAGCTGCCTTGAAGCTAGCAGCGCTACGCGGCGTAGACGTGCGAATTATCTTACCCAATCGACCCGACCACTTGTTTGTCTATCTCTGTTCCTTTTCGTACTACACCGAGATGCAGACGGTTGGGATTAAGCTGTATCGTTACAAAGATGGCTTCATGCACCAAAAAATCGTGTTGATCGATCGCGATATTGCCGGAGTAGGAACGGTGAATCTCGATCATCGATCGTTCTTTCTCAACTTTGAAGTGATGGGTTTTGTCGCCGATCTTCGCTTCGTTGAAAGCGTAGAGAAAATGTTGCAGGCGGACTTGGCGGCCTCGGTTGGGATCGATTTATCTGAATACAGTAGAAAACCTTTCTGGTTCAAGCTAGCCGTGAGAGTATCTCGCTTGCTAACTCCATTGTTGTAACCTACTCGTAGAACGAAGAAAGAAAATTTCTGTTCCTGTCACCCCGTCCCCTGTCTTAAAGGTAAGGCATCGGATCTACAGGTTCGCCATTTTTACGCACTTCAAAGTGAAGATGGGGCCCTGTCGATAAGCCTGTAGACCCAACTGCTGCGATTGCTTGTCCAACTTGTACCGTTTGTCCCTCGGAAACATAGAGCTTACTAGTATGACCGTAGAGAGTGGTGATACCGTCCCCGTGGTTGATAATCACAGCATTACCGTAGCCACTATACCAACCCGCAAAAATCACTCTACCGCTCTCTGCTGCACGGATGACACTGCCATAGCTAGCACCAAAATCAAGCCCAGAATGGAAGCGGACGTAACCGAGAATTGGATGCCGTCGCCAGCCAAAACCGCTGGTAATCGGTCCATCACTGGGGTTAATGAGTTCACCATTGCCCAAACCACCCAGGTAGGGCAAATTGGCTTTGGTGTTGGTCGCAATTTGTCGGCGAATTAGACGACCAATATTTCTGGAATCGATCTCTAACTGAAGTTGTGCTGCCTCTAGGGCTTGCTTGTTACTAGTGAGTCGCCCAATTAACTGTTGCTGTTCGGCAAGCTGTGCTTGATACTGCGCTTTTTGTGCCAGGAGTTGTTGGGTGAGAAGAGCGATTTGATTTTTCTCGACCTCTACTTGTGTCTTTTTCTGGTTAATTTTTTCTGCTTCTGCTTTTAAGCCGACCAAGATTTGACGGTCAGCCTGATAGAGTAATTTGACTTGGCGACGGCGATCGAGAAACTCGTTAATATTTTGGCTCTTGAGTAGGATATCCCACCCAAATCCTGTCCGCTGCTGGCGTTGCAAGAAGCGCAGTCGAGCGATCGTTGCTGCTTGTTTCTGGTAGTAACGCTCTTCGGTTTGTGCCAAATCTTCTTGTACTTCTCTCAGGCGCTGGTTGGCTTGTTGGATTTGCACGTCGTAGTTCTGGTAAGCGCTATCCGTTGCCTGGATGTTAAGTTGTATGCCACCCAGTTGATTTTTTGCCGCTTGTTCGATGTCGGAAAGGCGATCGCGTTCTTTGAGTAGATTCGATCGCTGTTGGTCAATAGTTTGACGCATCTGTTGCAGGCTATCGACTGACACAGGGCTAGGTGAGGGATCGGCACTGACTGGCTGCGTGAATGCCAGCAACCCAATGAGCAAGCCAATGAAAATCAAGTAAATGCCAATATTTTTTCTTTTTCCTAGTCGTTGTTCGCTCATCCTCTAATCGTCTTGCCTGCGTACAGTCTGCGAGTCTTTTGTGTTTTTCGACACTCGTCAGACACAACATTCTAGGGTTTTATCGTCTTGTCTGAGCGCTTTTGCGCCGAAATCACTCAAAACGCGATCGCTTGCCACTGTTCCTTCGAGGTTATCGTTGCCATTGTGCGATGCTCCATGCGATCGCTTTGCCATCCCCATAAAAACACAAGCAGACTGAATGTTACTTCCATCAGTCTGCCTGTGCCAAAGCATAGGATGTGTTGTTCGGGCGTACTCTTAACGAGTTGGGACGCCAAATCGCTGTCTGAACTAACTCTAGGTATTGGTTGAGTCTTTACCCACTACCTGTGACTTGAGCGAGTTAAACTCCGAGGTTAGCTCTTGGCGCGTCTCTACTTTCAGTAGGTAGCGATAAACAAACCAGGCTGTGTAGCCAATTCCAACTAGCTCAAACACAGGTGCTAGAAGCGGAATGTCATTAATTGCATCCAGTACCGCTAGGGTGACTTTAACCGTAACTACACCTGATATGAGCAGTCCTATGGTGATCAGCGGTTTTTGGTAACTGGAAAAGAAATCGCCTACATGATCGGGTAGCTTGGACAAAAAGTCAGTTACAGGCTGTACCCATTCTTGCCATACCTGCTCGCCTGAAGGATTGGCAGGCGGCAGTTTTTTTAATGCACCGGGTTTGTCTACATTGATGTCTAGCGAATCTTGAGTTGTAGCTGTTGCAGGTGCTTGGGCGGTGCTATCGGTGTATTCAGATTGTTGTGTAGATTCCATCTCTCTTCTACCTTTACCTTCCTTGAGTAGGACACTTTATTATTTGAGCGAGGCAGCTGAGGATAATTCCAGGCTGACTAACTTTCGCTCATATTACCAAAAGTTTTCTAGGCACTTGCTGGCATTCCGGAATACTTCCGTTGATAGTCTCGGATACCAGGGTAAATGAGAGCGAACATCTGCCAAAAGCTGGAGGTATTGGGTACATCCTTAAAGTAGTGTTAAACACAATGGCACTGACTTAATCCCTTCCCGCCTAAGATTACCTACCTCATATCTACCTCTGTGCCCTCTGTGGTAGCTTACGGCAAGCCGCTACGCTACGTTCAAAAAATTAGGTATTCTTCAAGCAAGAAGGGAGTAAGCGAACAGTAATCGTTGTTCCGGAAAACCAAGATTGGGGAGATCCCCCCAAACCCTCCAGTGGATGACGTTAGCGTAGCGGGGCGCGTTTAGCGCATGAATCTACCAAGAGACCCCCTGCATAAGGATTGATTGGTTGTGATGAATTTTCTTAAGTCAGTGACATTCAACGGTTCCGTAAGGCTAAGCTCTGCTCGTGGTACTCAATCACTTTGGCGTAGTCGCCTAGAGCATAGCAGGCAACTTTGAGACTGCCTAGCACCCGTGCCTCTACTCTGGCGTCAGGAATCGATCGCGCGACGCTTAAGCGTTGTTCGTAGTATTCAACAGCCCTAGCATAATCTCCCAAAGCGTCATAAGCGACGCCTAAACTGCCTAATGCTTGCTCTTGCGAACGCCGATCGCCCATTTTTTCGGCCGCCAATAGTCTCGCTTGTGCATACTCGATCGCCTGAGCGTAATCTCCTAGAGCATAGCAAGCATTACTAAGGTTTCTGAGAATTTGCCCTTCTAAGCGGTAGTCTCCTAACTCTTTTGCGATCGCGGCACGTTGCTTGTAGTAGTCAATGGCTTGGGCATAATCGCCTAATGCGTAGCAAGCATTACCGAGATTTCTGAGAATTTGTTCTTGGGTCTGACGATCGTCCAGTGTCTGTGCAATTTCCAGACTTTGCTTTTGGTAAGCGATCGCATTAGGCAAGTCGCCCATCGCTTTATAAGCGAGTCCGAGATTGTTTAACGCCACAACCTCTCCCGCTTGGTCTTCGAGTTGCCGCAAGAGGTTCAAACTTTTTTCCCCTTCAGCAATCGCGTTAGCATGGTCGCCCAAGTGACGGTAAGCGTTACCAATAATTCCTAGGACTTGAGCTTCAAGACGCTGGTCTTGTATTTCTCGTGCGATCGCTAAGCTTTTACTGGCATGTTCAATCGCCGTGGGAAAATCTCCTAGCATATAAGCAGTTAGTCCCAACCCACTAAGGACTCTGCCTATTCCCTGCCGATCTTGTAGTTCTGTGTAAAGGTTCAGTGCTTGCTGAAAGGACTGAAGTGCTGCCTCAAATTGATGAGCTTTTTGCTGCTCAATCCCTTGCTCTAATAAGCGATCGGCTTTCCCGAGACAATGCGCTGGTACCTCCTCTAACGCTGCTTCCTGGCTACTAGTATCTGCTGGGTGAACTCCCCGTGGGAGTCCTTTCCCAGCTAGACGACGATCGGGTCTGCCATCGTAGCACGACAACCGGCTTTCCATAGCTATTGCCTCTTAAGCTCTTCAGATGTCTAGCTGTGCTTCCCGCTCACTACCCTAAACTCTTTGATTTACTCTATTATCTGGGGAACCTCCTATCCCTAGGTTGACTCTATTAATGAGTAGGTACGGGTAAGACGCTACCAGATCATTACACACCCTAGAAGAACCAGTTCGGATTTTCTTAAGAACTTGTTCCTGAGGTTAGAAATTTAGAGCGGGCTAAATCGTCAAATTTGAGGCGACTATACTTCTCTAGACAGATGTCAGAATCGCTTCGCTCTCCTGGAGATTGTCTGCGGAGGAGGAACTGGGCGAGCAGTAAACCTCACAGGAGTTATTCGGACTTTCAATTAACTTAACTTTATACAGTTGAACTCCCAAGGCATGGACGGGCTGTTGCAACAGGTCGCGGATGTAAACCGCTATATTTTCCGCCGTGGGAACTACGTTGGCAAAGTAGGGAATGTCTTTGTTGAGGAATGTGTGGTCAAAGGGTTCAACGACAGAATCTTCAACCACCTTGTGTAAGGCTCCTAGATCGACAATCATGCCAGTGCGCGAATCAATTTCACCCTTGACCGTGACTTCTAGGTGATAGTTGTGTCCGTGACCATTGGGACGAGCGCATTTCCCATAGATCTCGACGTTTTCTTCATAGTTAAGCTTGGGATGAGCAAGGCGATGAGCGGCGCTAAAGTGCGTACTGATACTAAGATGTGCTTCCATACCGTTTCCTTGATAATCAGCCCAAAGTTCTGGATGTTCAAACAATTGAATTTTTACGAGTGGCAAGTGAGGCGCTAATCGCTGCCAAATGACTCGCGCAATAGTTTCAGTCGTGGGCAGGGTTTGCTGAAATTCGGACCATACATCATTGAGATAAGCGTAGTCGAGTTGGCTGATGACTTCCCGCTTGATGACCTTTTTAACTTCAGACAGGTTTTGCACCATGCCATACTCATCCAACTCTCCAATCAGAGAGACG
>DATNPT010000238.1:0-27180 GCA_036703075.1 Chroococcales cyanobacterium
TCGGCGATGGCTGAGAACCTTTAGCGGTTGGCGAAGGGGTGGAACTTGCAGGAGTGGGTGAAGACGTGGAACTCGCAGGAGTTGGTGATGGCGTAGCACTTTGAGATTTTTCCGGTTGACTCTGCCATTCGGAGAGAGGGCGATTTACAGCATACTCAAAGTCGTATGGCACCAAAATCACGTTCAACTGTTGAGGCGTTGGAGTGGGTGAATCGACCAAGGCATATAAAAAACTTTTGTTGAAGTCAGGTTTGCCTAAGATTAGCCGATGATTTGCTTTATTTTTTAGCTGTATTTTCACCGTTGCCATGGGTTGGTCTAGACCATACTCTTGGCGTTGGTTAGTCGGGATAGTGAAAGAGCGATCGCTTTTTCCCTCTACTAATAAATCTGTCAAAAAAGCAACAGCCGCATCGCTAGCTGGGGCATCTTTGGGCGTCTTCATCCGCCAATTGGTGCCTGGTCCATTTACCCGCTCGAACTCCAACGTGTCCTTCGCGGTGTAAATTGTCAACGATTGAATCTGGTCGTCTTTAAAGGCAAAGATTGGCTGCTTTGTTGTCTTAGTCTCTTCCTGTTTTTGGGTTCTCTGCGTTTCAGAGAAATAAACAAAACCACCCAGTACTAGCGCTGAAACTAGCAAAATTACAGTATTGCGCTGTAGCTTCATAGGTATAACGGTTGCTGATAGAAAATTAGAGATTCAAAGATAGGAAATGATGAATTAGAAATTATGAATGAAAGATTCCCACTCCTTAATCTCATAATTCATCATTCATAATTCATCATTTCTAACGGCGTCGCCACCACATTAAGCCAGCTGCCGTAAACCCGACTAAAGGCATAATTGCCAGTGCAGTCCAACCCAAGACTCCGGATTGTGCTTGTGTTAAATTCAGGCGGCGATTTTTCTGTTCTTTCGGACGAATGGAAAGCGCTTGCTCATCTCGCTTACCCAGCCAGCTGACGGAGTTGAGCAAAACATCGCTATTGAGTTGCTGCTCGAACCAACCATCGGTCGCGAAATTCGAGTTGCCAAAGACAACCAATCGTGACTCACCCGATCTTTTGCCCGTATTTTCCTGCTTCAGTGCAGGCGAGGCTTCAGGTTGACTGCGGGTAAAGGGGGAAGGGGAGACTCCAGGACTGGGTGTTATCTGAGCGGCTGGAGTTGCTGAGGCTTCGGGTTGACTGCTTGCCGAGGGGGAAGGGGAGACTCCAGGACTGGGCGTGGTTTGAGCTACTGGAGTCGCTGAAGCTCCGGGGCTAGCAGAGGGTGAGGGTGATGCCCCTGGACTAGGAGTTGCCTGAGGCTGCGGTTTCGGTATGGTAGACGGGGCTACCGCTGGACGGCTCAAGGCAACAGCCAGTGTTAGAGGACCGGGGCGATCGCCGTCTTTTGGCTCAAACTGGAGGGGTTGTTTTTCCGGTTTGCTCTCTCCCCAACTTTGGTTACTGGTAATGACTAAGGGGGTTTCTTTCACATCCTTAACGGATGTCGTCTCTACGGGTCGCGCTAGGGGATATAAAGAAAATTGATTACCAAAGTCTTTCGTGATTGGGTGGTTGCCGTAGTTGGTGACTAGTGCAGTTCCAGGCCCAAGCCCAACCGCTCTCCCTCGATCCGAGGCATCGATCGCAATTTGAGTATCGAGCTTAACGCCCCAGTCGGCTAGCAAGCTATCCAATCCAGCATTCGTTTCTGGGTCTACCATCACCAGCAGACTACCGCCTGACAACAGATAAGTCCTCAAGGCTTGAACTTCGGCTTGCAACAGCGATCGCTTGGGACCAACGATCGCCACTAATGAAGCATCTTGAGGCACTTCTAGCCGCTCGGCTAAGTTGAGAGGCTGAGCGGTAAAATTCTTATCTTTCAAGGCACTAACAGCCAGAGATAAGCTTCCCTGCGCCGCCTCTAGCGGGCGTTCTCCATGCCCCTGGAGAAAGTAAACGTTGTCCGTGCGGGCGCTCGTGACGCGCTCGATGCCATTGGTGAGCTTGACTTCCGACAGACGTTCGCCCTCACTCACCGTTTGCACCAGTTGTCGTTGGTTGCCGTATTCCAAAAAAACCTGTCCGGGTGACTGGACGTTAAACCTCTGAGCCAATGAAGGCCGGAGTTGGGGGTCAACGAACTCGTATTCCAAGTTCGAGCCATAGCGGCGGTAATTTTTCAGCAAATCGCGATCGCTAGGGTTCGGGTTCGGGTCAAATACCCAAACTTTGACCGGCTGCGGCAACTTTTCCACAATGCGCTGTGACTGAGGTGAGAGCGTATACAACTGATTTTCGGTCAAGTCTATACGCTGCCCGTAGCGAACGGCTAAAAAGTTAATCAGTCCTACGATCGCTAACATGGCGATCGTAGCGATAACGGCATTCGTTCCAACTTGAGTCGAGCGACGACCCCAGAATCCTGGTGCCAAACTCCCCAGAAATACCAGCCACAAGCCGATAATTACGAGTCCAGCCACGAATAGTCCGACAATGAGTGGCGACCACTCGTTAGCTACCACCCTAGCTGTTAATCCAACAATGCAGAGGATGGGTCCGAGCCAAAAGAGCCAACTTAAATACTTCGTGTTTTTTGCGATCGTTTTCATAATTATTAATTCGTTGTTGGTTATTGGTTATTAGTTATTCGTTGTTGGTTATCGATACGGACAAACAACAAACAACAAACAACAAACAACGATTTAGGAACGCTGGAAGCGCAGGGCATCAATGGATTGGGCAGTGAGAAATACCCCTAAAACAATGTAACTAGCGAATAAAACGATACTACTAGTATCCAAAACCCCTTGAACCAAGTTGTTGTAGTTTTCCAGCAACGATAAGTGACCTAACGCTTCACCAACTGGACCGCCAATACTTTTAGCGATCGAGTCAATCACCCACAGGAATAACATCAATCCGAAGGTGAGAATTGCTGCCAGAATGGTGCTATCGGTCAGAGAGGAGATGAACATCCCCAAGGAAAGAATCGATGCTGCCAGCAAAAACAAGCCAGCATGGGCGAGTAAGGGAACAGCCGGTTGCACTGGTGGATTCGCGGTATTCAAGGCAACTGCTTCATACACCATTAACGGCAGCACCATCGTGATAAAAAACGTTAGCACGCCTAGCAATTTTCCCACTGCTACCGCCCAATTCGTTAGGGGCGATGTCGCTAATAGCTCCAGCGTTCCGCGCTTGCGTTCCTCCGCATAAAGACCCATTGAGAGAATCGGCAGTACGAATAATGCCAGAGACCCCAGAACACCTAAGAAAAAACGTAAAAACTCATAGGCAATATCAATCGGAGGTGTCGGCACTCCCAGTTGGTCTTGTGCGGCCGCTTGTTGGATGATTCCCTCTGGACCGAGCAGAATCACGATAAAAAAGAAGCCAGACAACAACCAAAAAATACTGGCGACGATATACGCTAAGGGCGAAGCGAAATAGCCCTGTAATTCCTTACGAAAAATCGCCAAAACATTGGCAACGATTACACCCATTGTTTAGACATTTCCTCCAGATGGTGCAGCAGTTGGTGACTCCGAAGAGTCTGGCTCGGTTCCGTCTTGTTCCGCCTCGGATTCGCTCAGAGGTTGTTCTCGCGTGATCAGTTCTAAAAATACGTCTTCTAGGGTGGCGCGAGTGCGTCGCATCTCATGCAATCCTAAACCTGCCCCAATGGTGACAGCCGCAATATCCCGTCCGGGTTCTGTTCCTGGAGATGAAACGATGCGAAGCAAAGAGCGACCGGGTGGTAGCTCGTCTGTGGGAACAATTTCCACTAAGGAGATACCCGGCAAAATCTGTAGAAGCTTTTGTAACTCTTGCACATCCCCATCTACTTCTAACTCATAGCCTGCCCCTCCAGTCAACTGAGCCATTAAGTTTTCGGGGCTGTTGGTAGCGACAATGCGACCGCGATTAATAATCGCTACGCGGCTACAGGTCATACTGACTTCTGGCAGGATGTGGGTGGAGAGGATAATCGTATGATCGCCAGCCAGACTTTTAATCAGGTTCCGAACTTCAATAATTTGTCGGGGGTCAAGACCGACTGTGGGTTCGTCGAGAATAATCGCAGGTGGGTCGTGAACGATCGCTTGAGCAATGCCCACTCGCTGCCTAAAGCCTTTGGAGAGCTTGCGGATGAGTACCTTGCGCTTTTCGGTCAGGTTGCAGCGCTCCATGGCTGTTTTCACCTGAGATCTGCGATCGCCTGCTGCTACACCTTTAATCCGCGCGACAAAGTGCAAAAAACCCTCAACGGTCATCTCCGGATAGAGGGGTGGTGTTTCCGGCAAATAACCAATTCGGCGTCGGACATCCATCGAATTTTCGTGAACGTCGTAGCCAGCAATCCGGGCCGTACCGCTAGTTGCCGGTAAATATCCAGCCAAAATCCGCATTGTGGTGGTTTTCCCGGCACCATTGGGTCCGAGAAACCCCAGAATTTCTCCCGGTTCGACATCAAAGGTGACATCTTGGATGGCTGGGGTAGAGCCATAAATCTTACTGAGATGCTCGACTTCTATCATGGGTGCTGGTCGTTGAGCATAAAGGGTTTGGGTAGTGTAGGGGGCTAAAAGCTAAGATTTGGGAGAAGGCTTCCCAAGCTCTAGTAAAAATGGGCTATCAAAAATACTAGACTACTGCTTCACCGATCCACTGCTTTGAGAGGCGATCGAGTGAGGTGTACGGGAAGCGGAGGACTTATCAGACATGTGACATGAGATGAAAATCTCTCTTCCTCTCTGGAGCGTCTCCCTGTCCCCCTGCCCTGCTATTTTCAAAACACCCCCCACTATCCTGTTATTGGTCTAGAGTTGTGTCGTAGTCCTTTCTACGAAGAGTGCCAACGTTACCATGCCAAACAATCTCCTGTCTTTTGAGTAATTCCTCGTAAGTTGCTATGCCGTATTCGTTTTTGTTCTGACATAACAGCAAACTATGGTTCAATCCACGCTTTACGTTAACCCGGTAACTGGCAAGGACACTGGTGTTGGTAATTCCACTGCCCCACTTAAAACGTTGACCAAGGCACTCGCCAAGGCAACAACTGGAACCACGATTCAACTGGCAGCTGGAACGTACAATGCTGCCAATGGAGAAGTCTTTCCCTTAGTTGTTCCGAGTGGAGTGATGATACTGGGACACGAACCCAGTAAAGGGAAGGGAATTTCGATCCAAGGCAGTGGGACGTATAATAGTCCGACGTTTGCCAATCAAAACGTCGCGCTGCGGATGGAGTCTAACGCCCAACTGCGAGGAGTGACAGTGACTAATTCAGTCGAACGAGGTACAGGAGTTTGGATTGAATCAACCTCACCCATTGTGGCTAACAATACGTTCATTAGCTGCGGTCGCGAGGGTATCTTTGTCACCGGCACTGGCAAACCCATGGTTCTGGATAACGTGTTTGTGCAAAACGCGGCTAGTGGTATTCTTTTAGTCCGCAATGCTAAAGGAGAAGTGCGACGCAATCTTTGTCAAAAAACAGGGTATGGCATTGCCATTAGCGACTCAGCCGCGCCGTTAGTGGCGGACAACAATTTGGTAAGTAACAATACTGGCATTTTCCTCTCTCGTGGAGCGCGACCCGTGTTGCGCCGTAATTTAATTGAGAAAAATACGGCAGGCGGTTTGATGGTGACGGGGGATGCCCGACCCGACTTGGGCAGCACTCAAGACCCGGCGGGGAATATTTTGCGGGACAACGGTCAGGTCGATCTGCAAAATAGTACGTCTTTGACCTTAATTTCAGTGGGAAATCAATTGAACCCAGCACGGGTGCAAGGTTCAGTCACGTTGCGCTCCTCTCTCATCCCAGCTCCAACCGCTGGTCCAACTCAATTTAGTGACATTGTCAGTCATTGGGGGGCGGCATTTGTTCAGGCACTGGTGACAAAGGGTTTAATTCGCGGCTTTCCCGATGGTACGTTTAAGCCAGAAGCAAGCATCACTCGTGCTGAGTATGCGGCGATTATTGCCAAAACGTTCGAGCTACCTCGACAACCGGGAACTAGTACGGTGACGTTTACAGATGTGCCTGCTAATTTTTGGGCATCAGCGGCAATTAACCAAGCGGCTGCTATGGGCTTTGTTTCGGGATTTCCGGATGCAACGTTCCGACCGGATCAAACTTTAACGCGGGTACAGGCGTTGGTATCGCTCGTGAGTGGCTTAGGACTCAGTGGTAGTAATCCGAGCTTGCTCCAGTTTTATAGCGATCGCGCTCAGATTCCCAGCTACGCCACCGATGCCCTTTCTACGGCGACGCAACGACGACTGGTGGTAAATTATCCCAAACCCGATCGCCTCGAACCTCTCCGCAACATTACTCGCGCTGAGGTCGCTGCTTTAATTTACCAGGCGTTGGTGACAACGGGACGAGCCGATGCGATCGCATCGCCCTATATCGTCAATGCTGACCCCTTTACGCCTTCGTTTACCGATATTGGACAACACTGGGCTGCTGATTTTATTCGTCGTCTGGGTAACCTCAACTTAGTCACTGGCTTCGCGGATGGTAGCTTTAAACCCAACGACCCCTTGACGAGGGCGCAGTATGCGGCGCTAGTCGTGAAGGTGTTTAACCCAACTCCCATCCGCCCAGCTACTCGGTTTATCGATGTGCCTGCCGATTTCTGGGCTTCTCCTCTGATCGACCAAGCGTATCGGGGAGCTTTCCTCTCTGGGTTTCCCGATCAAACCTTTCACCCGGAGCAAAATTTACAGCGACTAGAGTTAATTACGTCTTTAGTTACAGGACTGTCTTTACCAAATGCTGAAGAAAAAGTCTTGGAAATTTACGAAGATCGCGATAGTATTCCAGCTTATGCTAAACCCGCAGTTGCATCTGCCACGCAGGCAGGCATTATCATAAATTATCCTAAAGTGTCTCTCTTGCAACCAAAGCAGGAAACTACACGCGCTGAGGCAACTGCTTTTGTGTATCAGGCGTTAGTGAGAACAGGACGTGTAAGTGCGATTAGTTCCCCATATATTGTGTCAATGCCGTCGAGCTGAGGTCTGATGAATGAGCTTCAGGCACGGGGGAGTCAAGGAGTCGGAGAGACTTTTCTCCCCAACCCACCCGTCTCCCCGTCCACAATCCAATCCCCCCAACCCCCCTTGAGTCAGGGAGGGATACCCAAAATCGAGCTGAGGGAGTCAACCACAGACTCGACAATTGCCTATGCGCTCGCCTTGCTTCGGCACTATGGGTTTGAACTCAGGGGATACACACCTGAAGAATTAGTCAGTTTGTGGTTGAAAAATTATCCAGCCCATTGGGTGCGTTTAGCGGTTATTGAAGCGCTATATCAGGGACGTTACAAAGCCATTTCAGTCGAGCAAATCTTGGCAGTTTGGACCCGACGCGGACAGCCAATCCACCGCTTTACTCATGAATTCGAGCGGCTGATTTCTCGCAAACTGCCTCAGAATTTCGCGGCACCACTCAACCCAGCCTTAACTCACTTGGCTCGGGAACAGGGTTTCCCCCTGTATCCAGATGTATTAGAACCCGTCTCTACTATCCCAGACATCATCGACGAGTGGGATGCGAGGAGTCCTGAGGAGGAACCGATAATCTCTGAACCCGTAATTCAGGAGACTACACCTCCACCAATTCCTGTCCTTGAAGAGGCGATTGAAGAAGAGGTGAACTCGGATGACCCGCTCTCTGAGGAACCGTCTAAGCAGAGTGCCAATACTACGTATGAAGCCAACTGGTCGCGCTGCGAGACGAAAAAGCAACCCATTCACCAATTCACTCCACCACCCGATGTTTCTGGCTTTTTCCTCAAGCTTAAAGCCGTTGCCCAGCAGCAAGAAAAAATCCCACCTAACTTGGTGGAACCGACTACCGACGACCTAGAACAAAACTCCAAACCGCCAAAATTCGTTGATTGAATGTGGAAATTGGCAGTGGGAAATCGTCCCAAATTCCAGTAGGGGCTCACAGATGTGCATTGGTGTCAACTTAAGCCCAGGCGAATGAAATGGACGCTATACTCGCTGCGCTGCGTCCGGCTGCGCCTATCGCGTCCCGCTACGCTAACACGGCTATAAAAACCAAGTCCGCCTGCGCGGACTAACGAAATCGAAATATTAAGGATTTTGTAGGCAAAGCCTTCCCGCAGGGTGACCCGCGCAGGCGGGTTTCGTTTGTATAGCTGCGGTTTTAACCGCCCAGCCAACCTTAAATTGACACCAATGACATTTGTGCGCCCTGATGCAGGGTGTATGTCATCAAAAACCCAGGTAAATCACTCGAGCTTATGGGGTTAGGGCTTGATTCTTCTAGAAATTTATGTCACGATACCTCTTATCCTAAAATACGATTATTCGATAGGTTTACTGTAGTTAATTGCACTCTTGTTGGTGTCTCACGAGATGAGCAGAAGGCAATCGCCTTCAAAGTACGCTGGGTTAAAGTAAGATTTCGGACTGAACAATAGATGAGCAAAGCATTACCCATACGTTTTTGGAACCTAGTACAACCTTATGTAATTATTGGAAGAATTGCCGTTTTAGTGCTGGGTAGCTTAGCGTACTTGCATTTTGTTGAAAGTTTTAGAATGCTTCCAAAAGCTGCTAGGGCTGTAGACGCTACAGATGCAAAAGTCTCTACATGGGATGAGCAAGACATTATTGACCTGCGGTGAAAGCCACTTAATCATAAAGCGATCGCGCTCAGCGGGAAACTTCCTTGACTCATTCCCTAGTTAATGGTCTAGAGTACTGGCTTGGAGTGCGGAAAAAGCGATGTCTTTCTAAAATATCAAGCGATGGGTCAGCTATCCTGAGATAGACTTATACCGCTTTTGCTACAGGTCAGTCCTTGGTTATGCAGCTTGATATTGGGCAAACCAGTTGTATCAACGACCATCTCAAGTCGAGAGGAAGAGCGATACCCTATGCGATCGCGCAAAGCCCTACTCTGCGAGCCATTACCACAACCGTTGTACTCGTTCTAACCTTATTCTTAGGCGCTTGCAGTATTGCAAATAACGATGACGCACTGACTGTTACCACTGAAACACCAGGTGCGTTTAAAGTTGCTATCATTTTACCCGGACGAATTAACGACTACGGCTGGAACCAAGCCGGTTATCAAGGCCTGAAGTTAATTGAGAAGCAACTTGGGGCGAAAGTGGCATATCATGCCAATGTACCGCCTGCTGATTGGGAAAAGCGATCGCGTCAATACGCCCAACAAGGGTTTGACTTTATCATCGTTCACAGCGAGGACTACCTAGAGGCAGCAAAAGTAGTCGCCAAGGAATTTCCTCGCGTCAAGTTTTCGGTTACAGGGTCTTATGCAGGCAATAATAATAACTTCGGAGCGCTAGCATTCCGAAGCGGGGAAATCGGCTATCTATCAGGAGTTGTTGCTGCACTCAAAACTAAAACGAACAAAGTTGCTTATTTCGGCGGTCAACCCTACCCCATTACACAGGAAGAGGCCGCTCTGTTGCAACGAGGTGCCAAGAGAACCAACTCTTCTGTCGTCGCCTCGATCAACTGGGTTAACAGTTGGTCAGACGCAGATAAAGCCAGAAGGATGGCGCTAGCTCAAATTGCAGCAGGCGCAGATGTTCTGGTTACAGATGCGGGTGATGCGAATTATGGTGTGCTCAAGGCAGTGCAAGAAAGCCAAAATGTTTATGCAATTGGTTGGATGCATAGCTCCGATCTGGTTAGCCCTACTCAACAACCAACAGCCAAGTTTCTCCTTACCAGTGTTGTTCAACAGGTACCTGCGTTACTACTAGAAGGAGCAACTCTGGTTCAGCAGGGTCGCTGGGAAGGCAAACAGTATAAATTTGGTTTTTTGGAGGAGGTTCAGGACTTGGCTCCTTTCAATGGTTCGCTGACTGCCCGACAAGAAGCTTATGTTAACTCAGTCAAACGGGATATTATTACAGGTAAAATCAATGTTTCTCTTTGAATAACAATGTATAGGAATTCTTGGTAGTACCTGAATAGGGACTAAGGTATTGATGCCACAATCTAATTTCTTTACTCCATCCAATTGATAGCCGCCATATTATAGTTTTCAGGAATATTTATGGAGTAGTTACCAATAAATAACAGTTTAAAAGTTACTGAATAAATTTTTTTAGAGCAGTATTCTCATTCTCTAAGTCTAAATTAATTCTAGGGTTTTTCCTCTTAAAAGTAAAGCTATTTAACAGCTTGACCAATTGGTCAGGAGTTCACTGACCACTGTAGAGAGGCTTCATGAATAAAAGGTTACCTGACCTTGTTTTACATCCAATAAGATACAATTTTTTTTCTGTTGCAAATCAGCTCAGGATTGGTATAGTTCTGCTAGTTGCTATAGTTCTGCTCCTGACATCAGGGATATTAATCTCCTTGAGTTTTCAGATGCAACAGCAACAACTTGAAGCTGTCCAACAAGAGCGCTCTCATGCTACAGCAATTGCGATCGATGCTTATTTAGATGACTTGCAGCGTAAACTTAGCTACTTGGCGAGGGTTCAGGGTCTAACCGATCTGTCACAGGACGTTCAAAAAAAATTATTAGAAGCACTAACCCGCCACAATAGTGCCTATGAAGCTGTTGCGATTTTAGATAAAACAGGTCAAGCCATCTCCACCGTTTCACCGTATCAACCCGTGACGTTCGATAACGCGGCAGATTCCCCATGGTTTTTACAAGCAATTAGGCAACAAGAAGATGTCGTCAGCTCTGTAGAAATCGATCGCGCGATCGACCAGCCCGTTGTTACCTTAGCTGTACCCATTCGTAACCAGCAAGATGAGGTGAATGGCGTCTTAGTCGCCCGGATTAATTTAAAGTTTCTTTGGTTCGTCATCTACCAAACTAAGGTGGGCGAGACGGGTTATGCCTATGTCATTGACAACCGCAATTTTTTAATTGCTGCTCAAGGAAGAGTTCCGAAACGAGCAACCCTGCAAGACCTCTCACATTACCCTTTTATTCAAAAGTCCACCCCATTAAGCACGGCAAAACCTCTAACCACCTACACCGGGTTGAAAGGAGTGGAAGTGATTGGCTCGATCGCGCCGATTCGCAGCTTGAGATGGAAGGTAGTGGTCGAACTTCCTACGGCTGAAGCCTACGCCCCCGTGCGGCGCATGCTGTTTGTCATGGGTGTCGTGCTAGTGCTGGCACTGGTGGTAGCGGCGAGTTTAGGCGTGTTCTTTTCCCGAAAAATTGTGCGACCTCTACAGCGCTTAACACGGGCGGCGGCTCAAATTAGCGCGGGAAACTTGGACACTAGGGTGAACGTGGGCCAGCACAACGAGTTGGGAGTGTTAGCCGCAACATTTAATCGCATGACGGCTCAGTTGCGATCGCTAATCGAGGAACTTACCCGCAGCGAACAGCTGTATCGCACCATGGCTCGGAACTTTCCCAATGGTGTGGTTTTACTGTTCGATCGAGACCTGCGCTATATCTTAGCGGAAGGGACAGGATTAGCCGCCGTGGGACTTTCTAAAGAATCCATGGAAGGAAAAACGCTGTGGGAAGCGTTGCCATCAGAAACCTGCATTCAGATAGAACCTACTTATCGAGCAGCACTGGCAGGAACGGTGACGGTGACTGAAGTCTGCCACGAGAACCGCGTCTACCTCGTACACACCCTCCCTGTCAAAAACGAACAAGGAGAAATCTTTGCGGGGATGGTAATGTCACAGGATATTACCGATCGCAAACAAGCAGAAGTTGCCCTGCGAGAAAGTGAAATCAAGTACCGCAGTGTATTCGATCGCGCCAATGATGCCATATTCCTGATTCAGGGAGATAGCTTTATCGACTGTAATGCCAAGGCCTTAGAAATCTACGGCTGTAGTCGTGACGAGATGATTAATTCACCCATCGAGCGCTTCTCGGCAGCTTGCCAACCGGATGGGCGAAATTCTCGGGAAAAAGGATTGGAGTTGCTAAGCTTGCTCCCCTTACAGCCGCAGGTGTTTGAGTGGCAGGCGAGGCGCTCTGATGGGACGCTATTCGATGCGGAAGTCAGCCTGAATCAAATGCAGTTACAAGGTCAAACCTATATTCAGGCAATTGTACGCGATGTCACCCAGCGCAAGCAGGCGATCGAGCAACTCCGTGCAACAGCCCAACGCGATCGCTTGCTCAGAGAAATTGCCCTGCGAATCCGTAGTTCTCTCGACCTCGAACAGATTCTCAACACCACAGTAGCGGAAGTGCGGCAGTTTTTGGCAGCCGATCGCGTTATGGTTTATCGCTTTGAAAAAATTGAACAAGAAAAGGCAGATGGCAGAGGGCAGATGGCAGAAGGAATTTATCTTGATGCTAATAGCACGAGCCATCTGGTGACCAAAAGGGAGCAAGGGTTGCAATCTGCCACTGAAGATTTCAGTCACTTGGAAGCGACTGGGGGCTTGAATCCTCCTGACACTTCCCCCTTCTGCCCTCTGCCTCCTGCCCTCTGCCTTCAAACGCAATCCCAGGAGAGCTGGACAGGGAAAGTATTAGCTGAAGCGGTTGCTCCTAACTGGTTTTCTGGGTTGGGATTAGTCATCGAAGATCGCGCCTATATCGATGAGATGCGAGAACTATACAGTCAGGGGAAGGTTCAGGTATTCAACGATCTGACACTCCACGAGCTTTCTCAAGAGCGTGCCAAATACGCCACTCTGTTTCAAATCAAAGCGAGTATTGCCGTCCCCATTCTTGTGAATGAGCAGTTATTTGGAGTGCTGGTTGTTCATCAATGCACGGGATCGCGAGAGTGGCAGCGCTTTCAAATCGATCTACTGGAAAAACTAGCAACTCAAGTAGCGATCGCAATCCAACAAGCTAACCTTTATGAAGAGGTACAGCGACTTAATACTGACTTAGAGCGGCGCAATCAAGAGCTAGAACGTCGCGTTGCCGAACGAACCGCCCACCTGCAAGCAACTAACGAGCGATTGCACATTGAGATTACTGAGCGCAGACGGGTACAGGAGGCATTGCAAGAGAGCGAAGAGCGCTATCGCAGCATTGTCGAGAACGCGAGCGACTTTATTTCCGTCATCTCCTTGGACGGTAAATATCTCTATCTCTCACCGAATCACCCGCGAGCGATGGGATATGAAATAGAAGAGATGATTGGTCGAGAGTGGAGGCCGTTCATTCATTCAGAAGACTTACCCAAGTTAACGAGTTTCTTGGAAGCCAAGTTACTCGAAAGCAGTGATAGTTTTACCACTCCTGAATATCGCTTTAGACATAAGGATGGTAGTTGGTGCTGGTATGTTTCTACCGCATCCTGTGTCAGGGACAGTGGAGGAAATCCGTTACATATTGTCACAATCTCTCGCGATGTTAGCGATCGCATCCAGGCTGAAGAAGAATTGCGGAAAGCGAAAGTAGCTGCCGAGGTGGCTAATCAGGCCAAGAGTGAATTCTTAGCCAATATGAGCCACGAACTCAGAACTCCTCTAAACGGCATTCTCGGTTACGCTCAAATTCTCCAACGGAACAACAATCTAACGTCTCAACAACAGCAAGGGATAGACATTATTCAACAGTGCGGCGAACACCTGTTGATGCTGATTAACGATATTTTGGATCTTTCCAAAATCGAAGCGAGGAGAATGGAACTGTATGTGAGTGAGTTCTGTTTTCCTGAATTTCTCAAGAGCATTGTCGAAATGTTCCGCTTTCGTGCCCAACAAAAAGACCTTACCTTTCTCTACGAACACCTTTCGACGCTACCCAGAGTAGTTCGCGGCGACGAGCAGAAGCTTAGGCAAATTTTAATCAATTTATTAGGGAATGCCGTAAAGTTTACTGAAAAAGGTGGAGTTGCTTTTAAGGTGGGTTACGTGTCAGTAGTCACAGAGCGATCGTTACCCCCCCAACCTGCCCTTACCCAGGAGCCAACAGCGGAACGAACAACCAACAACCAACAACTAACAACCAACAAAATTCGCTTTCAAGTCGAAGATACAGGTATTGGCATTGCACCCGAAAAGTTAGAAGAAATCTTTTTACCGTTCCAACAAGTGGGTGAAAAGCGGCACTTCATTGGTGGGACGGGATTGGGTTTGGCTATCAGCAAGCGGTTAACCGAGATGATGGGAAGTTCCTTGGAGGTGAAAAGCGCACCAGGAGAAGGTAGTATTTTTTGGCTAGAACTAGAACTGCCCGAAGTCGCCGACTGCCTACAAGTCCCTGAAGTAGAGGATAAAACCATTATCGGTTTTGCTGGCAAGCGACGTAAGGTGCTAGTGGTGGACGACAAATGGGAGAATCGTTCTGTCTTGGTCAATCTCCTCACACCTTTAGGGTTTGAAGTGAGGGAAGCTATAGATGGTCAAGACTGTTTGCATAAAGCCGTGGAATTTCAACCCGACGCTGTCTTAATGGATTTGGTGATGCCCGTGCTAGATGGATTTGAGGCAACTCGACAACTGCGACAAACCAGCAACCTCGCAGACGTAGTAGTGATTGCTGCCTCAGCTAGCGCGTTCGATAGCGATCATCGTCAAAGTCTAGCGGCTGGTTGCAATGATTTCATCGCCAAGCCAATCCGTAGTGGAGAACTTTTAGAAAAGTTGCAACCCCATTTAGGTTTGGAATGGATTTATGAGTTAGAAGAAAATAGTGAGGCAAACCATGTCGGTTTTGGGGACAGTTCTTCTCCTACTTCTGCGCCGATAGTGAGTCCACCGGATGAAGAGGTGAATGCGTTGTATCAATTAGCGTTAATTGGTGACGTGCTCGGAATTCAAGAGCGAGCCGCAAGACTCAAAACCTTAGAAGAGAAGTTTATCCCGTTTGCCAGTGAGATACATCAGTTAGCCAAAAGCTTTCAAGTCAAGAAGCTCCAGGAGTTTATTAGGCAGTATGTAGCCCGTCATGAGTGAACTGGAAATCTCCTCAAAAAGCACTATTTTGTTGGTTGATGACAATCCTACCAACTTAAGTATTTTAATCGATTTTTTAAGTCAAGCTGGCTTCAGACTTTTGGTGGCTCAAGATGGCGAAAGCGCTATCGGACAAATAGAGTATATTTTGCCTGACCTGATTCTTTTAGACGTAATGATGCCGGGGATGGGTGGGTTTGAAACCTGCCGATTTTTAAAAGAAAAGGAGCGAACTAAAGATATCCCTGTCATTTTCATGACGGCATTAACTGAGACAGAAGATAAGGTCAAAGGTTTTAGTGTCGGGGCGGTGGATTACGTGACTAAACCCATTCAATCCCAAGAAGCCCTCGCCCGCATTAACACTCATCTGGCACTGCAAGACTTACGAAGAAAACTCCAATCACAAAATCAGCAGTTGCAGCAGGAAATTCGCGAACGCAAAAAGGCGGAAGACAGTTTACGCATCTTCCTCCACTCCGTCTCTCACGATTTGCGTAATCCAGTTACAGGGATGTTGATGGTGTTAAAGAACGTACTGTCTCGTTCGTGGTCGATAGTCGATGATGAAGAACAACCAACAACCAACAACCGACAACCAACAACACTGAACTTACGTTCTATTCTAGAGCGGATGGTCACGAGTTGCGATCGCCAACTCAATCTAATCAACTCCTTAGTAGAGGCTCATGCCAGCGAAGTGTGGGGAGTACCCCTAGAATGCCAGCCTTTGCAGCTACACGCGTTGACTCAGCGATTGGTCGAAGCATGGGAGCCGATATTGGCAAACCATCAAGCCACATTGAACCATGGGATTTCGACAGAATTACCTCTGCTGTGGGTCGATGCCAATCAACTCTGGCGGGTGTTTGAAAACCTGATTGCCAACGCCCTCAAATACAATCCCCCAGGAGTTACACTAACGCTCAGCGCTCAGGTTATAACTGTGGATAGCTTGGAGTCACAAAAGCAGGAAAAACCTCAATCCACAATCGAATGGGTGCGTTGTTGTGTCTCCGATGACGGGATTGGAATGACGGCGGAGCAATGCGCTGAGTTGTTTGAACTCTACACGCGAGGTACTGCAATAACACGAACTATGGGCCTTGGTTTGGGATTGTATCTTTGTCGTCAAATCGTTACCGCTCACGGTGGGGAAATTGGGGTGATTAGTAGTCCTAACAGTGGAGCCACATTCTGGTTCACCCTACCCGTATCGGCTTGAGATTTCTCAAATTCTTCTGTCCTGACGGCTTCTACTCGGTAACGCGCGTTCATAGCAATCCTCAATCGAATGGCACTGACTTGTCTAGCCTGGAAATAAATTTCCGGCTCAAAGCTCAAGTAAGCTAAAGCTTGCTGGGAAAGCCTTTCAACCCGTTTTAACTGACATCTTGCACCATTCTCAATTAGCCGAACTGCCAACCCGTAACAGAGATATTTAAACCTTGAGTATGAACTAAATGCTGGTATCGTTTGATACTAATAAGCAGGGAAAGTACAACGACAGATGGCAACAAAGTTTCCCGCGCCAAGCGCGAAGCTACTGCCCAATCAGGAAGAGCGATCATGCCTGACCATAGGCAAGCCAAATGTGCCAGGAAATAGGCAATCAGAGACAACACCAACCAACGGTAAACACCTTTAAGGGTGCTTTGACCAAAACGGTGTAAACCTTGCGCGATGCTTTGCGGTCTTGAAAAAGCCTTCAATCAGCCAGCGCCGTTTACAAGAGCAGAGTGATATACACACCGGTCTTGGGTTGAGTGGACACCACAAACCGCTTCTCGCGAGAGCCATCATCTTTGACCAGCCAATACCAGGACACGGTGACGGGGAAATCCACACCCCAGAGGTACACCTGCTGACCTTGATGCGGCAAGTCGCCAACATGACGACCATCAGCTAGACGGCGGTCGCAACTCACACCAAAGATCGCTGCTGTGCGTTTTCGTTGTTTGACCCATTGGAGCATCTGCGTACTGCCAAAGGCGCTATCGGCAAGGATTCTCACTTCAAAGCGTTGTGTGAGTGTTTTGGGCAAGCTGAGTAATAAGCGTTGTGCTAGCTGTATGTGCGTTCGCTCACCTTGACCCCGATAGACTCGAAACCCCCAAGGCAATCGTCGCTCGCCCAATTGGATGTAAAGAACAACCAGATGTAATCCCCGTTTGCCGTTATACACACGGATCAGTTTTCCTAACCCCTTGAACTTGCCTTCCTTTTCTCTCGCACGTCATGTCCAATATCACCTGTAATATCGGTCGCCTGCCACAGTGGCGTTCGGCCTGTATTTGTGCCACTATTTGTGCTCGTACCACCCGAATTACAGCTCGACATGACCAGTTGTATTTGTTGAGGAAGCGGCTGAGGGCGCTCGGTGAAACGGCTTCACTGTGTTGAGGCAGCGCTTGCCCCGTTGCTTCCAGATACAGTCCCAGTAATGTCCGTAGGCTGTTTTTTTGATACACACTAGGCATCAAACACAGCAATGCATAGACTAGATTTTGGGCGTAGTTAACCAGGTTTGACATTGACCTTCAATCAATTGCTTGCTACGTCCTTTTTTTCAGATTTTTGCCCCCCTTGCAAGCCCGCTTGTTGAGAATGGTGCAAGATGTCAGTTTTAACGGGTTTTAGCTTTTAGCCCGAACTTTTAGTTCAGGGCTTCAGTCAGTGCCATTCATCCTAAATCATTCATCTGCTTGGGTGCTCAATGACTCATTACATTCTCAAAGCTAGCTGTAACACCGTTCATCTCGGTGGTTTTTCTCACCAGTTAGAACCTGCATTAGTTATCAATTCAGGCGACAGCATCGATATCGAAACCTATACAGGCTTTTATATTTACGACCAAGCACCGCCAGAATTTCTTACTCCAGGATTTTTAGAGATTTGCCACAACTTACCCGCAGAGCGTAAAGCCGGGCCTGGCCCGCACTTATTAACGGGACCGATTTACGTCAACAATGCAGAGCCGGGAGACGTTCTAGAAGTGAGGCTAGAAGCCATTTCACCGCGTCTACCTATCGGCTTCAACGCTATCCGTCCGGGATGGGGTGCCTTACCTGAGCAGTTTACAGAACCCAGACTACGCTTTATCCCGTTGGATTTAGAGAAGAATATTGCGGAATTTCCCATAGGAAGCGGTATTCAAATTCCCATAGAACCTTTTTTCGGCATCCTCGGCGTCGCTACGGCCGAAACGAATCGCTCCTCGATTCCTCCCAGCAACTATGGCGGTAACATCGACAATCGAGAACTGCAAGCAGGCTCAAGAGTATTCTTACCCGTTTTTGTTCCTGGTGCTTTATTGTCGGTTGGCGACGGACATTCCGCTCAAGGTGATGGTGAAATTAATGTCACCGCAATTGAGACTTCCATGAAGGGCACGCTTCAAATTAAGCTGCGTAAGGATTTAAAATTTACCAATCCCATTGCTGAAACCCCTACTCATATCATCACAATGGGATTTGGTGAAACGTTAGATGAGGCATTTGAGCTTGCTCTCAAACAAGCGATCGCTTTTTTAGAATACTTTACCGGACTCAACGCAGAAGAAGCCTACGTTTTATGCAGTCTTGCCGTCAACTTTCATATCACTCAAGTGGTGAATAGTCCCCAAAAAGGCGTTCATGGTATGCTACCGAAGTCCATCTTGCCAAAGGCTATCCCACTCTAAAAAGAAGCGAACCAAAGAGCGGAAGACTGGCAACTCAAAACTTACACATCTACCCTATGTCTCCTTTACTCATCCAGCTTTTAGTGATTGGCTTAGCTGCTGGCGTCGCTGGTGGTATGTTCGGTATCGGCGGAGGTGCAATTATGGTTCCAGCCATGGTACTGCTATTAGGTATGGATCAGAAGTTTGCCACTGGCACTTCTGTTGCAGCTCAGATTTTGCCGATTGGAATTCTGGCGGCTGTTGTCTACTATCGCAACGGCAACCTAAACATCAAACATGCTTTAATCATTGCCATCGGCTTGATTATCGGGAATCTATTTGGTGCGCTTTTTGCCAACCAACCCTATATCAGCAGCGAAACCATGAAAAAGCTCTACGGGCTCTTTTTGTTTGCAATTGGAGCGAGATACTTGTTCTTCCGTTAACCCTGCTGGGTCTTATTCTTCTCTAAAAACTCTAAATGATTCTTTTTCTTCCCTCAGCGTTCTCTGTGGCCTCTGTGGTTCATTCTCTTAGGAAATCACTTTTTTCTTACCTAGCTCAATTCGCGATCGCGGTTTTCCCCTGGGCAGCTTTGCAAACCCACAGGTCATAGTACCTGGTTTGTCCGCTCAGCTCATAGTTTTCTAAGAATATTGTTCGGAAGCGATCGCTAAATAAGGGTTTATTCGGAGGATAGTAGCTAGCTAGTTGAAAGGGTTGCTCTCCCTTGGGAATTAACCAGATTTCTGTTTGGCACACTTCCAAGGCTGCCAATGTTCCTGAAGGGATAGGATTAACTCCTGATTGCTGCATTTCCATCATAGAAGCAGCATCCAGCAAGTAAGGATTTCTATGAAATACTAAGAACGGTCGATAAAATGATAGTTCATAACTTTTTCCATATCCCATACCAATTCTTTTGTCGGGATAAAAGTTTATCACCTGCTCAATATCACGAACAGCATTGGGATACTTAATTAATTTTAGGATTATGTTTGCTTCATTTGGAATAGCAATCAAGAGTGCAGAAACCAACCAAGCTAGAGTGGTACTAACGAGAGTAAGGTAAAGATATTGATTGGTTTTTCTTTGTAAATTAGCTGTTGTCTCTCTTATGTTCCTGACTTGAGTTAGAAGAATTGTGAAAAAATAAGTTAACGCTGGAATTAACGGCAGCAGATTATTTTCCTGCGCGCCTGGTTTAGAGCCAATGATGACCACTCCACTGATGCTAAAACTCAGGATAGCCATATAGATTTTGTTGTCATAGAGCCATTGAATTAAGCTACGTCGATTGGTAAAGAGGAGGTAAATTAGAGCAAAGATAGCGGGAATAGATACTGCAATTACCCACACAATATCTCTTTTAAATTGCCGGAATTCCAATCCTTGGTGGCTAACCTGATGCAACCATGTTATGTAGTTCTCAAATGAAATATGGGAAAAACCGATAAATGGTGTAACGGCAACCCCGAAAGCAAGAAATAGGGATAGCAAAGTATAAGCTAAACCTGCTTGCTGATAAAAAATTGTATAAATAGGGAGAAAATATAAAATAGCAAATATTTTAAGATTTAAACTAATACCTACGGATAAAGCACATATCAAGGTAGCAATTAGAGGAGGAGTTGCGATCGCAGCGAGCAAGGCTATGCTTACGCACATCAGAAGTAACGGATCGGGTCTAGTCCAAAAGCTAGCTGCTGGCAAAGAATGAAACGTATTTAAAGAAAGAAAAACTAGAGTGATGTAAGCAGAGCCAATAATTGCTATCCGAAAACCGGACATCTTTGCCAAGACACAATGGAGGGACAGCAGGGTAATTGCCACAGCTATTACACCACAGAGCTTTGAGGTGAGAATACTAGGTTGAAATAGGTTAAAGATAAATCCATTAACGATGTACAAGATAGGACCATAGTTATTAATATATCGTTCGGGATGCTCTAAGTTTGGATAAAGAAAATGCCCACTTTGAAAGAGCCAGGATACAGCAGATACATTAGGTTCTGCATGATCGATATAGTTATTGCTAAGAGTATATAGACAAACTAAGTAAAAATAATTAACGATGAGAATTACGGCAACTTTTAAAATAAAACTATTGAATAATTTTAAAGCTAAATTCTTAAACCAACTTAACTTAGATTGAGTAAAGCGATCGGCCAAAAGTAAACTAGAGCTAAAAATAACAAATAGTGGAATGAACAATTGAAGAGTTGGTCGTTCGGTATGGAAATGGTTTAAGATATTTAGAATCTTGTCTACTAAGGGGTTCTGCATCTGTCCTGGTAGCTCCCTGCTATTTGGGTGGCAGAATTTTTGTACGATTTCTCTCGAAAGGCAAGACTTTACAGATTTTACTCGGAAGAGAGATAATTAATACTATAAGATGAAAAGAGTGTGCTTAGGGGTAGTAGCAAGGCAAAGCTAGTCCGCTTCACACAGAGTCTACCAGTGCATAAATTAAACGCACGCATTGACTAAAGCTTTAGTCAATGCGTGCGTCCTTGCAATTTTAGTGTTTGACCAACCGGTTACGCCACTTCGATCGGGAGTTGACGTTGCTATTGAGGAACTACCGACTTAGGGCCAGCTTTTTGGTAAGTACTTTCTAAGAAAGCCACGCGATCGCGTACATTCCGATCGAGTACTCCAAGGAAGACATGATGGAGCTTTTGTGCCCATTTGTCCCAGTTTAGCTGCGTGTCATATTCCTCTCTAGAGGAGCGTACTAGCTTCTCATAGCGAGTTAGATCGGAGAAATTTTCTACGATCGCGTTAGCATAGTCATCGCCGGAAGCCGAAAGCGGTAACATATACCCATTTTTCCCATTGGTAATCAGTGAAGAGATGCCGCAGACATCGGTCGTAATCACAGGAAGACCGAATGCATTCGCTTCACAGAAGACAATGGGAGAACAATCTGCTCGTGTCGGGAGAATAAAGAAATTCGATTTCAAGAATAGCTCGTCAAGCTGCTGTCGCTCGTGAGGAACGTTTTTGTTCAAGTAGGGAATCACTCTCAGCTTTTCATGCCTAAATTCAGCCGGTGGGACACACCCGACAACAACAAGTTCCGCATCAATTCCTCGTTGACGTAAAGAGAGCAAAGTTTGAAAGGCAAATTTTCCACCTTTTCTCTCCCAATCTTTACCAACAAACAACAGACGACAAACTGAGGTCTGCTGTTTAGACAATACTTTTTCCAGAGAAGGAGGTCGATCTAAATTGGCTCCAAAAGAGATAATTTCAACGTTATTAGCTGGAACCTGGTAGTCAGAAATTGCTGAATTTGCTGCCCATTTTGAAGAATATACCAGCTTAGTAGCTTTGGAAATAGCAGTAAATTCTTGCTTAGATGCCCATTCAGCTTCTTGCCGATCTAAATTCAGTTGATAATGTTCCTGATACAACTTGAATGTAGCATCGGATAGGTAGACAATTGGAATACTGGTTTCTAGGAACATTAGCTCTGCCGAGGCTACAGGAGCAAAAATGACATCACAGGGAGTTTGAGATAACTTGTGTTGTACATTGGCAGCAAATTTTTTCCCCTCAGCTATGTAGAGAGGAGAGCCTAATTTGGGAGAGGCGTTATTTTTTTGTAACCGATTCAATACTTTCTGCCATATTGAAGGTTTTTTCTGTTCTCTCAAATAAATAACTTGGATGTCTCTTTCCTTTAAGGATTTCTGCATATAATACAGAGTACCTGACCAAGCATTTCTGTCCAGACAATCGTGTGCTGACAAAAATCCAATCCTCAAACGCTGCATATTTTCTCTCCTTAAAGGAAGTATTTCTGCGTCCTGAAACAAGTTTTTTAGGCTGTTCCAACCGTCAACAATCTACTCAAAGAAAGTTCTCAAACTCCTCTTCCGGAAGTTCGAGGTGAGTAGCTACTACGATCTTCCTCAAGTAAGATTAATGAAAAAAGGTCAAGAACTTGGAAAGAAGTCAGATTAAGTGAGCTGACTCTAGCCTAAAAAAGTTCTCAACCGCTAATTCTTCTCAGAAGTATTTAAAGAGATGATGAAGGTTTAGGAGCTATTTAAAGAAATGATGAAGAACTGAAGCTGCCTAGATTGCCGACAAGCGGTGGCAAGCTCTCCTCCGCTGTCTGATAAAAATCCTTTCTCGTTTGCGACTTCAGCGTTGAGAACAGCGATCGAACATGTTTTGGTAAGTTGCTTGTAGTTGCGGGTCATCGACAACTAGTTCCACACGAATTTTGGCACATCCGTGCGGTCTTCCTTGAAGAGCGATCGCTTCTAAAAGATTACTGGCGGCTTTAGGGGAAAGAAATTCGCCGATAACATTATAATCAGCTTCAGAATCTGAAACTGACTGCTCGTGGCGATCGAGACTAGAGACTGCCCTCAGGTCAACACCAATAACCTCTCCGTTGCCTAAATCAATTTCTGCAATTTGTTTTAGTTCGGGGCTGACTTGCTCAATAATTAATTTTTCCCGTCGAATCGGTACCCGTACAACTTGGTTTTCAACTTCTTTACGAGCTACAACTTCCCCAACTTTCCACTTGCTGCGGTTAACCACTAATCGTTCTTCTAGCAAGCGGATCATTTCTTCTTCCACGACCTCTGATGCGTTCTCAGATTCGCTGAAGTTCGGATTATCTATATTCTCAAACTGATTCGTTGGAGTTGTAAAAGGCTGCTCGATTGCAGGCTGCCCTGACATCTCTGTTCCCCAAGCGCCAGAAACATGGTCTACAGGCAGATTCTCAACTTCTACAGGTTCTTGAGATTCTGAGCCAACTTTTTCAATAACTAATCTCTCGCTTTGAATCGGTACCTCGACAATTCGGGTTTCGATTTGTTTGCGAATCACAACCTCACCAATTTTCCGCTTACTGCGGTTAACCAGCAATCGTTCTTCTAGCAAGCGAATGGTTTGTTTTTCGGCAACCTCTGGTGTGTAGTCCGATCTAACCATAAGAGGGGTGTCTCCTGCCTCTGAGTTGTCCGTGGTAACAGGTTGATAGTTTGAAGAGTGAGTGTCAGCAACATTTTGCCTTTCACTCGAATCGGTTAGATTTGCCGGAGGTACTGGTGGTTTTTCAGAGTCCTGAGAAAATGCTGTTGCCTTATCTCTAGAAACTTGGTAAGTAGGTAGCTGATTAAATTTCGCCAGACTGATATCTACAAAAAGCGATCGGTTGGAAGTGTCGATGTTTTGAATATACTTGCTGCTTAATACATAGACTGGGGAACCCGGTGGGGAATCCAAATCATGAATTAGCACATAGAGACGACGGTATTTATCGAGAATGAAATCCTGTATACGCCCTAAATTCTGACCTCTCAGATTAATTACATCAAAGCCGATTAGCTTATTTCTTAGTTTCTCGAATAATTCTTTAATTCGTGCTTTGTTTTTTAACAATTCACTATTATTTACAACCATTTCTCCCATCCTATAATCTAATACACCTACAGATTTTTTAAACAGCAGGCAAAGCCAGTATCCTGAATGGCTCTACCTGCATCTGCAAGGACTACTTTCTTACTCAGCAAGATGAGTTTGCTCGTCCAAGAAAGCTATTTAGATGTTTATCCTGAAGGTTTAGCGATCTCTGTTGATAACTGGATTGCCATCAACATCAACATTTAACTCTTCACGGCGAAGTGTTTCTGTTGCATCGACAGTGTCGCGCTCAACTTCTTTCCGGATGTTGACTTCTTCACGCACAAAGGCTTGCTTTTGGATGTCAGCCGTTTCTTCGTAAACTTCCATGCGTGCAACTTCCCCTTCCTGAAAATCAACAGTACCAGGAGCGACTTCTCTGGTTTCGGTGGGGCTGGTGCGCTCAATGATGACTCGCTCTTTCTCAACTGGAACGGAAACTTGTGCGGTTTCAGTTTCTACACGCTTACCAACTGCAACTTCGCCAGTTTTAACACGATTTTTGCTGGTCAACAAGCGTTCTTCATACAACCGAATCCTTTGATTGTTCCCCTCATTAGCTGTGTAGAGAGGTTGTTCGTGGTCGTAGTTGTAAGTATCGCGACTATAGGTAGGTTGAGTAGTTGTAGCGGCTGCCGCGCCCGTTGCTGTAGGACGGAAGACGCTTCTCACGCGCTCTTCGTAATCGTAGTCAACGGTCATATTTTCGTTATATTCAGGCAGTGCTTCCGCTTGCGCTTTGGTCATACCCATGACGTAAACACGATGGCGATCGTAATCCATCTGTACGCGACCCACAGGCACTAACACCTTCTTACCAAAAACCCAGAATCCAGTATCGATCGCGAGATAGCGAAAACGACCTGTCTCATCGAGGAGAGCATCAGATACACCACCGATTTTCTCTTCATTTTCGGTGTAAACATCGTATCCTTTAATATCATCTCCGCCAAATATTTCCTGCTTGTAATTAGGATAAGCGTCTGCAAGTTTTAAAAGAGCCATGTTACAAATCTCCTAAATTTCTTGTTTTAATTGGTTACTCTCATAGATTAGATTTTTATTAATGTAATTCTCATCTTGCTAAGGACATAGAATCTTTAATTAGACTATTTGCAGAGTCATACTTTCTGATTTGCAAAGTTATAAAATTTATATTAGAAGCGCTATGAGTTTTGTTGCCTGGAAATTAAAAGCAACTTAACTTTCCTTAATTTTAAGCTCTAGGATGAGATAGAGTAATACTTTTAAATGAGATTTCATCTCTCAAATGACTGATATCAATAAAAATTAAAAAAGAAAGCCAATCGAAACGTGTTTACTAAAAATATTCTTCTCAATCATCCATCAAAGGCTAGAACGTGCAAATGTCTCATCCGTCTTGGTTAACGCTGTTGCAGCAACATCGATCGATTGCTGTGATTCGGGCGTCTAAGCAGTCACAGGGGCTTCAAATGGCTCAAGCAGTGGCGGCGGCTGGGATGCGACTGATTGAAATTACCTGGAATAGCGATCGCCCTTGTGAGTTGATTAGACTGCTACGCTTAGAATTACCCAGCTGCATCATTGGCAGCGGCACTCTCCTCAATCTCGAACAGTTACAGCAGGCAATCCATGCTGGCGCTCAGTTTCTCTTCAGTCCCCATGTAGACACTAATTTGATTGAGGCCGCGGTTGCTGCTGGCGTACCCATCGTACCAGGAGCGCTCTCTCCGACAGAAATTGTTACAGCATGGGAGGCAGGTGCTGCTTGTGTTAAGGTATTTCCCATCCAAGCTGTAGGTGGCACGAGTTACCTCAAAGCGTTACAAGGCCCCCTCGGTCATATCCCGTTAATTCCCACAGGTGGCGTCACGCTGGAAAACGCGCAAGAATTTATTCAAGCTGGTGCGATCGCGGTTGGTTTATCTGGGGATTTGTTTCCTAAATCGCTCGTTGCAGCCGAAGATTGGAGAGCGATCGCTCAACGCGCCAGAACGCTTAAGGAACAGTTAGCCGTTGCTGCTAAATCTTAAGCTCGTCCCAAGTTTCAGGTCAATATCCTACACGTTCTCTCCCTCAATCCTCAGTCTGCCCGTCTCTCCGTCGATAAATTTGTTCTCCGCCCTAGCGGGGGATTTGCCATAATTCCCAATCTAAGGATAAAAGTAAAAACACAGAAAAAAAGAAAGCTGCTACAATCTAACGCACTCTAAGCAATTACTACTCCATGCCTTTTACTTCTTTAAATCAAGCAGGTTCAATTCAGTGGGATGAGGTACTGGCTCCTTACAGTCTCGGTTACCGAATCAAACTACTCTCTCAACTACAAGCTCGTCTATTTCAAGAACGACTCGACCCATTTGGACTGACACCATTCCATTGGGTTGTGTTGTGCTGTTTATGGAAAGAAGACGGCTTAGCAACCTCTACAATCGGAGAACGACTGCAACAGGTGGGGGGCACCCTCACCGGAGTGCTGGATCGGATGGAAGAACGAGGCTTAGTGCGTCGAGAACGAGATTCTCGCGATCGCAGAATCTGGCGAATTTGGTTAACCGATGCTGGCAAGCAATTGGAAGAGATACTGCCTCCAATTGCTCTGGAAATTCGAGAAAAGACGTTGGCAGGAATTCCGCGAAGCGAGCAAGACCTCTTTTCTCACTTAATCGATCGCGCAATCTCGAATCTTTCTTAAAACGTACTGACTATCGCGTCTCAGGTCAAACATTGGTTGCAGCCAAAACGACCAGAAGCAAAGGAGACTTTTGATTAGATTACCTCCTACTCCCCTACAGTCAAGACTATTTGATGACTGGGAACGAGTTGGAGCGGACGGTCATCTAATCTCAAACTAATTTGGCTACTTTTAAGCCTCTGCAAGGATTTGAGGCAACTATAAGGTTTCCCAAACAGGGAACTTACGTCGCCTGGAAAGGAGAGTTTTTCCTTTCCAGGCGATCGCATTTTCAACCGCTTCTTCTTATATATTACAAAATGTAAATAACTTATATATAAGTCGAACACAAGTTGAACGCTATTTCAAACACCTGCTTGCAATAGTTAAGGGAGACTTTCTACAAAATTTCTGTAGGATGTTGGTGGTAAACATGGTGTTGGATACCAAGTACAACTTGCTTAGGCTTTGGCAGTATTGTCAACGCCTAAGTTCTCACTAATCTAAAAGCGCTCCCAGCTTAATTTTTGTTCAGGTAACTTGT
>DATNPT010000243.1:0-14546 GCA_036703075.1 Chroococcales cyanobacterium
ATAGCACTTTCACCCGATCGCTCGCTCTTCCTCTTCAACCGCTTTCTACGCTTGGGAGGAAGCAGTTCATGTCATAGGGATAGCACACAATGCTTGTACACTACAGTCCTCAAGCCTTCTTTGTCTTCTCCTGATACCTTAGTGAATTTAGAGACTGGCAAAAAATTATCCTCAACAACAGCTGTAGGGACGCCATTGCCATATCCTGACTATGAACCCAAATCATCATCTATTTAACATAGACAGCTCAACTCAGAACTAAAGCTGCTGAATCTCAACCCATTCCATCTTCCATATAAAATAATTTTCTAGCTATTCAAGGGGAACAATGGAGAAAAATCAAGATATACCAATCCCTATTTCGGGCTAACACCTCCGGAACTTTAGTTTACTGGGAGGTGTCAGATTTGATTCAATTTGAGTTTAGACTTGTCAGATTTTAATTTCTAAAACTACCTAATGGTTAGGCTTTCTTGCAGAGTTTCCTACAAAACAAAACCCGGCATAATACCGGGCGTCTAAGCGTTTTATGTTTTATAAAATTGCTGAATCCTATGCCGTGACTGGCGTCATTTGCTTTTGCTTCGCTAATTCCAAAAGACGACGAATGCGCTCTTCAGTCGGTGGATGCGTCCGGAACAGAGTCATCAACCCTTGTGTAGACAGAGGATTGACAATCAGTAACGGGGACATGGCCGGGTTGCCGTTCATTGGAATTTGGTGTCCCATTGCCTCTAGCTTCTCAAGCGCACTGGCCAGTGCCATGGGATTGCCTGTGATTTCGGCTGAACCCAAATCGGCGGAATATTCGCGAGTGCGAGAGATAGCAAACTGAATTAGCGCGGCTGCAATTGGAGCTAGAACAATTAAAAACAGTATGCCAAACGGGTTTGCGCCTTGACGGTTGTCGCGAGTTACAGGGCCGTACAGCGCACCAAAGGTAAGAATCCGACCCAAAAAGGTAATGGCTCCCGCGATTGTACCTACAACAGCCTGAGTTAGGGTGTCGCGGTTGCGGACATGAGTCAGTTCGTGAGCTAAGACGCCTTCGAGTTCTTCAGGCGAAAGTAGATCGACAATGCCTTGAGTCACGGCAACCGCCGCGTGTTCTGGGTCTCGACCGGTGGCAAAAGCATTTGGCGACTTGGTCGGGACGAAAAATAACTTTGGCATGGGAATACCCGCTCTATCGCTTAACGAAGCAACCATGTCGTAAAGTTCAGGAGCTTCATGGCGCTCAATGGGCTGAGCGTTGTAGGCCATCAAGGCGGCACGATCGGAGTAATACCAAGAACCAAAACTAGTTATCGCAGCCAAAGCTAAACCCATATAGAGTCCTTGCTCGTTGCCAACAAGGTAGTAGCCACCTAGAACGAGAAGACCACTCAGTAATCCTAGCAAAGCTGCTGTCTTAATCTCGTTAATTCCAAACATAATCAAGGAAAGCAGTTATTAAAAATTTCTGACGATTGCTCTTTACACTCTCAAATATTGAAGATCTATTGTCTCTATCTTGTGAAATAACCCTAGGTACTCCGATGGGTAGGTAAACTATCCCAGACAGAGTAGAATTATCCTAAATATTAATAGCAAAATTACATAAGAATTATGGCTTCCCTTCCGATGATTCTAATTCAGAGTTATTATCCAGCTCTTCAATGTCAGCAGCAGTAAAAAAGGCTTGTACTAATGACCAAACAAACCAGGAAACACCAAAACCGAAAACAATCAGCATCAACGGAGCTAGTCCTGCAAAGGGAGTAATTATCATCATCAGCAACAGACCGATGAGTCCAGCTTTCACCAGTGGATTATTCATTTCTATTTTTCCGGAGCGACTCCCTGTAGTGTCGCATGCGGGATGAAGGGAAACCTCTAACGGTAGAAGTAATACCATTCGATCTACGACTTGCCTTCGAGGAGGTGGATGAGGAGCGATCGCGTCGCAACAGATAAAATCTACTATTAGATAGAAGCACTGGAGTCTCAGGCAAAATGAAGATAAGACGCGCAAAGCCTGAATAATGCCTCTCAATGCAGCAATCTTCCGTTCATTCCTATCGATTTACTTGGTTTGATTGGTTTTGTCTCTGGTACCCCCCAGGATGGCTGATTTTATTCAATCGCCACTGGCAACACTATCATTCTTATCCAGATGGTTGGAATTGGCTGGAATATGCATTGTTTCTGATTCCAGGGGGATTTTATCTAGCTTTAGTCTTGCGCTGGGTACGTCTGGGTTTCCGTTTGCCTCGAAACGAGATTTCACAGTTTAATCCGGACTACCAAAAAGCCTTCGGCGATGAGGTGCTTGCACCAATTGTGAACCATTATTTTCGCGCCGAACTCGAACAATCTGAAAACCTACCCGAAACTCAGCCATTGATTGTGGCGATGAACCATGCTGGGATGAGTTTTCCGTGGGACTTTATGGGGTTAGCTTATCTCCTGAGTTCGACAACAGGATGGGTTGTGCAACCCTTGGCTGGTGTTTCTTTATTCGAGCATCCTTGGGTTATTTGGTGGCTACCGCCTGGATGGTCGCAGGTTTTAGGTGGCGTCCCAGCCAAACTCGATGATTTTGAAGCAGCAGTGAGCCACAAAACCGTGCTGCTATACGCTCCAGAGGGTTTACGTGGTCCTGGTAAAGGCTGGTCAAAGCGATATCAACTGCAAACTTTCGATCTGAGTTTCATTCGCTTAAGCGATCGCTACCGCATTCCCATTCTTCCAGTCGTTTGCATTGGCAACGAGTTTTTGCATCCTTGGGCGTTTAATCTCAAAAAATTGACAAAGCGGTTCTTGCTACCCTTCTTGCCCCTTTCCCCTTTAATGATTGTTTTTATTCTGTTTCCCTCAATGGGCGTTTGGGCGATGAGAACAAAGCTGCGATACTCCATTCAACCGCTCTATCAACCCTGGACGGAATCTGAGTTGAAGATAGAGTCAGTGCAAACACAAGTCTCCCCTCGCCAAATGCGCGAACTAGCTTACAAAGAAGCACAACGGCTGCGAGACAAGCTCCAAAGTCAAATGAACCAGTTGTTACGGAGTTCTAAATAAAATCAGGTTCGCTCTCTAAGGCGTTGAAATCATCAGATCTGCAATCAAAGGCAGATGGTCTGAGTTCACGTTCGTGCCTGTGTGAATACTGACAACTTTAATACCTGGGCTAACCAAACAATGATCGATAGGAATTGATAACAATCCTAAGATGGGGGGAGAAATTCTTGAATAGGGTGAAAAGGTGGTTTTTCTCGGCCAAGTGGGAAGCAAGCCAAAGCCTTGACGAGCGTTCCGCAATCCTGTGGTTTTGACCAAACTTCTGTAGTATGACGACCACATGGTTATGTTTAAATCGCCCAGCACGATAGTTGGATTTGAGAGCGACTTGATATATCGACTAATTTCGTAAAGCTGCCGATTGCGAACTTGAAATAAACCGGGCTTAGGGGGTGGTGGATGAGTAGCGACTACGCTAATGGCTCGTCCATTCATTAGTAAGTTTCCTAAAATAATAGGATTGTGGGGACTTCCCCAATCTGCGATCGAGGCATTTTCAAGGGGATACTTACTGTATACGGCAATTCCCAGTTGATTCGGGTCGGTATTGCTAATAGAATAAGGAAAAAGATCGTGGAGTGTTGCTAGCTGTGTTTTCCAGGCTAGATTTAGCTCCATGAAAACAGCTAAATCGGGGTTTTCTTGCCTCACAAGGGACAAACCCTTAGCATAGCTTTGATTCTTGATATTGAAATTTAAGCTTAATACTCGTAAACTATCTGAATTATTCGCGACTAGTCCTGCATTAGGTATATACCAAGGAACAATCTCAGCCGCGACCAGCGATAAACAAAAAAAACTGATGATTATCAGCTTTCTATTCCGACTCATTAAAAAGTAGAGCAAAAATAAAAGATTCAGAATACAGTACTGAAGCTTAAAATGAGAGAAAACTTCAAGCCAGCCGGAAAAACTAAACGAACTAATTGTAGAGAGAAGAGTTGTAATGCTCATTCCCCAAATAGGGAAATAGGCAACTAAGTTTTTTTTGAGAAGATTGATGGTATTTTTATGAAGCCACTGCATCAGAGCTAGTTTGGTTGAATGTTCGTGTTATCCAATACTTCATTGGAGAAGATCGGATAGCAGAGTCGCACCATTCATATGCTTCGTTTCTCTTGGTGTAGTCTGGTAGTTCCTCCTAGGGCTGACTGTCTGTGTTGCATGACAGTTAGCGAAGCTGACCCTATCAATGGGAACTTTGATCCATCTAGTACCCTGAGCAAAAATTATCTACCATTATAGTTGTAGAGTAGGCAATGCCCACCCTAAAGCAGAAAAGATTGGCAAAATTTACAAGAATTTCTTCTATACAACACTTGACTCACACGTTTTTAGGTGAGCAGCAATGCAATTCAACAAGTCTTTTTGAGTGTAAGGTTTAACTAAATAAGCATCAGCTCCTAAGTTCCTTCCCACACGCATATCATCCTTAGTACCCAAAGCTGTCAAAAATATAAAGGGAATCTTTGCCGTAGCTGGGTTTAGTCGTAGCTCTGTCAATACGTTGTAACCTGTGACCCCGGCCATTGTGATATCACAAAGCACTAAGTCTGGTAATTCCTTTTTAGCAGTCTCTAAACCCACTCTTCCGCCCGAACAGGCGATTACTCTATAGTTCTCTGAAAGTAGCTCTTCTAAGTTTTCTAGGATTAGAGCATCGTCTTCAATAACCAATATAGTCTTGTCAATTGGGTTCATAAACTCAGGTCGTTGGATAAGGTTCGTTAGCGGCTGAAAGTGCTTTTAACCTTATGATGACTCCTTCCCTACTTTCCTAGCATCAGAGGAATTACGACTTCAGGCTAACCGATCTATGAAATCTGCGTAAATATACGGATATAGTGCCGCCTAGCTGAATTCTTATATCAAAGCACGTAGGAGACAAGGCACTTGTCAGTTATAGTCATTGAGCCTACACCGGGTAAAACGACAGCAGAGCGAATCTTGGAATTGCTTCGAGAGAATGAGCAGGGAATGACAATTAAGCAATTAAGCAGTACGCTCAATCGCTCTGTATCGATGGTGCAACGGTGCTTGAAAATTTTGATGGCGGATGGTTTTGTATATGCCCGACTCAATGCGGGGGGAATGCAACTGATTTATTATCCCAGCTCAACTCCTAGATAGGTCAGATGGAATGGCACTGCCTTACTCTCTTCTCATTCTAAGAATAATAGGAGACAGCCATTGCTTCCTTCTTATGCTTTGACGATGAGGGGAAGCGTTGAGTGATTGGCAGGTTAAAGTCTGCTTTGGTTTTTGGAAAGCAAAACCAATCCACTAATTTAGCATTTTAAAAGGGGAAATACATTGTATCTTTACAAAACGCAGACAAATTTCTCCTGATGTTAGGCGATCGCAAACGAAGAGTAGTGGGTAGAAGCACTGGGAATCACTAGACATTCTCAGTTGCACTAGCTATGCAGCAAAAAAGGATGAACGCCAAACTTTTGAGGAGCAGCCTGACCCTAGCTGTGTTAATAATTGGGTTAGGTGTAAGTGTCTTGATTTTTAAGGTTATCCACCCAAGAAACTTACTTTTTTCCCGATTAACCGTTAGAACTTCTCAGGCTACACTCGGCAAACCAACACCTCTACCTTTTTTCCTGGTTGCCAGGGATGAACAAAAGAAGGAGTGTTTTTTGCTGGGAATATGCGACGACAAAAAATGATGGGGCATCTTTTTTCTGCATCAAGCTTGACGTTCAAGGACTCTTCTCAAGTGTGTTGGGTTGAAGAGAACTTCCTTTTAGGCTAATGCCAGGACGCGAAGAGCTATCCTGAGTAAGCTGTGAGTCTATTCACTAGTTTGCAATAGATATTGCAACTTTCACAAGCATTTCGCTGTCGATAACTCAGGAGTGATTAATTGAAATAAAGAAGGAAGATGACTGCTAATGGGACTAGATCTACCGAGATTCTATAGAGCTTGTAATCCCAGTAAACCGTTGGTGATGGGGGAGGTCGAAGACCGGCAGTACTATATCGATTTTTCCTCAGTCAGAGGAAGCAAAATCATTGAGTCACTGAAGCGAACGATCGCACTTATTTCACCCAACGAACCAACCTGCCAACTGTTTACAGGACATATTGGCTGTGGGAAATCAACGGAGTTGCTCCGACTCAAAGCTGAGTTAGAGCAACAAAGCTTTCACGTTGCTTATTTCGAGTCTTCTCAAGACTTGGACATGGCTGACGTGGATATTACAGATATTTTACTCAGTATCGCTCGTCAGGTGAGTGAAAGTCTCGAAGCCATCAAAATAAAGCTTAGACCTGGGTATTTTACCAATCTATTTAGCGAGATTGCAGATTTCTTACAAACACCAATCGATCTGAATGTTGAGGCCGAACTTTCAGTTGGAATTGCCAAAATTACCGCTAAAACGAAAGAAAGTCCTAAACTCCGCCGTCGATTGAGAGAATACCTGGAACCTCGGACAGCCGGAATTTTGGAGTCGATTAATCATGAACTACTCGATCGCGCAACCACGGAACTGAAGCGACGGGGCAAAGCGGGACTCGTCGTCATCGTGGATAATCTAGACAGAGTCGATATTCGTCCTTTACCCTCCGGGCGATCGCAACCTGAGTATCTGTTTATCGACCGAGGCGAGCAATTACGCAAGCTCAATTGCCACGTCGTCTACACGATTCCTCTGGCATTGATTTTCTCCAATGATTGTGAAACCCTGAAAAATCGCCTAGGCGGTGGATTGACCCCAAAAGTTTTGCCGATGGTGCCGGTACGGCAGCGCAAGGGCGAAGAATTTAAAGAGGGAATGGCTCTATTGCGTAGGATGGTGATGGTCAGAGCGTTTCCTAACGCAACTCCCGATCGCTATCGAGAGTTGGTTGAAGAGGTATTTGATACAATTGAAACCTTAAATCGTCTATGCCGCGTCAGTGGCGGTCACGTTCGGAACTTATTGGGACTGCTGTTTGATTGCTTGAGGCAGGAAGATCCACCGATCTCTCGCGAGTGTTTAGAACATGTGATTCGAGAACGGCGCGATTACCTCACTTCATCCATTGATGGTGAAGAGTGGGACTTGCTGTTTCAGGTTGTACAGCACCAAACTGTAAGAGGGGATGTAGAGTACCAAACCTTGCTGCGGAGCATGTTTGTCTTCGAGTACCGCGATCGAGAGGGGTGTTGGTATGGGATTAATCCGGCATTAGAAGAGGCGCAGCAATTTCAATCATGGTTGAAGCACAACGACCTACAGACGTTGCCGTATATAACGAACGCTCCTTAAAAGCGCTCGATCGCGCACTTGCGCTTTCACAAGGGGAGTTTTCCATTGTGTTACTGCATTGTAACTATCAACGCCTGCGCGATCGCGTTTTGCGTCAGTTGCGAGAACTCTGTGCCCACCGCTACGAAATTCGCGAGTTAGAACTCCCCTCTTCCGTCACGACTCTCTACACCACCATCCAAACTTACAGGCATAGTACAGAAGACGCGGGGACGCGAGGATGCGGGAACGCGGAGAAAGAAGAGGACATAGGAACAGAGAAAAATGAGGAAACGGAAATATCTTCAACACACCTCTCCCCGTCTCCCCATCTCCCCATCTCCCCGTCTTCTCACCCTGCCCTAATCGTTTCAGGTTTAGAATCGATCGTTGCGCTGGAGGACTTATTAGCCTCCACCAATCAAGTCCGGGATGAGTTCCGCAAACGCCTGCCCTTCCCCATTGTCTTGTGGGTGAATGATGAGGTGCGACAAAAGTTATTACACTTTGCGCCAGATTTTGCCAGTTGGGCCGCTACACCGATTAAGTTTGAAATTTCGACTCCTGAGTTAATCGAGTTTCTGCGGCAAAAGGCAAACTCCTTATTTAAAACCGTATTGAGTGGTGGTACGGGAAGATATGCACCTTGGCGCGTTTGCACGCACCACTCCACGCTCAATTTAGCAACGGGTTGCCGTTCTCGTTCGGAATTGGACTCTGCGCTGCGGGATTTGCAAAGTCGCGGACAAGCGATTGAACTCGAACTCGATGCCAGTCTACAGTTCGTATTCGGTCAATACGACTATGCCAGCGATGACATTGATTCGGCTATAGCTCATTACCAACAAAGTTTGTGGTTTTGGCGAGCGATTAATAATCTGGAGCGGCAAGGTGTTCTGCTATTTTACTTAGGTTTGTGTTATTGTCGCCTTGCCGATTTGCATCGATCGCAAAGACGCCGCTATTGGGAGGAAGCCTGGCCGTATCTCCAGCAATGCGTGGAGGTGTCTACTAAGGCAGGGCGTCCAGACTTGGTGGCGCAGTTTATTACTCAACTGGTCGAGGTACTGCAACGCTTGGAAGCGTGGGATACTTTGCAAAGTGCGGCTCAAAAGTCCCTCACTTTACATCAAACCTATGGTTCAGCAGGGGTGCAACTGGCTCAGGATTACGGCTTTCTCGCTGAGGTGGCACTTCATCAGTCGCGTTGGGAGGAGGCAAGTCAACAGGCTCGCCAAGCTCTTTCGATCTTAAAGCAGGTTGCAGGGAAGCCGAGCGAGCATCAGGGGTTACATCGCTATTTATTGGCTCAGTTATATCAATTATTTTTAGTCAAGTCGCAACGGCAGTCAGGCAATCTGTCAGAAGCGCAGCAGGAGTTAGAACTAGCCAGTCAGGAATTGCAGCAAGCGATCGCATCGAGCGAGCATCGATTTGAGCCTCAACGTTATCTTCACCTGTTGGAAGAGTTGCGTCAACTCTACTTCGAGCAAGGTCGATATTTAGAAGCATTTCGGATTAAGCAAGAACAACGTTCGGTCGAGCAACTCTATGGGTTACGAGCTTTCATCGGTGCCGCACGCTTGCAGCCTCAGCGCCCGATTACGAATCCAACATTAACTCCGATCGAGCAGCAAGAGATTGTTGCTCAGGAAATTGCCGCTTCCGGACGCCAGCAGGACGTGAACCGCTTAATCGAACGGCTGACGCGTGCTGACCATAAATTGACCGTGATTCACGGCCAATCTGGTGTGGGAAAAAGTTCGATTATCTCGGCGGGATTGGTGCCTGCCCTCAAGCATAGAACTCTGGGCGATCGCATTGCCTTGCCCGTTGTCTTACAAGTTTACACCGACTGGATTAGGGAGTTGGGGAAATCGTTAGCTCAGGTCTTAGATGAGTTGGGCTGGGGTGAAGGCGAAGAACCGATTAATCTCAGCTTTAACGAAACGCAAAGCGATCGGGATAAAATTCAAAAAATTCTAGAACAGTTAAAACAAAATGCCGATCGCAATTTATTAACTATCCTAGTTTTCGATCAATTTGAAGAATTCTTCTTCCATTGTACCAATCCAGCGCAGCGCGTCCTATTTTACGAACTTATTCAAAGTTGCCTCAATTTACCTTTTATCAAAGTCATTTTTTCCTTACGCGAGGATTACCTTCATTACTTACTAGAGATAGAACAATTTAATATAGAAGTAATTAATAATAATATCCTTGATAAAAAAATACGTTATCCCCTGGGAAATTTTTCCTTAGAAGATGCCCATTCCGTTATCCAAAGCCTCACCGAACGCGCTCATTTTTATTTAGAACCTGCGTTAATCGATGAGTTGGTCAGAGATTTAGCCGGAGAGCTGGGAACTGTTCGCCCGATTGAATTACAGGTGGTTGGAGCTCAGCTTCAAGCCGAAAACATTACAACCTTGACGCAATATCAGCAATCGGGTCCGAAGCAAAAACTGGTCGAGCGGTTTCTAGAAAAAGTCATTAAAGACTGTGGGGCGGAAAACGAGCATGCCGCTTGGTTGATTTTACAGCTACTCACCGACGAAAGTAACAATCGTCCATTAAAAACCCGTGCTGAGCTAGCCGGAGAGTCTTTTATCCAAGCCTCCAAATTAGATTTAATCTTAGAAATTTTAGAGAAGTCTGGCTTGGTCTTTCTCATCCCCGAAGTACCAACCAGCCGCTATCAATTAGTCCACGATTATATGGTAGAGTTTATCCGCCAGAAAGAGCAATTTAACCTCCAGGCGGAATTAGAGGAGCTACGTAAGAAAGATAAACTCAGCCAAGACAAAATTGAGCAACTTCGCGCCGAACTGAGAGAAAAAGAGTTACGAGCTAAATTGGCGCAGGCAACCGCTCAACAAAGGAGTACGGAAGATCGACTCAATCAAGTTCTCCGCCAAAGTTTGCAAAAAGCCCGTTTAGTCGGGGCGACGCTGTTTGCACTGACTCTCGTCGCCGCCACCCTAGGGTTGCGCGCGGCAATTGGCGAAACTAATGCCCGATTAAGCGACCTCAGCGCGTCCTCAGAAGCGTTGGTTGCCTCCAACCGCCAGTTTGACGCCTTGATCAAAAGTCTCAAGGCAGGCAACCAATTACAGCGTTCTATCGGGGCAACGGCGGAAACTCAGATGCGGGTAATTGCCGCATTACAGCAGGCAGTGTATTCGGTCAGAGAACGCAACCGTTTGGAGGGACATACGGATTGGGTGAGTAGCGTGAGTTTTAGTCCCGATGGCGAGATTATGGCATCCGCCAGTAAGGATAAAACCATTAAATTGTGGAGTCGAGATGGCACCTTGCAAAAAACCCTACCCGGTCATACCGCTTGGGTTTATGATGTCAGTTTTAGTCCCGACGGCGAGCTAATTGCGTCTGCGAGTTGGGACCATACGGTAAAACTGTGGAGTAAACAGGGCGTTCTCCTCAAAACGCTGAACGGACATACCGACAAAGTCGATCGCGTGAGTTTTAGTCCCGATGGTCAACTCCTTGTGAGTGCCAGTCGCGATAAAACTGTGAAACTCTGGAGGCGTGATGGTACTTTGCTCAAAACCCTCAACGGACATCGAAATCGAGTCCTGGGGGTGAGTTTTAGTCCAGATGGTCAACTCATTGCGTCTGCTAGTGCGGATAGAACAATCGTTCTTTGGAAACGGGATGGCACGTTCCTCAAAAGCTGGAAAGCTCACGATGATGCTGTCACCAGCGTGAGTTTCAGTCCGGATGGTCGGATAATTGCCTCGGCCGGTGCCGACAAGACAATTAAACTCTGGCGTCGGGATGGTTCCCTGTTACGAACCTTGACTGGACATACGAGTTGGGTGGTTAATGTCACATTTAGTCCGGATGGTCAGACGATTGCCTCTGCCAGTGCCGACAACACAGTCAAACTCTGGCGTCTCAATGGCACGTTGCTGGACACGTTTAAGGGACACGGGAATTTAGTGCAGGGGGTGAGTTTCAGTCCCGATAGTAAAACGCTGGCTACCGCGAGTTGGGATAATACGATTAAGTTGTGGTCGCGCGATCGCCAGTTGCTGAAAACCCTTAACGGTCATACCGAATCAGTGAATAGCGTAGCGTTTAGTTCTGATGGTCAGACATTTGCTTCGGTCAGCGATGACAAGACGGTCAAACTTTGGCAGGATGATGGTACCGAACTCGCTACGCTCCATGGTCATGCCGATAAGGTTCAGGGAGTTGCCATCAGCCCTGATAATCAGAAAATTGCCTCAGCGAGTGACGACAAGACGGTCAAACTCTGGAGTAAGGATGGTCAATGGCTAAAGACGTTGCGGGGACATCGCGATCGCGTTACCAGTGTCAGCTTCTCTAAGGATGGAGCGATCGCGTCTGGCAGTGAAGACCAAACGGTAAAACTCTGGAGTCCTGACGGTACTTTAGTAAAAACCTTATCCGGTCATGGCGGTGAGGTTTGGAGCGTTAGCTTCAGCCCTGACGGTAAGTTCATTGCCTCTGCCAGCGAAGATAAGACAATCAGACTTTGGAGCCTTGACGGTCAACTACTTCATACCCTCAATGGTGCAAAAGGTCATAAAGGCTCGGTCAACTGGGTAAGTTTCAGCCCCGACGGCCAATTAATTGCTTCTGCTAGTAGTGACGGTACGGTGAAACTTTGGAGTCGAGATGGTAAGTTGCTCTCCACGTTAAAAGGACATAATGGCTCGGTCAATTGCGTCACGTTCAGTCCGGATAGTAAGTTAATTGCCTCTGCCAGCGAAGATAAAACCGTGAACCTCTGGAGTCGAGAGGGCAACTTGATTAAAACCTTAGAGCATCACAGCGATTCGGTGCTTGGAGTCAGTTTTAGCCCTGATGGCAAGTGGCTGGCTTCCGCGAGTAAAGACGGTACGATGATTTTATGGAATTTGGATTTAGACGATCTGCTCGTTCGGGGTTGCAGTTGGCTGCACGACTATTTGCAAAGCAATCACGAGATTCAGAGCATTGGTTCAACCAAGTCTTTAGACTCTCGCACTTTGTGCAATAGGATCAATTAAAGTTGTGCATTGGTCTTGCGAGAGTAATGCTGCGGGTGGAACTCAAATGAACGTTACGCATCTACATTGCTCATCGTGCGGCAAAAAGTACGAACCTCACCGCCTCTACAATCTGTGTGATTGCGGCAAACCACTGATGGTTGCCTATGACTTAGAGCGCGCACAGAGAACTCTCTCGCGAGAAGCACTAGTCGATCGCGTTCCGAGTTTATGGCGTTACGAGGAAGTACTACCTGTTGAGAAGAAGAGCAATCGCATTACCTTAGGAGAAGGCATGACGCCGCTCATCAAAGCGGAACAATTGGGTCAGCAACTGGGGTTGCGTCACCTCTATATCAAGGATGAATCGCTCAATCCAACCGCTTCGTTCAAAGCGCGAGGCATGGCAGTTGCTGTTTCTATGGCAAAAGAGTTGGGAGCAAAAAAGTTAGCTGTGCCTTCTGCTGGAAACGCAGCCGGAGCTCTCGCGGCTTATGCCGCTAAGGCTGGGTTGGAAGCCTTTATTTTCATGCCAAGGGATACGCCAAAAGCCAACATCATTGAGTGTAGGCAAGCAGGCGCACACCTAACATTAATCGATGGATTGATTACTGATTGCGGTCGAATAGTTAGCGAACGTAAACAAGCTGAAGGCTGGTTTGATGTTTCGACACTCAAGGAACCTTACCGAGTTGAGGGCAAAAAAACCATGGGTTACGAACTTGCCGAACAACTGGGATGGGAGTTACCCGATGTAATTCTTTATCCCACAGGTGGCGGCACGGGTTTGATTGGCATGTGGAAGGCATTTGATGAGATGGAGCGCATGGGTTGGATCGGCGGTAGCCAGCGTCCCAGGATGGTTGTTGTGCAATCCGAAGGCTGTGCGCCAATTGTTCAGGCATTCCACTCAGGTTCCCAGTTCGGGGTGGAGATAGCGAATGCTCATACAGTCGCCTCAGGTCTGAGAGTGCCGCGCGCGATCGGTGATTTCATTATGCTGGATATCCTGCGCCAAAGCAGTGGCACCGCTGTGACGGTGACTGATGAGGAACTACTTTCAGCCGTTAAAGAAATTGCAACAGCGGAAGGAATATTTGCCGCGCCTGAAGGAGGCGCGTGTCTGCCTGCACTCAGACAATTAATCGATCGCGGCGAAGTGAGTCGAGACGAAAGAATTGTCTTATTTAACACGGGGTCGGGACTCAAATATCTGGATGCTTTTTGGATTAGTGAGAATTGAGCTGGGTAATGGGTCAATGACGTTGAGCAATTACTCCTTTGCCAATGAGGGGTAATGTACTGCCAAAACTCATTAAGGTTAATGCCAGCATATTAGTGACAAGAGCCGTGTGCGGTTTAACGAAAAACTGAAGCATTACAGGTACGGTGATTAGAGCAGTACTACCAGTAATTACGCTGATAACACTCATCCAATGCTTATCTTTGATACGCTTGGTGAGGTTTAAGTTAACAAAATTCTCAAAAGTACTAAGATTATGAGTACATGAAATGACAAAAATATTAGTGCCTTTATTAGGAAATACGACTGCGATTCGGTCATAAATTTAAATTCAACAAGCTACATTTAGGACTTAAGCAGCTACACCACCTATAGTTGATTAGTGCGTTGCGCTTCGCTAACACGCCTACAAATAGAGGTTATTCGTAAGTTGTGTACATTTTTAAAATAAATATCTTTTATTATATCGTCGATCAATTTATCCTAGATTTAAGTTTTGTTCGTTTGGTTAATTTAGGGAATGGGGTGGATTTCGTCCACCCCAAATAGAGGATAGAGAACAACGAAGGCATCAATCTTGAGAAGCAGGTAAGAGTAAGAGGTAAGTTGAGAAACTAGGTGGGGGTTGTCCACCCCGTGACATAGCAAGCGAAACGTTGTTCACTGTGGAATAGTATTAGTCTGGCTGGCGTTTATCCTATGACAAAACGCGAGTACAGGTAACAGCTCGATGAACCGGAAATTAAAGGCTAGGGACTGGGGACTGAGACGGTCAAAGGAGGTAAGAGATAGCGTTTCATCATTCCTCGAATCCCTAGTCCTTAGCTCCCGACTTCTGCCAAAGTGGAAGAACACCTCCTTAAAGTACAGTAATTTGGGTGAGATACCGTATATATAATATAAAGCGAGTTTTGCACAATTCATTGCCAAGTACAACGTGTTCTTAAAAAAAACTAACAAAGAGCGTTACACAATTAATTG
>DATNPT010000248.1:0-6921 GCA_036703075.1 Chroococcales cyanobacterium
ATGAAAAAGCTAATCAACAACCCCGACGACGTAGTCCGCGAAAGCCTCCAAGGAATGGCACTTGCCCATCCCGACTTGCTCAAAGTCCACTTTGACCCTTACTTCATCTATCGCACTGACGCACCTGTCTCTAACAAAGTCGCGATTGTTTCTGGTGGGGGTAGCGGACATGAACCAATGCACGGGGGTTTTGTCGGCGTCGGGATGTTAGATGCTGCCTGTCCCGGCGAAGTCTTCACTTCCCCCACCCCTGACCAAATACTAGAAGCGCTCAAGGTGGTCAATAGTGGTGCTGGTGTCCTCAACATCGTCAAGAACTATAGTGGTGACGTGATGAACTTCGAGATGGCAGCAGAACTCGCTCACTCAGAAGACATCCAGATACTCAATATCCTGATCGATGACGATGTTGCTGTCAAAGACAGCCTCTACACTCAAGGTCGTCGGGGTGTTGGGACGACTGTACTGGCTGAAAAAATCTGTGGTGCGGCTGCCGAGCAGGGATATGACTTGAAACAGCTAGCCGAACTGTGCCGCAAGGTTAATCTCAATGGCCGCAGCATGGGAATTGCACTCACCTCCTGCACTGTTCCTGCCAAAGGTAGCCCTACCTTTCAACTAGGTGATGATGAAATGGAAGTCGGGATTGGCATTCACGGGGAACCGGGACGCCGACGCATGCCTCTTCAGTCAGCCGATGAAATTACTGAACTATTGGCTACTTCTATCATTGAGGATGCTTCGTATAGCCGTACTGTGCGAGAATGGGACGCCGATAAAGGAGAATGGATGGACGTGGAATTGACTGACCCTCCGTTTCAATCAGGTGACTCCGTGCTTGCTTTTGTTAATAGTATGGGAGGAACCCCGCTTTCAGAGTTGTACATTGTTTATCGAAAATTAGCGGAAATTTGCGATCGCAAAGGACTGCAAATTGTCCGCAACTTAATAGGTCCTTACATTACTTCACTAGATATGCAAGGTTGCTCCATCACTCTACTCAAGGTAGATGATGAACTCATTCGATTTTGGGATGCGCCGGTGAAAACGCCAAGCTTACGCTGGGGCCTATGATGGAATGCTGACAGGTTGAAACACCATGACAGCAGAGATTGCCTCTAAATTTGTCATGATTCAAGGTGGAACGATTCATTATCTTCAAACTGGAGAACCGAATTCTAAATCAGTACTTTTTCTGCATGGCGCAAGTTTTAACGCTTAGACTTGGCAGGAACTGGGTACTCTCAACCTATTAGCTGAAAAAGGCTACCGAGCTGTTGGCATCAAACTGCCGACATTGGCAATCTAGGGCAGTAATGATGGTATCGTTCCTGTAGAACAAGCGGACGAATTACTCAAACGGATGCCAAATGCACAAAGGATTATCTTCGCCAATGCCGGTCATGCCTGCTAAATGAAGGCAACTGAGAAATTTCACGAACACTTAATCAAATTTATTGACCATTGTTTAGCCTAAACATTGAAAATTTGAACGTTCCCCTTATTCAACCTTTAGAAAGATGGTCACCAAAGAGCAAATCTTGCATTGGTTGCAGGCAGTGGCAGTAGTTCTAGAGCAAAATAAGGATTATCTGACGGAGCTGGATGCTGCCATTGGAGATGCCGACCATGGCATTAATATGCATCGGGGCTGCCAAAAAGTGGTCAGCCAGTTGCCCAGTGTTGCCGAGCGCGATATTGGTAGCATCCTCAAAAGCGTTAGCATGACCTTAATATCCAGCGTTGGGGGTGCTAGTGGCCCGCTTTATGGCACGCTGTTTTTACGGGCGAGTACGGTGGCAACAGGGAAGCAGGAACTCACGGATGAGGATATGGCTGCGCTACTGCAAGCCGCCGTAGAAGGAGTGGTGCAGCGCGGTAAGGCGAACTTAGGTGATAAGACTATGCTGGATGCTCTTTCACCGGCTTGTGATGCCTTTAAGCAAGCTGTTTGTGAGGGTACAAGTACGGGAGAAGCGATACAAAAGGCAGTAGCTGCGGCTCAAGAGGGGATGAAAAATACAATACCTTTAGTGGCGAAAAAGGGGAGAGCTAGCTACTTAGGAGAGCGAAGCAGCGGTCATCAAGACCCTGGTGCAACTTCGGCTTATCTGATTCTCAAAACCCTCTACGAGACTCTTAGCCGTTAGACGCAAAACACTAGAATCAGTTTACATTTGATTCAGCATTCCTGATAAATGCTGTAAATTTTACCGTTAACAAAAACCGTTTTAATGATGCTTTCCTCTACCCTCAAAACTCCGCCTCCTCCAATCCCTGAAATTATTGATAGGTTGCCCAATATTTCCGGTTGGGAAAAAGAAATCGCCGAGGTGGTAAATCATCACGATCCCGTATTTTTGCCGAGTACCAATATTCGGTTAGAGAATGTCTCAGCGGCTTTTGCGATCGCGCTTCACCTGCACCAACCCACGATCCCCGCAGGTGCAAACGGCGAGCTGATTAGCAACTTACTATCTATGTTCGACGACCGGGTGGATAACCACAAGGCTAGAGCCTTGGTCGATGGCTACAGCCGTATGGCAGATCTTATCCCTGAATTAGTTGCCGATGGTTGTAAGCCTCGGATCATGCTTGATTTCTCTGGCAATCTGCTTTGGGGATTGCGGCAAATAAAAGGGGGAGACATTTTAGAAAAGCTCAAACGCATTGGTATCAATGGAGTCTACCGACCCTATGTAGAATGGCTGGGTACAATGTGGAGTCATGCGGTTCTATCTTCCACCCCAATTCCCGATATCAAGCTGCATATTAAGGCATGGCAGCATCATTTCGCCGCTATTTTCGGTTGGGAGGCACTATCAAAAGTAAAAGGTTTTTCTCCCCCAGAACTTGCTCTTCCCAATCATCCCGATACTCTGTTTGAATTTGTTAAAGCTCTCAAAGAAGCTGGATACCGTTGGTTACTGGTTAAAGAGCATTCGCTTGAAACCTTGACAGGTCAACCTTTGCAAGACAAGCATTTGCCGCACCGTCTCATTGCTCGTAATTCCTACGGCGAAACGTTGAGCATTACAGTGTTAATTGCAACTCAAGGCTCAAATCCAAACCTAGTAGGGCAAATGCAGCCTTATTACGACGCTAAGACGTTGTCTCGCCAGATGTTGGGGACTGTTACAGTACCGCCACTCGTCACGCAAATGGGAGAGGGTGAAAACGGCAGCATGATGATAGACGAGTTTCCTAATGCATTTCAACAGGTATGGTATGAGATGGCGCGTCAGGTTAGAGGAAAAACTGGCGTTGTGGCCATGAATGGTACTGAGTATTTAGAACTCATTGAAGCAGCCGGTTGTATGCCTGAAGATTATCCAGCCTGTCAAGCGGTCGGTCAACATCACGTTTGGGAGCGAGTTTCACCAGAGCGTTGTACTCCAGAAGCTGTAACCAAGGCAATTGAACAGTTGAAGCAGACTAATCCAAACTTTCATATGGATGCTGCTGCTTGGACTAACCATCTCAGTTGGGTCAAAGACTACGAAAATGTTCTAACTCCCATGTCTCAACTGAGTGCTTTGTTTCACCAGAAAATCGATCCCTTACTCAACTCGGAGTCAAAAGCTAAGAATCTCAGGAGGTATGGATATTCATCAGGAGTCCCCCTTACCAAACAATCTCGCTACCGCGAAGCACTGATGAATAATCTTTTGCTTCAAACCAGCTGTTTTCGTTACGACCAAACAGGAATTTGGGCTGATTATGCCTTGGAGATTTATAGACGAGCCCAAGCTCAGCTACAACGCAATTTCTAAGCGCATATTCTCTACCAAACATTATTATATGGGGTCGGTGGCAGCTCTCCTAAGGAAGCAGGATTATACCGGAAAATGTCACTTTCATTCGTTAATTCCAGAGAAAACGGATGTAAGCTTCGTATCAGGTCGCTCCCTGGTTCTCGCGATCGCATATTAATATTACGCTTGGTGGCACTGAAGGCTGGCTATCCAGAAAATTCTTCGCCTTACGCGATCGCCAATCCTGAGGGGCTGTTAAGTTATTGAGAGGCTCCTCGTGTTTTCTACCGAATCATAACGATTCTTTAATTATTGTTACTGCCACATGGTATGATTACCTTGGCTGGATGTGAATCAAGCTAGCTTCTAGACTGGCTTTTGCTGCTACCCGTGAACTTGTCAAACGACTCTTCTCAACCGACATCGGTAACGGAAAAACTCTCTCAACCGAGTTCTCCCCCGTCTCAAAACGATTCTTCAATGCAGGAGTACTATCAACTCAAGCAAAAATTGTTGTTAGTAACCTTGGCATTGACAGGGATGATCTTTATCTCTGTCTGGATCTTTTACTCACTGAACGTTGCCTTGAATTATTTGCTCGGCGCGTGCACAGGTGTGGTTTACTTGAGAATGTTGGCTAAAGATGTTGAGCGACTGAGCGAGCAAAAGACAAGTCTTAGCAAGGCTCGGTTCGCTATGTTTATTGGGTTGATTATAGTGGCAACTCAATGGCATCAACTACAAATTGTTCCCATTTTTTTGGGATTTTTGACTTATAAAGCCACACTCATTGTCTACATGGTGCAATCCTTTATGCCACCTGACTCTCAAAAAGTCAAGTAGTCGAGGTATCCTGCACGGTCGATTTCTGGGGAAACTTCCATAAATGGAAATGTACAGTGTCTTAAACGCCCTCAATACCTTTCCCCTTGCCAAATTGGAAGTAGGTCATCATTTCTACTGGCAATTGGGCAATCTGAAACTGCATGGGCAGGTTTTTCTCACCTCTTGGTTTGTCATCTCAATTCTAGTGGTCGCTTCAATTGCGGCTACTCGGAACATTCAACGAATTCCCAACGGCATCCAAAATTTCATGGAGTATGCCTTGGACTTTATTCGGGATTTGGCTAAAAACCAGCTAGGTGAAAAAGAGTACCGCCCTTGGGTGCCATTTATTGGCACGCTGTTTTTGTTTATCTTCGTCTCCAATTGGTCGGGTGCTCTAGTTCCCTGGAGGTTATTCGAGATACCAGACAGCGAGCTAGCGGCTCCAACCAATGACATCAATACGACAGTAGCACTGGCGTTACTGACTTCTTTAGCGTACTTTTACGCGGGTTTTAGCAAGCGCGGTTTAGGGTACTTTAAAAAGTACATCGAACCTACGCCGATTCTATTACCCATTGCGATTTTAGAAGATTTCACCAAACCCCTTTCCCTAAGCTTCCGTCTGTTCGGTAACATTCTGGCTGACGAATTGGTGGTGGCGGTGTTGGTACTGCTGGTTCCCCTGTTTGTACCCGTACCCGTAATGGCGTTAGGCTTGTTTACCAGTGCTATTCAAGCCCTAGTGTTTGCTACCTTAGCCGCTGCTTACATCCATGAGGCGATGGAGGGGCACGGTGGTGAAGAGCATGAGGAGCATTAAAGCTTGCCCTCAGTTGATGTAAAACGTGAGTTTTGGCTTTTGAATTAAGAACTCAAAACTCGAATTTGTGTTGTTGGTGTTTTGTACTGAAGTTAAGGAAAAGAATCATGAATCCAATAGTTGCTGCTGCTTCTGTTATCGCTGCTGCTCTCGCAATTGGTTTAGCAGCTATCGGCCCTGGTATCGGTCAAGGAAACGCAGCTGGTCAAGCTGTTGAAGGGATTGCTCGTCAACCAGAAGCAGAAGGCAAAATTCGCGGTACTCTGCTGTTAACATTGGCATTCATGGAATCCCTAACCATTTATGGTTTGGTAATTGCCCTTGTTCTGCTGTTTGCCAACCCCTTCTCGTAGAAATCGTTAGTAGTTAGTTGTTAGTAGTTAGTCGTTGATTAGACACTAGCTACTAACCGCTAACCCAGCTCAGCTAATTAGCTGGCCCAAAGGATAGCGACTCGGTCTTAAAATTATGACACATTGGACAATTTTGCTAGCTGTTGAAGCCGCTGAAACAGCTGCCAAAGAAGGGGGATTGTTTGATTTTGATGCAACCCTGCCCTTGATGGCAGTGCAGTTTTTAATTCTGGTGGTACTTTTGAATGCGGTGTTCTACAAGCCACTGGGCAAGGCTATTGACGAGCGAGCTGAGTATATCAGAACCAATCTTTTACAAGCGCGAGAACGTTTAGCAAAAGCGGATAACCTAGCCAAGCAATACGCGCAAGAGCTAGGGGAAACTCGCCGCAAAGCCCAATCGACAATTGCAGCAGCTCAAGCGGACGCACAAAAAATTGCGGCAAGTAAAATCGCTGAAGCTCAAGCTGAAGCTCAATCCAAACGAGAGCAAGCCGCTCAAGAGATCGAGGCTCAGAAGCAGGAAGTTATGCAAACGCTTGAACAACAAGTGGATGGACTCAGCCGTCAAATTCTGGAAAAGCTCTTAGGACCAGAATTGATCAAAAAGTAGTCAAATCCGCGATCGCGATCGAGAAGCGTTCCCACAAAAGGTGTGAGAAAAGCGCGATTGGCGGAATAATAGCCACTCTAACGCCAAAGGAACGCTTCAGGCGCGAGTTACCCTTTCAGTGTACTGTCTGGATCGAGCTAATCGGGCAGATCGGCGCGAAGGCGCAGAGCGTCTCGAACTAAACGTGTATTCGCCAGAAAAAAGCGATCGCATTCTCAGCCCGTCGCCCTTACGGATGAATCACTAACCCCGCTCTTTTCTGTTAGGAAAGAGTCGAACTATGAACTCAGCAGCGCATTAGGAACACCATATCATGGGAACTTTCTCATTCCTTGCCACTGAAGCGGCTCACACCGCAGAATCTAGTGGTTTTGGTCTGAACTTCAACCTATTAGAGACAAACCTGATTAACCTCGCCATTGTCATCGGGGTACTATTTTACTTTGGTAGAAAAGTAGTAGGGAATGTCCTAAGCGAGCGTCGCTCACGAATAGAAGAAGAAATTACAGATGCCGAGAAGCGCCAAAAAGATGCCGCCGCTGCCTTAGCAGA
>DATNPT010000254.1:0-6065 GCA_036703075.1 Chroococcales cyanobacterium
CGTCAAATATCGCCCGGTTAATCCACTGCATCCAGCGAATTTCCCCAGCAACCACTACTCGATGCTCGATCGTGCCTACAGGATTTTCCAAACTCAGGGAATCGAGGAATTGAGCGATCGCTTCACGGTCTTCTTCAAAAATAAAGGGTTCATAGCAATTCCCAATTAGCGCTTCCCGTTCCTGCCCAAAATAGCGACAATAGGCTTCATTGACAAAGGTAAGCGTACCATCAGGCTGAAACCGAGTAATTAACTCCGTCTGGTCTTCAACGATAGCGCGATAGCGTTCCTCGCTCTCTCGTAATGCCTGCTCTGCCTGTTTGCGAAGAGTGATATCTTGAATCTGAGCAATAAAGTACAGTGGTTTCCCCTCAGCATCGCGCACCAGCGAACCACTTAAGAGAATCCAGACAATGTGGCCCAACTTGTGGCAATACCGCTTCTCCATCTCATAGGAGCGAATCTTGCCCTCAAGCAGTTGACGTGCACAATCAATGTCAGTATTCAGGTCGTCTGGATGCGTAATTGCCTGAAACGTTGTGGCTAACAATTCTTGTTCACAATAGCCAACAATTTCACATAAAGAACGATTTACTTTCAGCCAACGCCCATCTAACGCCACTAACGCCTTGCCGATTGCCGCATTATCAAACGCACTGCGGAAGCGCTCTTCGCTTTCTTGCAAAGCTGCTTCTACCTGCTGACGCTCTCGAAGTTCAGTTTGTAGTCGCTCATTCGTCTTACTTAATTCGGCGGTTCGCTGTGCAACTTCAATTTCCAGCCTGTCATGAGCTTGTTTCAGCCTCTCTTCAGCTTGCTTGCGCTCTGTGATATTGCGTGCCGCAGACACCCGTACTTGGCGTCCCTGATAGATACAGTTTTTCCCAATCACTTCTAAGGGCAAAGTGGTTCTATCTTTTCTTAAACCCACTATCTCATACGGCTTTTCATCACCATTTTTTTCATCACCATTTACAGCCCTTGCCATCACCGATGCTAGTGATTCTGGTGTCAAAAAGTCCTTCGCTTCCATGCCAATGACTTCGCCCAATTCATAGCCGAACAGGTTGGCGAAGGATTGGTTGGCATCAATAATTTTTCCCTGTTCGTGAATAACAATGCCTTCAAATGTTGCTTCAGCTAAACCTTGAAATCGTTGATCGCTCTCCCGCAGCGCTTCCTCTACTCGTTTCCGCTTGCTGATATCGAAAAGAGTTGAGCGGCTGGCAACAAAATTTCCGGCTGTATCCTTAATAGCAGTTGCATTCAAAAGCACGGGCAGAATCGTGCCATCTTTCCGAAGCATCTCAAATTCGAGGTCTTTGATCCAACCCTGTTCTAGACAGCGAGGAAAATTTTTTTCAAAGGTAGCTAAACTCTCTGGAGCGAGCAGACTAGAGAATTTCCGCTTACCAATGATTTCTTCGCGGCTATACCCTAACCAGCTCAGCTCTATATTGTTAATCTCAATAAAGATGCCGTCTTTGTCTAGAGAGTGATACCCACAGGGCGCATTGTCATATAGGTCTCGAAGTTTTGCTTCTGCCTGCTGACGCTGCTTTATCTGGTAATTTAATAAATAGTACGCTAAGAACAAGAGTGCCAGACTCAAGCTGAGACCCACTAACGCAGCGATGACAAGGTTGTTAGCTTGAGTGGTAGATTGCTCGACGAGCAGATATAGTGCCTGCTGCTTTTGGGCATCGGTCATGGTAGCAAGTACTTCTTTGAGTGCAGTCAACTCGGCTTCGGTCTGAGGCTGGATTGCTTAATATCACTTTAGCTCTAGCGCTTTGCAGATGCTTAGGAACCTGACGACTGGTTGAGCAGTTTGCACTATAGGTCGTGGATGAAACGCAGATGGGGTGGTGCTTGTCGCGCGGCGCGATCGCCTGATTGCCGGGTTCGTTGGGCAATCAGCGAGAGTTGGTGTACTTTGCGCGACGCTCTTTTTCCAAAAATTTATTTGTTTTCCTCAAAATTTCCTCAAAATTCATGTGTATTCTCGAATCATCAACGATTCACCTAGAATCTACACGCTTTACAACTTGGATAGAACTCAAAGACATGATTTTTACCCAGTCTAATTCTCGGCTTAATTCTGAGATTTTGAGAGATGGCGAATATTACGCGTTTAGCAAAGAAGAAGGAGAAAAAATCTGCCTTGGATATATCTATACAACTTGGTGTGGCTCTCATTACGGAATGTACATAAACTTCTTTTCAGTCGGGCTAGGAAAACCATTATCTTTAGTCAGAAGTGGTCATAGTCAGTCTGACAAAGGTCAGCTTAAAACCTTTAGTTTTGATAGCAGGAATCCAAAATTGCTTGATGATGTCTATAACCGTGCCATAGCTTGGCTAAATAAGATGCAGGCTGGATTAAAATATCCGCAACTTGACGAAAGTGCAGGCTGTAGACCAGTGGTTATCCAAATTAATAGAGGAGTTCTATCTACCTTATGTGAAAAAAAGGATTATCTTTTTGAGGAAATCTGGGGGAGCTATAAGACTCACGCCTGAACCCGATAGCGTCAGCGTGAGATACATGGACTCTACAAGGTTAATTTAAGGGTTCAATACCCCTTAAATTAACAGTTAATAGTTGCAAGGAAGACTTGCACTCGCGTTAAGCACATCGCGCCAACTGCACTACTCGAAGCGATCGCGGCGATGGATGAGACTAAAGCGCCACTTCAGTAGACCTTTACAACTAGACGGAACTCAAAGACATGGTTTTTACCCGATCTAATTCTCAGCTTGATTCTGAGACTTTGGGAGATGGCGAGTATTACGTATTCGGCAAACAAGAAGGAGAAAAAATCCGCCTTGGCTATATCTATACAACTTGGTGTGGCTTTCGTTGCGAAATGTACATGAACTTCTTTTCGGTCGAGCTAGGAAAACCATTATCTTTAGTCAGAATCGGTCATAGTCAGTCTGACAAAGCTCAGCTTAAAACCTTTAGTTTTGATAGCAGGAATCCTAATTTGATTGATAATGCCTATAACCGTGCTATGGCTTGGCTAAATAAGATGCAGGCTGGATTAAAATATCCGCAACTTGATGAAAGCGCAGGTCCGGTCCCAGCGGTTATCGTCGTGAATAAAGGCGCTTTATCTGCCTTCTGTGAAAAAGACGACTTTTCTAAGGCTTTTTTTGAGACGTTCGACTTCCTGGCATAATTTCTTAATGACCTGCTGCTGCACGATTAAATCTTAAGAACGGGAGAGAATTCAGTCAAAGTCCCCTTTTTAATGAGATTTAGGGTGAGCTGAATCTGACGGGGAAGCAGAGAAAACACGCCCGAGATCTCTTTTTCCCATGGGAAGTGTAAAGCCCCCTTAAATAAAAACGGAGGTTGGAGATCTATTTGGGTAAGTTTTGACTTTGTCGCTGCGCTTTGCGCGATCGCTTTTTTTGACAAAAATCTGTTTTCCTCAAATTTCCTTGGTAGTCTCGAATCATCACCGATTCACCTAGAACCTAACCCATTTTTTTTGTATTCCTGCTATAGAACTCCCTGTTCTCTGGAGGTAAAGAAAATGAAAATTCAACGCAGAAATCAGCTAAATAAACGAGCAATCGCTGCACTTTCCCTCCTGCTTTCATTTGTGTTGTTGCTGCTCTCTGGCATTGTGCTCCATTTAGCCGATTTTGCACCGTTTCAGCCAACTCGACACGCACCGATGACAGTGCATAATACTTACTCTCTTATTTTCGTAATCTCGACATCGATCCATTTAATTTTGGGTCTACCGTACTTAGTATGCTAGGTAAGATACTGAAAGAGAGAATAGGGAACGGGATTTATCTCAGAGGCTAGGACTATGTAACAAATCTGAGATAAAATTGATTATTTCTTTACTCCAAGAACAGAGACGAATGATTATTGCTCTTATTAAAAAGCTAGAACAATAGCTTCTGTCTCCTGTTCCTCTAGTAAATTGTTAATTTAGGATAATAAGTATGCTAAAACCTTAATTTTTAATCAGAAAGCCATGTCGGAACTTAAAAGTATGATTTTTAAATGTTAATATGGATGCTTATGAAACATGATTCGTTTTACCCGGACGAGAGTAAGTTTAATAACGTTGATCAAGCTAGGTGTGAGCAGTTAATTGTAGACATCAGGCAGGCAATTACCAGAATTGAGATACTGAGATTTTGTATAGTGTTGCACTTACTTGAAAGTGGAAGCTGGAGTGAAATTCAGCGTATCTCTACTCGGTGGGAAGATGAGGAAACGCAAATAAAATAAAATCGATCGGACACCAATGACGTGCAGTCTAAACTTTAGTCATGGGACGAGCTTAATGCCTTCCTTGCGCGATCGCGTATATCGAAACTCTTGGACACTACTGAAAACTCACTCATGCAATCCATAGAACTCACAGTAGAACAACAACTTCAGCTCAAAGTATTGGAAAACCACATTCAAGGCTTAAGCCAAAAGCAAGTGCAGAAGTTACTGTTGAAGGCTATCCAACTCAGTATGCTCAAAGACAACATTATTAAGAGCTATACAAGGAAACGACCAGCAGAAAGCCTTCTTGAATTCCACCTAAAGGGTCAATCGATAATTTCCGGCACTTGAATAAAACCCGAGCAACGGATTGGGCAAAGGTTACTGCGAAGGTAACACTCGACTTCGTCCCATTGCCTTAGCTCGGTACAATGCGGCATCGGCTGCCCGGTAAAGTTCTTGCAGGTTAGCGCCATCCTGGGAATACTCAGCTACCCCCGCGCTAAAAGTAACCCGAAATGTGCCATTCTTAGCATCCATAAACTCTAGCTGATCCCAAGTTGCCAAGAAATCTGACAGCCGCTTCACCCCTTGTTCTCGCGTTATCCCGTACAACCCTAAAACAAACTCCTCACCACCCCAACGCGCTACCACATCTTCAGGTCGGAAAGACTTCTTCAAGCGTTCCCCTAGCCGACAAAGCACCCTATCTCCGGCATCATGCCCGTGTTGGTCATTGACCTGCTTGAAGCGGTCTAAGTCGAGAATCATAAAACACAAAGGCTGATTTTGGCGCTCTGCCAGATGCAACAACCGCTCTAGGTCTCGAATGAATTTGCGCCGAGTCGCAGTGCCAGTGAGCTCATCGGTTTCTGCAAATCTGTGCAGGATTCGGGTTCGTTCTAGCCGATTTAGGATACGAGCAATCAGTTCGGGTCCGACAATCGGTTTGTGGACGTAGTCATCTGCGCCGACAGCAAACACTTGATGCACAAGTTCGGCATCGTTATGACCCGATAGAAACAGCACGGGTAGCTCACTCCAGCGGGAGTCATTGCGAACGACCTGGCACAGTTCAATGCCGCTAAAACCAGGCATCTCTATATCTAAAATCAGCAAGTCAGGCGCACTGGCTTCCAGTACTTGCCAGAATTGTTGAGGGTCTACCAACGTCGTGACGTGGAGTCCCCAGGGTTCCAGTAAACTAGACAAAGCTGTTAGCACATGGCGATCGTCATCGACAATCAGCACTTTGGCTTCCGCTTTCTGAGTGCGATTGAGTTCCTGAGTAACGGCTTTGAGAATTTCCTCTGGGGTAATGGGTTTCTGTAAAAAGGCATGTCCGCCCAGACGCGCTACTTCAACGCGATCGCTTAATTGATTTCGTCCAGTCATTACCAATACTGGGATGCTCGGAGTGCGCTGTGCCAGTTCAGCTAGTAAAATTAGCCCGTTCTCTGTTGTTTGGGGAAAGGTGAGGTCTAACACGATGACATCAGGAGGATGCTGCGAAATCGCTCTCCTGGCAGATGTCGGGTCGGTTGCCACTTCAACCTGCAAACCCCAAGCGATCGCCTCCCGTTTGACCTGTTGGGTCAGTACCATATCATCATCCACGACCAGCAATCGGCCCGAAGCCATCTTTAGATCGGGAGCAGCGGTCGTTGTAGATGGCTGATTTTCCACAACTTGTTTGAGCTGCCCAACCAATTCCTCAAGTTGCCGTGCCTCATTCTGCCCCAGAGGCTCTAAGCGTAGCAACTGTTCGATCTGCCGCGCCACCTCTGAACCTTTCGGTAAGCCAAATGAACCCAATGAG
>DATNPT010000263.1:0-4401 GCA_036703075.1 Chroococcales cyanobacterium
ACTATGCAGGCCATAAAGCATTTAACAAACTCGGCTTTAGAAAATTCTGAGGCTCTCTTAACTCAAGCGATAGAGAAAACCCCATCCAAACTTTCTATGGTTTGGGTGAAAAAGATAGATAATGATGGTCGCGAACGTTTGATAGCGGTGTGGACGCGACAAGATTAAGCCACGGAACAACGACTGTACAGGCCTCCCGACAACCACTCATTCAAACTCAGGAGGCCATAACTCAGATATTGCGAGTTCCCAACCGGGCAGTAAGTCTGGCAGTATGAGTGTATCATTATCCTTCAACACGACTGGATCGCGATCGCGGCGGTAGACAGACTATCAGCATGATAAGTAGATGGGTTTATCCAAGAAGCATCAATCCTCGATCACCTGTTTCACATCCTGCACCGATAAACTTAATGCTCCGGCAATTTGTTCTACACTGAGTCCTAATGAGAACAGTTGCGCGATCGCATCCCGTTGTTTCTGCTGAGCCTGTTGTCGTTCTTGATTAAGTTGCAGTTCGGCTTGCTCAGCACGTCGTCGCTCTTGCTCGATTATCTCTTCTGGTATTGACAACCGATTTCCTTGTTGGTCATACCAGTACAACCACTCCCGCGTCCATCGTTCGTGAGTGCCAATGCCTCGTCCAATGCCTAAACCAACTTCTGGCATCCAAAATGGCTCTCTAGATTGTCGGATATACTCTCCCTGAACCAAACGGTACACTTCAAAGGGTTCATGCTTGTCGCGTCGCCAGTAGTCAGGATTGTAAATGGTGTAGTACAACACCCCTAACTGGGCATCTTTAAGTATCTTGTCGTGATATTCACCGCCTGGAGTTTGGGACACAATTTCTAATGCCCAGATGGGAGAGATGTTGTTCTCTTCCCACAAGACATAACTCAAGCGTCCGCGCTCTCCTTTGTATCGTTCGACTCCCAAACTGAGGAAGCCATCGGGAACGAGGGCGGGTTGACGCACTTGTTCGTAGAGGTAGTAAATCCCCATATCTACGCCTAAGAACCAGTCTTGTCGCTCGCGCCACACGAGAGATAACACAGTTAACAATAAGTTGGGAATCAGATTTTGAATCTCGTTATCCACCGGGGTATCATCAGAATCCGGCAATTCCTCACTGGTGGGTAGGCGCAGGAGTGGGTCGAATTGTACCATGACGAATTCCTTCTTAATCGTGTTTCTATTTTAGAAAGGCACAGCAAGGCTTCTGCTTTCGAGTATTTTTTGCTAGTTCAGTTGAATTGATGCGTCGCTGGGTGGCGCAGCGTACAGGACAATCATAATTAGTGCGATCGCACTCAGCAACGGCAAACACGATCGCAAACTAATTCATTGTCTAAGGGACGGATCGTGGTTAATCACAAAAAGCTGAACATCTACCTACCAGAAGAACTCTACCAAGCTCTCCTGACTTATAAAAATCAACAACAGTTTGAGGGAACGTCTGAAGCTGTCGAGGAAATCCTGGCTCAGTTCTTTCACAAGGACAATCAACTCAAACGCTACGCAACTGTAGAACAAGTGAAGGCGCTTGAGAATCAAGTCACCCATCTCAACCAACAAATTGCTCAACTGTACCAAATTCTCGCGAGTCCCGCTCCGACGCAAATAGCCAAAACAGTACCGATTGAGGGTGATAACACTTTTGTTGCTCCCAGCTATGAGGAACTGGAAGATGAGCCCGATGAAATCCTCTATGACTTCCTAGAACCTGGCAGTTCTTCGCCTAATTCTAGGTAGTCACAAGTGGGACTGGAGTTTCAGGCTCTAATTTCTCTAGCGAACGTCAACACCTGCAACAGAAAGACAACGTTGACCAGTGGCAGATAAATAAGATGAACCGTTTGTTCCGAAAACTCACTAGCTGGACTGTAACTATCGCTCTACTAGCCCTAGCTGTTGGGTGTTCTTCTACTAAGCAGGCTCGAGACACATCTTCATCCCCAGATACTGCCTCTCAAAGCTCAATTCCTACCTCATCTCCTAACATTGAATTACAGCCTTCAGCCAAGTCAAGCTCGCAACCGATTCATCGGATTGGGGAAATGGTTGCCATTAAAGATAGCAACCTCAACCTGCAATTAACCGTTAATGGAACACGAAACCATCAAGGTAAAGGAGTAATTAAGCCCAATAAAGGACATAAATGGATTGTAGTTGATACCACAATTGCCAACCAAGGACAGCAACCCCAAATAATCGCCGTTTCAGGATTTAAACTGATCGATAGTCAAAATAAACTATATGATGTAGCTCTCCTGGCTAGCGCTTTAGATGATATCAAAAGCCCAACAGGTGAAATCAAACCGGGCGATAAACAAGGCGGAGAAGTGGTATTTGAAGTCCCAGAAAGCGCAAAAGGACTGAGACTAGTTTTCCAACCGCAGCTTGCTTGCGATGCACCAGCATCCGCTCGGGCGTTGGAAACGACCAACTGCAAACCCATAGTCATCGATTTAGGGTAATATCCTTTTTTGCTGGGAGATGTTTAGGGATGTCAAACGCGATCGGGTGCATCTAAAATTTGCAAAAACGGGATACACCCAACGCGATCGCTTTCCCGATCGCACCTCACTGTTGAGATGATTATCCTAAATGAGCGCTCGATCGGCAACAACTATCTTTTGGTTGTATCCAACCTTAAAGCCGAAAAAATAGAGTTTAAACCTTACAATCTTCTATCAAGAAATGTATATCAACCTGAGGTAATAGTACACATCTTGGAGTATGACTATATGGCAGATTAATAGTCTCACTCCATAATTTGCAATAGGATAAAGGTTATGAAAAGTTCACTACTATTGCTCGTATTCTTAGGAAGCATTATTGCTGGTTGTCAGAGTTCAGATATGACACCAACCTCGTCTAACAGAATATCCTCTCCCACTGAAACCTCCAATAACACCTCAGCACCAGCAATCGCCCAAACGCCGCAGTCTTCTAAGGAGCAGAAGGCTGACACTTCAGCTCCAACCAATAAAGCCGCAACACCTGCGAAGACGACAGCTACCAGTCAACGAACCTGTCAGATTAGTGCTTATGTTACCGATAAAGATCCAAAAGGCTTGAATGTGCGCTCTGGGCCAGGTAGTAATTATGCGATCGTTGGCAACTTACCCACGAATACGCAGGCTGTGATTGTCGAACTGAGTGCGTCACAAGGAGACTGGGTACAGGTGACCAAAGCAGAAAGCCCGAACAAAGTGGAATTTCAGGGGACTGGGTGGGTGTACGCGCCCTTGTTGGGTACAAGTACTCGCGGCTATGGTTCTGGGGGAGTGTCCGTTTACACTAGTGCCAATACTCAAGGCGCACCAATCGGTCGGATTCCTGCCTCAACTGGCGTCAAGCTTTTAAGCTGCGAGCAGTCTTGGGCGTTTGTAGAACATGAAAGCGTAAAAGGGTGGATTACACCAGATGACCAGTGTCCTAATCCCTTAACAACTTGTCCTTAGGCGTCAGTTAAAACAATAACGTGATGGGAAGTATAGCAAAAGGCAGAGGGCAGAGGGCAGAGGGCAGAGGGCAGAAGGCAGAAGGGAAAAGATTGACCCATCAAGGTTTCAGGATTTGGCGAGAGTCCTAACCGCCTTGACGACTGCCATAAAAGCAAAATCGAAGAGATGGGAGTGGTGTTTTTGTAAAAATTCTGTTACATTTATTTACATAAGGTAACAAACAAGGAGAGAAGCGAAATGTACACCACCGTGAATGAAGATGGCGTCCTGAACAACTACGCTCCTGAACTCCCTACTTACTACACTGAATATCCCACCGTATGGGAGCAGCAACGCTACGCTCTACAAGGTGCAGTAGCTACTCTATTCGTGAGTTTACTGGTTTTGACCTCACTGGCAGTGAGCTAAGTATTTTCTCTTTAGACAAGAAACGTGAAATCTCCCATCAGAAAGCCTCAGCTTATAAGCTGAGGCTTTTCGTTTGAGGGAGTGGTATTACCCGCAACCGGTTACAGGGCATTTTCGTTGGCATTGCCAAGGTCGAGGTTTGGTCGGATGCGATCACGTTTCGAGTAAAGGCGTTGGCTCTTCGTCTCTTTCGCCGTAGGTCTTCCGAAGGAAAGAGAAGGTAATCGCAAGTCAGAAGTAGTAGGTGCGTGCAATAGATCTGAATTTTAGGATAGGGGAAGCGCTGATACGCTGCTAGGCTAATGCATCTTTTGCACGAAAGGGCGATGGTTTCGGCGCTCTCACCTTTAGCACTCCAACAAACTGTTGCTAAAGCAGGACTTCGGAGCGGGTATCAGGATGTTCTCGCTTTCAAGACAGCTAGTTATCATAAGTGGTATCAGGGGGCTTTTTTCGAGCAAGTCGCTCTGCTAGGCTAATACGCCTTTAGGTTGCATATAGACTCTCTCGTTTTTTGTCC
>DATNPT010000277.1:0-8247 GCA_036703075.1 Chroococcales cyanobacterium
TTCCTCTAGCTCTGTTTGACGCTGGAGTTCGCTACACCCGTCGGCTGATTGGAATCGGACGATATCGTTTCGATTCGAGCTTTAACTTAGAGTCTTCACCGCTAAGCTAAACCTAATTCATCAAATGTTCTTTTGAGGACAACAAAACACTTCCTTAAAAGCTAAAATAGTTGAGCAATTTCTCTTTTTGGGAAAAAGTTTGAGAATTACTTCTTCTGCATTAGTGCAGTAATTTATCTATTTTATTGACAGGAGAATATCACCTAACTGTCAATCTAGATAAAGATTTATTATTTTTGGTTAGAGAAAATCCGCTTAAGCAAAATCTGCAAGTCGTCAGAGAAGAGTTTTCAAAACTCAATCCCTTACATACATTACATAATTTTTTTTCTATCTTAGGGCAAGTTTGCTAATTCTTTCTCAGAAATTGTTGTTTCTTGAAACAGTTATATTCTCTCTCAAAGAGACACCAAACTAAGACCAAAAATCTCAATAACGTTTTGTGGCTGCCTTACTTGGATTGCTCAATCTCGTACAAAGAATAAATCATGATGAACGTTACCAACCGAGAAACAGAAAAGCCCAAAGAAACATCCAAGATGCGAGTTGTGATTGTGGCGGAAAATGCCTCGACGAAGCTCGGAGGTGAAGCCTTTGACCCACTGCATTACTTCCGAGTTCTTCGTTCACGTAACATTGAAGCCCACTTAGTGGTTCATGCCCGCACACAGGCTGAACTCCAGGCACTATTTCCAAACGATTGCGAGTACATGCACTTTGTCCAGGATACCTGGCTGCATAAGTTGTTATGGTACTGGCAACAGCGTTTGCCAAGACGAATGGGAGAAGTAACGCTGGGATTACTCAGTCACCTGCATACACAAAACATCCAACGCCACCTTGTCCGTCGCCTTGTTCAAGAACATCAGATTGATGTGGTGCATGAGCCAATCCCCCTCTCACCTAAATACCCGTCCCTGATGTTTGGAGTGGGCGCACCTGTAGTTATTGGGCCACTCAACGGCGGAATGGAATTTCCATCAGCGTTTCGCTCTCGCCAAAGTTACTTCGAGGAGCTGACGATTGTGCTAGGGCGTCAACTGTCTAATTTCTGTAATCGCCTTCTCCCAGGCAAGTTAAAAGCACAGACGGTGCTGGTTGCCAATGAGCGGACAAAGCAGGCGTTACCTGCGGGTGTGCAAGGTACAGTCATTGAACTGGTGGACAATGGAGTTGATTTATCCGTGTGGAAACCTATACCTCCAGTTGCCAAAGAACCCAATCAAACAATCCGTTTCGTTTACATCGGTCGGCTTGTAGACTGGAAAGCAGTAGACCTACTATTAGAAGCCTTCCCACCCGTTGCGGCTCAAACCAATGCCATTTTAGAAATTATCGGCAATGGCGTATTGCAGCAGGAACTAGAAGAACTCTCGCAGCGCCTAGAATTGTCCGATCGTGTTGTGTTTACAGGTTGGCTGTCTCAAGAGGAATGTGCGCTCAAATTACAGCAAGCTGATGCACTGGTTTTGCCTAGCCTACTGGAATGTGGCGGAGCAGTGGTTCTAGAAGCAATGGCAATGGGACTGCCAGTGATTGCAACCAACTGGGGGGGACCCGCAGATTATCTGGATTCAACCTGTGGGCTGTTGATTGACCCAACCTCGAAAGAAGCATTTGTCAACGGACTAACCGACGCCATGCTGGAACTAGCCCACTCACCTGATTTGCGGCTATCCATGGGTCACGCCGGACAAGAGCGTGTCCTGAAATATTTTGATTGGGAACGTAAAGTTGACCGAATTTTAGAGATTTATAGGCAGACCAGCACTGCTCAGCCAATATAAGTCAATATATTGACTGCAATCATAGAGCATCAACAAGAAAGCCCACGTCTCTGCTCTGTGAGATGAATGATGCGGATGAATTTACCAACCATTACGGGGAAGCGAGGGATTAATCTCTTCTGTCCAAGCCTTGATTCCACCTTGGACTTTTGTGCCCTTAATCCCTGCATGTTGGAGTAATACTAGCGCTCTGGCTGAGCGTTTTCCTGAGGTACAGTAAGCTACCAATTGGCGACCCTTGAGCATAGACTGAATCTGCTCAATGCCTTTTCCTTGTTGAATGTCTATCAGCGATACAAGAACTGAGCCAGGAATGTGAGACAGTTTATATTCATCAGGAGTGCGAACATCTACGAGCAAATAATTGCTTGCCTTACTATCAATTAATTGCTTCAGTTGCTGCACGCTGATCACAGGCGTCTCTGCCTCCTGAACCGCATACCCAACTACAGGCCAATCTGCCGCCGCCGCAACAGGAACACCCGCTTGAATCAGGGGTCTCAGCAAATCTGAATTGTAACGCACAGCCAAAACCGCTGCGACCGTTCCTACAGCTACAACTAAAGCACAGCTGGATAACCACAATTGCAGCTTCGAGCGTGAATTGGCGGAACTTAGCTGATTTACAGACATATCCTTCACAAGTTCTACAGAAGAGACGAGCCAATTTGGAAGATATCAAGCTTTAGGCCCACGTTTATATCCTAATAGACGTGAAACAAAAATCATAAAACTTTAGATATCTCTTTTTAAAGAATTCAAAGAAAAAAAGGTTTTTAAAGCCTATATAAAGCAAAATCCCCTACATAGAGCGTGGGGACTTAAGAGAATTAATCAACTGGCCTTGAATTCAGAAAAAGCTGAAAGCGATAAGCGCCAAGAGTAACTTCAGCCAGTAGTTAATTTAATTCGATGCGAGGTTTTTCCTCAATGGAATTCAGAAATGGCTGCCACAACTCTTGCTTGATCAGCTTCAGTCAAGTCATTGTAAAACGGCAAACGAAGTAAGCGATCACTCACATCTTCAGTCACTGGACAGTCACCTTCTTTACCGCCAAACTGCCGCCCCATCTGTGATAAATGCAAAGGCAGGTAATGAAAAGCGCTGATAATATTTTGAGTCTTCAAATGAGCAATCAAAGCTTGACGCTTTTCCAGTGAAGGCATCAGTATGTAGAACATATGATAAGCCTGTTCACAGTCATCTGGCACAATCGGGAAACGGACATTATATTTTTCAGCCCAGTCTTGAAGATGCTCGTAATAATACTCCCATATCTGCTGCCGCTTGGCCTGAATTTGTTCGTAGACTTCTAGCTGAGCATACAAGTAGGCAGCAAGCATGTCCGAGGGAAGATAACTTGAGCCAATATCAACCCAAGTGTATTTGTCCACCTGACCTCGATAGAAGCGACTACGGTTAGTTCCTTTCTCACGAATAATTTCAGCGCGTTCAATATACTGGGGATCGTTGAGCAGCAGTGCACCTCCCTCTCCACAGTTAAAGTTTTTTGTCTCATGAAAACTCTGGGTAGCCATACACGCAAACGTACCCAGATACTTCCCTTTATACTTGCCAAACAGTCCGTGAGCATTGTCTTCAACAACCGCGACGCCAGATTTTTTCGCAATCTTCATAATGGCGTCCATCTCACACCCAACACCGGCATAATGTACAGGGACAATAACTTTGGTACGGGGTGTGATTAGTTTTTCTAGTTTGTTTTCATCCAAATTGAGCGTATCTGGACGGACGTCGCAGAAGACAGGGTAAGCACCCCGTAGAACAAAGGCATTAACAGTAGAGACAAAGGTAAATGAAGGAACAATAACTTCATCTCCTGGCTGGACATTTAGTAACAGCGCTGCCATTTCTAAGGCATGAGTACAAGAAGTAGTAAGCAGCGCTTTATCGACTCCCAATGTCTGCTCTAAGAAAGTATGACATTTCTTGGTAAAAGGACCATCACCGCAAGTATGTACGTTCTTGATGGCCTGTCGGATATACTCAAATTCTTTCCCAGCAGCAAAAGGTTGGTTAAAGGGAATTGTGGACAACAGAAACCTCCGCTTTTCTTGTCGTTAGAATGTTACTATTAACTGGCGTCAATTTTATCCATATCCAGCTAAATTAACACGATTATAAAGAATTCTTTGTATAGTTCGTTAGTTTTCATTTCTCCTTTATTAAAAAATTATAACCCCCACTGTAATTATTCCATTCTCATAATCCAATGATTATTTTTTCAATTAAAATCAAGCCGCACAAATGCTAACAAATTTCACGAGTTTCTTTGCTGAAATGCCAACTTAATCCCTGACAATGTTATCAATTACACAATCCAAATTGAACTTTTCGTTAGGCTTAAAAAGTTGAAGGAAAAAATGCTCCAGCAATACACAGTCTTTTTCTAGTTGGGAAGGATTTGAGCAGAAAAAGACTGATATAAATTTTAGAGAGAACAATTCCCCGTCCAATCCGTTGAATTAAGGTTCAGAAGGCTCAACCGAGTCCCGCTCTGTGCGAATCCACTTGGTTTGTGGGCGAATAAGAAACCCCAGATAAAGAGGAATCTTCCACAAAATGTAAAAAGGCACAGCTAAAAGTGCTGCAAGGGGTAACTCAGCTCGACCAAACTTAGCCCAAGCACCAAGGATTGAAATAAAGATGAGCAATCCTTCAATTGCTAAAACAAGAGCTGGAATCCATGAAACTCCTAGCTTCCCGGCTATTAATGCCCCCCCCATAACAGCAGCCCAAATCATCACCAACAATGAGAGTGGCGGGACACAAAGTTCTAGGACAAGCGCAAGCAAATCAAAACGTTTTTGAAGCAAAGCAGCTCTTAACAGCCGGGGAATTTGTGTCAGCAAAGTCTGCAAATGACCATGCTCCCAGCGTGTCCGTTGGCTCTTGGCAGCTTGGGTTTGCTGTGGGAGACGCCCTATTACTTTGGCATCCCGGCAAAATAGGGGAGGTTGACCAGAAATCGCCAGATCTACAGCCAGTTGCATATCCTCGACAATATTGCCACTCGCCAGGGCTGCATTCGCAATCGCAGACCAAGGAAAAGCCATCCCCGTACCCGTTAACAGGCAAGGCAACCGCAGTTGCGCCAATCCACTCGGACGGACTAAGTTCTTCACCATAAACGCCAGTGCCGAAACTGAATCTTTCGGTCCTGGCTTAGCGGGTTGTTCCATGAGGTAGATAGCTTGAACGGGTCGTAGATTTGCCGCAGCAACAGCAGCAATCCGCTCAATTGCTCCTTGAAGAACAATACAGTCAGCATCGACCATCACCACCACATCTGGTGGGTCTTCCTTAATGGACTGCAAGCCATAATCCAAAGCATACCCTTTGCCCCTTCGCTCAAAGTCCTGTCGTTCAAGAACAATCACATCAAATGGGTGTCCACTCTGCGCTTGTTCGTTCGACTCTACACCGCTAGCACAGCAGCGCTTTGCGATCGCCGCTGTCTCATCACTACAGTTATCAGCAATGACAACAAGGCGGTCTCGAGCCGTTAACTGAGGCAATATCGTCTCCAGCGTTGCAGCAATTCCTTGCGCCTCATTGTGCGCGGGTACTAAAACAGCGACCCTCGGTCGAGGTGTACTAGCAGCCCATGACTCAGATTGACCCGATAACAAGGCTGCACTGCACTCTATAAAAAGAACTGCGATTGGAACTCCAAGTCCAAGAGCGATTATAAATAGGGCAATATCAACAAATAAAAACACTGGCTGACTCGTTGAGAAACAAATTGGATCTGCTTGGCAGCAAATTAACGGGCTAGATTGTATTCCACCAAGTTAGCCCTTCATTATGGTCACCGACAATACCAAAGGAGCAAACAATAGTAAGGAAAAGCCTGACAAATGAGCAATTCGCCTCACCCTCCTAGGAAAATAGAAGTCAGGAGTCAGGAGAGCTAAAACCTATAATTAAACCCAGCTATTTCTCAGTACTGAGTCGTTCCATAGACCGTTGTACCATCAGGCATAATTGCCAAACTCAAATCAGCACCCCTGAGATTAGCCTTGCTTAGAATAGCCTTAGATAAATCCGCGTAACGCAGGACAGCATTACTCAGGTTCGCCCCCGTTAGGTTGGCTCCTGTCAGGTGTGCACCTACTAAAGTGGCTTGACTCAGGTTAGCATTCTGTAGCTTAGCTTCAATAAGATCAGAATCCCGAAGCTCAGTACGGTACAAAGTCGCGCTACTTAAATTCGCCTTAGTCAAGTCGGTATTGAGAAGCTGAGCGTTACTGAGATCAGCACCTTGTAAGTCACTCTCTTTAAAATCAGCACCATCTAGGTCGGTATGGGTCAAGTTAGCCTTATTCAAACGCGCACCACTCATTTTTGCATCTTTCAGCTTGGTATTCTTGAGATTTGCACGAGAAAGGTCGGTATTTCTTAAGTCAGCACCACTCAAATCCAGTCCACTTAAATTTATATCGCTGAGGTCACAGCCGACACATCTCTTTGTTTTCAAAATCAATGCAACGTTTACTTTTTGAGCTTTTAGCGGTTTAACTGCCTTTTGAATATTTTCCAGAGGCTTAAATTTCAGCGGTTGGCCAACATTTTCAGCAACGGAGAGGCGAACAGCAATGGGGAGTATGGCAGCAGCTAATAGCGTTACAAGTATAATAATGGTTCTTAAGTTCATACGCCAAAGCCTGCAAAGTTGGAGTTGTGACTATCCCTTCATTTACATTACTCACCCAATACATCAAAAGACAGGATTTCAAGATTAAAGTTTTAATAAAGCAAAATCAACTTCACTCCTAAAGCCTTGATTTAGTCATTAAACACCCTAATTTTTTCGTGAAAATCGCCAGCCCGACCTGAATAAAAAAATGGCGGAAGCAAGTCTGAGCAACTTGCGTCCAACAGGTTTGTTCTTGCATACACTAAAGACTAAGGCTGATTAACAAAGCCTAAACCCTTATTCAGCAAGTTCCGCAAGGATTTTATGCTTGTACCCGCACCCGATCAATATCTCCTTCGGAGCAGGTTACTTGAGGGGATTCAATACCCCTTGAAGTGACAAGTTCCGAATCAATTCTCTCAGAACATCTGATTGAGTTCTTTCTGTTAACTGACAATATTTGGCTAAGTGTTCATATTCACGGTCTGAGACTCTGGTAGTAACTTGTTTCATCGTTGCCGATTTGCTTTCAATTTGCTACCATTATAGAAGTTACAATTCCTACCAGCCGCCTACAAGGCTCTAAAAACGATACTTCATCAAAGCATTACAACGATTGCTAACGCATCTACAACGCTACGTATAATTTTGGCAAAGAGCTAAAAACGATAGCTGCGTAAGCAGAATGGCAATGCAAAAATTCATCAACACAAGCATCACACCAACGCTGGTAGCTTCAAAAACGATTATTGAGGCATCGCAAGTCTCAAAGGACGACTGAGTAAGGGTGTACCTAGAGCTACCAGAGAAATCATCCCGATAATCCCCAAAGGAAGCGGAATGTGTGATAGAAGTGCAATTTTTTCAGTTTCTCCAGGTGCGCTACGACTGCTGTAAAGGTGAACCCTCGCACGTCTGTACAAAATTCACGCACTAGTTACCACACTTCACGGCTTGGAGCAGTTGAAGATGAGTAGTTACCCCCTTAGCAACGTTTTACTTCCTGCTGTCATTATTTCGAGTGCCGTCTTTTCTACTTTGACCGTACCGTTTGCTTTTATCAATAAGGAACCCGTTGTTGTTGAAGTTCCGCCCTTTTTTAGTGGCGAAATTCAACCCATCTTTAATGGCGAACATAAAGACGTGGCAATTCCCTATGTAGGATTTGCCATCGTTGTCAGTGTCGGAGCAGGTATGGCTAGCGTCGAAATCACCCGGAGGTGGAACGCTTACCGCGAATCAGCACTCGCCCATAAATTTGGAGAAAACTTACAGTCGAATTCGCTAGAACAGGGAGCCCAACGAGAAGCAATAACTCTGCCTGAATACCGACCAGAAATTTCAGCTCTAGACCTTCCTCTGAGCGATGATATTTTCTCAAATCAATCTCCAACCCTTCTTGACACCACCTCTGCTTTTCAAGGCATTCCTACTGACAATCTAGAACAAGTTGTTGACACTACTCAACAACTTGAACCTCAAGTAACTCTACTTCAGCTCAATACAACTATCTCAACTGAATCAGAACAACCAAACTTGCCTCCAGTACTAGATCAGGCTAAATCCGTTGAAATTGGAACCGCTGAAGTCAACCAAGAGTCTACTGTTCATAGTTTAGACCTGGCTGCCAGTAAAATTCTTGAATCGCCAACTCAATACCAACGCTGCCGCATCCAGGTTCCCCATTTAAAACAACGCTTATTAGCAATCCTCGTTGAGGGTCAATACTATAGCTTCTT